>CAJUBX010000062.1 GCA_910585165.1 uncultured Oscillibacter sp. | reverse complement strand
CCACCTACCTTGGTGGGTATTTTATCACATTCACCTATTTACGGATAGGCTCTAAACAGGCTCTAACAAACTAATAACACTGAATCAGGGCTTTTTGTCATACAGGCCCGCCCGATCATCGGAAATAACTATTTCTTTATTTTCTCGTTGCCCTAAGCGTCATGACCGCCGCCTGGGCCCTGGTACAAAACGCGCCGGGGCTGGTTCCGTCAGTGATGCCCGGGCTTTGGCCTCTGCCAGCTCCGGGGTCAGTTTAGCGCTCACGGGCTGTTTCGCCAAGGCGCTCTGCATCTTTTGAGCGAACCGGACGAAATCCTCATCCGTCCACTCAGAGCCTGTTTAAAATCTACTGATAAGGATAGCGATGAGAGCAAAGGTAAGAATTTGAGCAGGAATAAGGAGTTTGCGCTTACAATTTTTCCAAAGTCTGCGGAATTTATCAAGCCAGCCGAACAGCCGCTCAACCACCCAGCGGCGGGGGAGAACGACAAATTTGTGTAATTCATTGCGCTTTACCACCTCGACCTGCGCACCACAAATGTCCTTCACTTGATTGGCGAAGCGTTCACCGGAATAACCGCCATCCACCAGAAACTTCTCCACTAAATCCTCTCGGACCATCTCATATTTTTCCCGGCTGATATCTCTTGGGTACTGTCTCATCTTTCCTATGCTCCCGCCTGGTTTCCCTTATTATCCCTCTTTCTCATTCCCTTGCCAAAGATTTTAAACAGGTTCTAAGAGTACTCTCACTGATTGTACGACGGGGAAGGGGAATTTGTCACATAATTTTGAAGTTTAAAAAAATTTTCCCGCCCGGGCGGGAAATGTGATAAAATAAAAAAATTCCAAAAACCGGAGGTGCCTTTATGACCATCCAGGAGGCGATGCAAAGCCGCCACACGGTCCGCCGCTACACGGGCCGGAAAATTCCGGAAGATATCTGCCGCCGGCTGAGAGACCGGATTGAGAAAAACAACGAAGCCTTTGACCTTGCCATGAGCCTGGCGGTGGAGGATACCGGGGCGTTCGGCCCCCTCCTTCGGCTGGTTCTGGCCAAGGGGGTGCGGAATTACGTCATTCTGGCGGGGCGGAACCGTCCCGGCCTGGAGGAGGACGTGGGCTACTGCGGGGCGGACGTGATGCTCCTGGCCCAGACCCTGGGACTGAACTCCTGGTGGGTGGGAGGGACCTTCAGCCGCGGGGGCGTGAGCCGGAGGGCCGCCCCGGAGGCGGAAAAAATCCTGGGCCTCATTGCCGTGGGCTGCGGCGCGGTTCCGGGCGTCCCCCACAAGTCCAGGAAACCGGAGGAAATCGCCGCCTACAACGGTAAAGCGCCGGAGTGGTTCGACCGGGGCGTGGAGGCCGTCCTGCTGGCCCCCACGGCGTTAAACAGGCAGGCGTTTACCATCCGGGGAGAGGGCCGCAGGGTCTCTATGGCCTATGGCGGCGGGGCGCTTTCCGGTGTGGACCTGGGCATCGGGAAGTACCACTTTGAGGCCGGGGCGGGGAAGGAGAACTTCGACTGGGCCTGAGAAGCGGAAATGGGAACGGGACCGCAAACGCGGTCCCGCTTGTCCTCGTTTCACCGGGCCTCCAGGCGCTCCGGGACCCCCAGGGTTTTTCCCAGCAGCCGGGCCAGGGGCACGCCCAGAAGATAGCATGCCGCCAGCTCCCCCAGCCCCACGGTCAGGGCGTTCAAGGCGTAAGCGGGCCAGAAGGCCCCGCCGTCCTGCACCACGAACCAGGCGATTTCCGCGCCCACAATGACCGCGTTGCAGATCACTGGGGGCAGGGCGGCCAGGTACAAATTGGGCATTCTCCGGCTCCACAGAGCCGCCAGCAGCGTGGCCAGGGTTCCGAACACCCAGTCCAGCATGATGGGGGAGCCCAGGAGGTTCGCCAAAAAGCAGCCCACCGCCAGGCCGGGAATGGCCTCCGGAAACAGGAAGGGAAGCACCGTCAATGCCTCCGCCGCGCGGAACTGGACGCCTAAGTACTGGGGAATGGGCAGAATCAGGGTGGCCGCCGCGTAAATGGCGGCGACAAGGCCGGCCAGGGCCAGATTCCGGGTGCGAAAACGGGTTTTGGACATGATGAAATTCCTCCATTTTTTTAGTCCGCCCACGGGGCGGGCAGGGTGATGGCACCTGCCGCGAACGAGTATAGCACAAAGGAGGGGCGGATGGCAAGAAAAAAATTCCTTTGCCAAAAAGTGTCAAAAACGCTTGACGGAAGCCGAAAGCTGCCTTATACTACAAAAAGTTAACGGCGTTTGCGCAAAAAACTTCTCAGTTACGTAAAGGATTTCGCCCATGAAAGTCACCATCAGCGACGTGGCCCGGCTGGCGGGGGTCTCCACCGCCACGGTCTCCCACACCATCAACAATACCCGCTATGTCTCCGGCGGCACCCGGGAGAAGGTCTGCCAGGCCATCCGCCAGCTGGGCTACACCCCCGACGCCTCCGCCCGGAGCTTCCGCACGGGGAAGAAAAAGACCATCGGCTTCATCGTCCCCGACATTTCCAACAAGTTTTTCGGCACCATCATCGAGTCGGCGGAAAACGAGCTCTCCGCCCAGGGCTACCATCTGATCATCGCCAACACCAAGGAGAACATGGAGCGGGAGGAGATGAACCTCCGCCTGCTGACGGCGGGCCTGGTGGACGGGCTTTTAATCGCCAGCACCATGGACGGCTTCAGCCGCCTGGAGGCGCTGATCCCCGCCGGGTTTCCGGTGGTGCTGGTGGACCGGACCTTTGAAAACCAGACGTATCCTGCGGTCTCCGTCTCCAACTTCCAGCCCATCTACCGCAGCGTATGCCGCCTGGTGGGGCGGGGAAAGCGGCGCATCGGCATTGTCGGCGGCCTGCCCCGGCTCTCCACCACCAGGGAGCGCATCGCCGCCTACCGGGCGGCGGCGGCGGACTGCGGCCTGCCCCAGGACGAGGAGCTGATCGTCTGCGGAGACTCCATGGAAAACAGCGCGCCGCCCTGCCTGGACCGGCTTTTGGAGCGGGGCTGCGACGCGATTTTGGTGTGCCAGGGGCTTATGGCCTCCGTCACCATCGCCTACCTGCGGGGGAAAGGCCTCCAGCCCCGGCGGGATTTGGAGCTGGTGAGCTTTGTGGATTACGACACCCGGGCCTATGAGTTCTATTACGACCAGGTGGACCGCATCATCCAGCCTGTGGAGGAGCTGGGAAAGGCCGCCGGGGAGCAGATTCTCCTCCGGGTGGAAAAGCCCGAGGCTCCGGCGGCGGAGCGGGTGCTGACCTCGGTTTACCGGCCCTGCGGGGAGGAGTCGTGAGGACCCGGAGGGAGGGGCGCCGCCTGGAGAGCGCATAAAAAAGCTGGAGCAAGCGTCAGCTTGCTCCAGCGTGGCGGAGAAGGAGGGATTCGAACCCTCGAGACCCTTTAGGGGCCTACATGATTTCCAATCATGCGCCCTCGACCAACTAGGCGACTTCTCCATCGTGTCCCCGGCGGCTCCGCCGGGGCGGCATTCAGTTTTCCGCCAAGAAGAACAGTAGTTATTATACCAGAGCTTTTTCCAAAGTCAAGCCCTTTTTCAAATTTTCTCCCCGGCGGAAATTCTTAAGAGCCTATCCGTGAATAAGATGTGCACAGATTGCGCCGTCAGATTTTGGGTTAGACAAGGCGTATTTCCACAGGCGGGCTGACGCCCGGCAAGGAAATACAACGAAGTATGACCCAAAATATGCAAGCAAGCCGTGTGCGGATTATTTGCGGATAGGCTCTAAGAATATTTAACAATTTCTCCCCCGCTCCCCCGCTTCCTTTTTGGGGAGTCGACGAAAATGCGGTTTGTCCCTGCAAAGTTCTTTAATAAAAATTGGCCTCCGGCGGAAAGCGTGGTATACTAGCTCCAATTATTGACGAAACGGAGTGGGCAAATGAATCGCACGGCAGTCGTACAAATTCCGGAGGAGAAGCTGGACCAGGTCGCTACCGGCTTCATCAAGGCGGCCAGCGGCTTCGCAAGCCAAATCACCATCGCCCGGGGCGGACACTGCGTCAACGCCAAGAGCTTTTTGGGCTTCCTCTCCCTGATGCGGGACCAGGGCGAGGTGGCGCTGAGCGCCGAGGGCCCCGACGCGGGGGAGGCGCTGGAGGCCCTGGCGGGCATACTGGAAGCGGGATAAAAAAGCGGGGACTGCTTTTCGCAGTCCCCGCTTTTTTGCGCCGTTCAGGCCGCCCGCTCCAGAAGGCGGCAGAGCATGGAGGCTGCCTCGGCCCGGGTGGCGGTCCGGGTCCCGGCGTAGGTTCCCTCCGCCATGCCCAAGGACTGGGCTATGGCAGCATAGCCCAGCTCCCCTTCCGGGATGGAGGCCCGGTCGGAATAGGCGCAGGTATAGATTCCGCCGAGCCTTGCGGCGGGGCCGTACCCGGCGGCGTCCAGCAGCATGCGGACAAGGTCCCCCCGGGTGAGGAGGGCTTCGTCGTCCCGCTCCGGGGCCCGGAGGAGGCCCAGGCGGTAAGCGGTGAAATAGGCGTTCTCCCGTTCGTCCTCCCCGGCGGACTCTGGGTCCAGGGCCAAGCCCTGGAGGCTGCTCACCAGGGCCGCAAGCTCCCACTGGGTGAGGGATTTGCCGGGGCGGAATCTGCCCCCGGCGTAGCCTATGCCGTACTGCGCCAGCTTCTCGATGTCCGCCTGCGCGCCGCTTCCGTCCAGGTCCGTGTAGGCCGGGGGCGTTTTCCGGGCGCCCTGCTCCTCCCGGACGGGCGCGCCGGTTTTGGCGTCCACGCCTGCGTAGGCTTCCTCCCGCTCCAGGCCGTAGGTCAGGCGGAGGGCGTAGAAATACTCCATTCCCTGCTCCAGAAGGCTGGCCTGGGCCGGGTCGGACTTCGTCAGCTTCCGGGGAACGCTCCGGTAGGCAAGCTCCGTTTCATAGGTCCCCGCCCAGGCGGCCAGGGCCGTCTCCATGGAGATGAGGCCGTCGGCGCTGTCGAAGGTTACGCCTTCATCCCAGGAGGAGGAGAGGCCGTAGACCGACCCGTCCGCGCCGTCGATGCTGATGGTGACGGCGTTTTCCCGGAAGGGCAGGCCGTTTGCCGCCTGGGCGAAGGTGAAGCGCCAGTAGGGCTGGCTCTCCGTCCGCCAGGGCATGATTCCGCCGTTTTCCTGGTAAAGGACCAGGCTCCGGCCCGGGCAGTAAGTTTTGAGGAAGGCTTCCGCCTTTTGCAGGGCCTCCTCCTCCGTGACCTTCCTCTCCCGTCCATAGGGGGCGGAGGACCAGACGCTCTCCACATCCCCGGTCTTGGCGTTGACCGTGATGTTCCGGGTCAGGCGCGCCCCGCCGTCGGTCCGGGCGTAGCGCAATGTGCAGAGGACCCGGCCCTCCCGGCCGTCCTCCCCGGGCTCGCCTGCATAAGACGCGCCCGTCAGGGCGTAGCCCCGAAGGCCGTAAGCGCTCTGGGCCCGGAGGACCTTGTCCAGGTCCTCCTTGGGCAAAACGCCCTCCAGCTGCCGCACGCCCTCCTCTTCCGCTTTTGTGAGGCCGGCCTCGTCGGCGGCGGACTCCTTGGCGGTGGGGGCAGGGGCGTTGGCGGCTCCGCCGGAGACGGCGCGGTAACCCCGGCTCATCTGCTCCTCCAGCTCCGTCAGGTCGATGAGCGCCCCGGTTTTCGCGTCCGCCAGGAAGGAGTGGGCGCTTTCCGGCACGTAGCGCAGGACGGCCCGGGTGCCGCCGGGCTCCGCCAGTACATACTCCAGCCGGAGCTTCAGCGTTCCGGCCAGGTCCTTCGCCGCCTGGTTGTCGGAGGCGGGCGCATCAGGGGAGGGCACGCCGCCCACCGCCGCAGTTTCGGGCACGTCCCGGTCAAAGTGCTCCACCAGGCCGTCCTCCACCCGGATGGAGTAGTGCAGGGGGGAGGGCAGGCCGTTTAAGGCGATGGTCCCGGACCAGGACCCCTGGGGGCCGGAAAGGGAGTCCGCGCCCTCCGCGTCCTTCAGCTCCACGGTTTCCCCCTTCCGCAGGACCCGGGCCAGGAACGCCTCCGCCGCCGCACGGTTCTGCGCCCCGCTGTTTTCCGGGAAGGCGGGGAAGGCGGCCCGCTCCCAATTGGGCGAGGGGGAGGACTCCCAGCGGTAAAAGCTGACCACGGTCCCGTCCTCCAGGGCGGAGACGGAGAGGGAGCGCCGTTCCCCCTCCCAGCTTAAATCCCAGACGGGAACCGCGTCCTCGGACACGCCGCCGCGAAAGCGCTCGTAAGCCTCCGTGTCCAGGTCCAGGGTTTTCTTCACCAGGGCGGCGGTCCTGGCCAGGCGGGCGTCCTGGGTTTCCTCCGCCGCGGCGGCGGGCAGGGCCAGCGCCGCCAGCAGTGCGGCGGCCAGGGTCAGGGAAAGCAGGCGTTTCATAAAAATCCCTCCAGCTTCTTCGGTTTTCCCTTTAGACGGGGAAAGGGGGGAAAAAGTTCCCTCCTATTTCAGCTCGTCCAGCGTCAGGGAAAAGCTCTCCATAAAGGTCTCCAGGAAATAGCGGACCTCCGGCAGGCCGAAATCCTCCAGGGCCCGCCGGGTCTGGGCGGCGGCCTCCCGGAACTCGGCGTTTCCGGCCTTCAGCTCCTCCACGCATTTGATGTAGGCCGAGAGCTTGTCCGCCGCCTTGACAAGCCGCTCCACCTCCGGGTCCACGTCGGTGAGCACCGGGGCGTAGGCCCCCTGGAGCTCCCGGGGCAGCATGGCCAGGAGCTTGCGCTCCGCCACGGCCTCCACGTCCTTGTAGGCGCTGCGGATGGCGGGATTATCATATTTAATGGGGGTGGGCATGTCCCCGGTGAGGATTTCACTGGCGTCGTGGTACAGCGCCGCCGCCGCCACCGCTCCGGGGTCCACGGCCCCGCCGAATTTCTCGTTTCGGATCACCGCCAGGGCGTGGGCCAGGACGGCGGCCTGGTGGCTGTGCTCCTGGACGTTCTCCGGGGCGGTGTTGCGCATCAGCGCCCAGCGCTGGATGAACCGCATCCGGGAGATGTAGGCGAAAAAGTGGCTTCTCATGTCCTCACTCCTCCAGTTCCCCGAACAGGACTTCCCCGTCGGTCCGGGTGACGCGCACGGGGCGAATCTGATTGTGCAGGTCCGTTCCTTTGACCAGCACCTCCGCGTAGTTGGGGGCGTGGCCCAGGAACAGGCCCTCCTCCCCGGCGGGCTGCTCAAAGAGCACCTCCTCCGTCCGGCCCACGCACTCCTCCAGAAAGGCGCAGCGCATGGCGGCGGCGGCCTCCGCCGCCCGGCGGGCCCGGGCCCCCCGGAGGGCCTTGGGCACCTGCTCCATCTCCGCCGCCGGAGTTCCGGGACGCTCCGAGTAGGGGAAAATGTGCATCCGGGCGAAGCCGCATTTTTGAATAAAGTCCAGGGTCTCCTGGAACTCCTCCTCCGTCTCTCCGGGAAAGCCGGTGATCAGGTCCGTGGTAATGGCCGGATGGCGGAAGGACCTCTTCAAAAGCTCCACGGACTGGAGATACCGGGCGGTATCGTACTTCCGCCGCATCCGCTTGAGCGTCGCATCGCATCCGCTCTGGAGGGAGAGGTGGAACTGAGGACACAAATCCGGCAGCAGCGCCGCCCGCTCGCAGAACTCCTCCGTAACGGTCCGGGGCTCCAGGCTTCCCAGGCGCAGACGCACGCCGGGCACGGCGGCGCTGACGGCCTCCATCAGGTCGATGAGGGTGGTCCCCTGGCAGAGGTCCCGGCCCCAGGAGGAAATCTCGATGCCCGTCAGCACGATTTCCTGATACCCCTGGTTTTGCAGCTCCGCCGCCTGGACCGCCGCCTCGCCCATGGGCAAAGAGCGCACCGGGCCCCGGGCGTAGGGGATGATGCAGTAGGAGCAGAAGTTGGCGCAGCCGTCCTCCACCTTTAAAAGGGCACGGGTCCGGCCCTCCAGCCCCCCGGCGGGGAGCCACTCAAAATGCCGCCGGTCAAAGGGCGGGTCCACGGCCTCCAGGGGGGTCCCGCCCTCCGGGGAGGCGGCGCGCTCCCGGACGGCCCGCTCCAGAAGGCCCAAAAAGCCCATGCGGTCCCCGGTGCCCGCCAGCAGGTCGGCCCCCAGGGCCCGGCCTTCAGCGGCGTGGGTCTGGGACCAGCAGCCGCACACGGCCACCACGGCCTCCGGGTGCTTCCGGCGGAGGCGGTGGACGGCCTGGCGGGATTTCTGGTCCCCGGAGGCGGTGACGGAGCAGGTGTTGACGACATAGGCGTCGGCCTCCTGGCTGAGGGGGACGGTCTCGTGGCCCCGGGCCCGGAGCTCCCGTTCCATGGCCTGGGTCTCGTACTGGTTCACCTTGCAGCCAAGGGTATAGATGGCGACTTTCATAATGGCTCAGATTCTCCTTGCGCTTTGTACGTTTGTCCTTTATAATAGCTTGGCATGCCTCATTATACTGGAATCCCCTCTTTTGGGCAAGCCCCCGGAAAGGAGTTTTTTGCCATATGATTTACCTGGACCACGCCGCCACCACTCCCGTCCCCCGGGCCGTGGCGGACGCCATGATAGAAGTCCTGACGGAGCAGTACGGCAATCCCAGCTCCCAGTACCCCTTGGGCGCGGAGATGAAAAAGCGCGTGGAGGGCTGGCGCTGCGCCGTGGCCGCCGCCCTGGACTGCCCGGCGGAGCGGCTGTACTTCACCTCCTGCGGCACCGAGGGGGACAACTGGGCCCTCCGGGCCGCTGCGTGGCAGAACCGGCACGCGGGAAAGCACATCGTCACCACGGCGGTGGAGCACAGCGCCGTGCTGGAAACCTGCAAGCAGCTGGAGCGGGAGGGCTGTGAGGTGACGTATCTTGCGCCGGACCGGGACGGGACGATTACCGCCGCCCAGGTGCTGGAGGCCGTCCGGCCGGACACGGCGGCGGTGTCCCTCATGCTGGTGAACAACGAGCTTGGGACCGTGTACCCCGTGGCGGAGGCGGCCCGGGGCCTCCCCGCCCGGAATCCCCATACCCTCCTCCACACCGACGCGGTCCAGGGCCTCACCACGTTTTCCGCCCGGGCCCTGGGGGCGGATTTCGTGTCGGTTTCCGCCCACAAGATCGGCGGGCCCAAGGGCTGCGGCGCACTGTATATCGGCCCCCGGGTGAAAAATCCCCGTCCCCTCCTGGCGGGCGGGGGGCAGGAGCGGGGCCTCCGGGCCGGGACGGAGGCCACGGCCCAGATAGCGGGCTTCGCCCGGGCGGCGGAGCTGCGCCTGGAGCGCCTGGAGGAGGACCGGGCCCATCTGGAGGCCCTCCGCGCCTATGCCCGGGAGAAGCTGCTGTCCATTCCGGATATGGTTCCCGTAGGGGCGGGGACCGCGCCCCACATTCTCTCCGTCTCCCTGGCGGGGTGGCCCAGCCAGAATATGGTCAACGACCTGGGAAGCCAGGGAATCTGCATTTCCGCCGGGTCCGCCTGCCACCAGGGAAAGCCCAGCCATGTCGTCGCCGCCTTGGGACTTCCCAAGCGGGTGGCCGCCGGGGTTATCCGCCTCAGCTTCGGCCCGGAGACCACGTTTGAGGAGATCGACGCCTGCGCTCAGGCCCTCCGGCGGCACCGGGATACCCGGATGCCCATGCTGTAAGATTTGGAATACCGGTTTGATTTGATAAAGGAGCTTTATGTTCAACTTTCTCCGCCGGGAGCCCGGCTTTTACAAACGGCTCTTTAAGCTCTCCCTGCCCATGATCCTCCAGAACCTCATCACCTTCTCCCTGGGCCTCATCGACACCTTCATGGTCTCCCGCCTGGGAAACGCCGAGATGGCCGCCGTCACCACCGCCAATGTCCCCGTGTTCCTCCTCACCAGCATTGTCTTCGGCTTTCAAAGCGGCCTGGGCATCCTGGTGAGCCAGTACTGGGGCAAGGGGGACGAGCGGAGCGTCAGCCGCGCCCTGGGCGTTGCGTCTTTGCTGGGGACCGCCGTCACGCTGCCCCTGGCCCTGGTTTTCTGCGCCTTCCCGGTGCCTGTGATGGACCTTCTCTCCAACAGCCATGCCCTCAGCCTTCTGGGGGCCCCCTACCTCCGGGTCATCGGCTTTTCCTATGTGTTCAACATGCTCTCCTCCATCTATGTCAGCGCCCGGCGCAGCGTGGAGGACCCGGGCTTCGGCATGAAGCTGTTCGGCTTTTCCACCATACTGAATACGGGGCTGAACTACCTGCTGATTTTCGGAAACGGCGGCTTCCCCGCCCTGGGGGTGGCCGGGGCCGCCATCGCCACCCTTCTGGCCCGGATCAGCGAATTCGCCATCTGCGCCTTCTGCGCCCTGCGGAGCAAATTGATTCCGCTGCACCTGGGGCTGTTCTTCCGCCCGGGGCTGGACATGCTGCGGCGCTTCGTGAAGTACGCCTCCCCCGTGGTCTTCAACGAAACCGTATGGGGCCTTGGAAACTCCCTGCTGACGGTGATTTTGGGCTACACCGACGACTCCGTGGAGATGCTGGCGGCCAACGCCGTCATGGGCAATCTGAACCGGCTGTTCCTGGTGGTGTGCTTCGGCCTGGGGGCCGCCACGGCGGTGATGGTGGGCAAGGCCATCGGCGAGGGGCAGGGCCGGGAGAAGGTCATGGATTTGAGCCGGACCCTCCTCTGGTTCGCCGTGCTGGTGGGGGCGGTTCTGGCCGCGTTCTCCATCGCCCTGGTGCCCCTGGTCTTTGTCCCGGTGGTCTTTCCCCTCTTCAAGCTCTACGGCCTCTCCGCCGAGATTGCCACGGCCCTGGCCGTCATGGGCTTCGCCTCCATCCCCCTCCATGCCTGCGCCATCTCCGCCGTCACCGGGGTCCTCCGGGCCGGGGGCGACGTGCTGTGGTCCACGGTGCTGGACATCGCCCCCCAGTGGGTGGTGTGCCTCCCGGCTACGGCCCTGGCGGCCCTGGTGCTCCGCCTGGGCTGCTGGCCCATCGCCTTTGCCATCCAGCTGGAGAGCGTGGTCAAATTCCCCCTGTGCCTCTGGCGGGTCCGGGGCGGGAAGTGGATCAACGACGTGACGGGAGGGAGCGGGGAATGAGCCTGTTCCGCTGTCCCCTCTGCGCCGCCGGAACCTTCGCCTGTGAAAACTGTGAAAAGGAGTGTTTGCCGTGAAACCCAATCCCACCCGCAGCGCCCTCATCCTCATCGACATGGAAAACGGCTTTGTGGACCGCCGGGGCGGCCACTGCATCCGGGGGGCCCAGGCCACCGTCCCCGCCTGCGCCCGCGCCTGCGACCTGGCCCGGAGCAAGGGCATCCCCGTCTTTTTCGTCAAGCGCATCTACCGCGCCGACGGCAGCGACGTGGAGCTGACCCGCTACGCCGCCTGGAAGGCCGGGGGCCACGCCTGCCGCCCCGCCTCCTCCGGGCCCAACAGCGCCCAGGCTCCGGAGTCCCTCCGCCCCCAGCCGGGGGATTACGCCATCATCAAGCCCCGGTGGAGCGCCTTTTTCCAGACGGAGCTGGACCTGATCCTCCGCCGCCTGGACGTGCGGACGGTGATTCTGGCGGGCACCACCACCCCCAACTGCGTCCGCACCACCTGCTACGACGCCATCGCCCTGGAGTATAACGCCGTGGTGCTGACGGACTGCTGCTCCTCCCAGACGGAGGAGATTCAGCGGGTGAACCTGGAGGACATGGAGCGGGCCGGGGCGGTACTTATAGACAGCGCCGCCTTCGCCTCCTACGGGCCCGGAACCGTCCCGGACCTCTCCGCCGCCATCCGGGAGGAGATGCTGGCGTCAAGCGCCTTTCCCGAGCCCTTCGAGGCGGAGGGGGGCGCCGTGGGCTGGACGGACCGCTGGTGAGCGCGTGCAAAAATGTGAACGTTTGCGTAAAAGTTTCGGTCCTTCCGTCAAAGCGTAAAAAAAGCCGGAGAACCTTTGGCGAATTCGGAAAAATTTCTGGAACGCGGAGAAAAACCGTTGATTTTTCAATGGAAAAATGCTAATTTCTTTATAGCGAAAACGATTGCGGGAACGCCCTGCTTCCGCCGGTTTTCACCTTTGACCCAGAGGGCCCGGGGATACCCGGGACAATTATTTTCAAGGAGGTTGTTTCCCAATGTTTGATCCGAACAACGTGAACCTCGGCATCGCGCCCATCGGCTGGTGCAACGACGATATGCCGGAGCTGGGAGCCGAGAATACCTTTCAGCAGATTGTCAGCGAGATGGCTCTGGCCGGCTTTACCGGCTGCGAAATCGGCAACAAGTACCCCTCCGATCCGGCGGAGCTGAAAAAGGCCCTGGACCTCAGGGGCATGCGCATCGCCAGCCGCTGGTATTCCTCCTTTATCCTGACCCGCCCCTTCGAGGAGGAGGAAAAGGACTTTACCGCCAATCTGGACTTCCTGGCCGCCGTGGGCGCCAACCGCATCAACGTCAGCGAGCAGAGCTATTCCATCCAGGGCCAGATGGACACCCCTATTCTAACCGGAGGCCACAAGCACGTCATGGACGATGCCGAGTGGGACCGCTTCTGCGACGGGTTAAACAAGCTGGGCAAGATCGCCGCGGACCGGGGCTTCAAGCTCTGCTTCCACCACCATATGGGCACCGTGGTCCAGACCAGCGAGGAAACCGACCGCATGATGGCCAATACCGATCCCCGGTACGTGTTCCTCTGCTATGATACCGGCCACTTCACCTTCGCCGGGGAGGACCCCCTTGCCATGCTGAAGAAGTACGTGGACCGCGTGGGCCACGTGCATCTGAAGGATATGCGGCTTCCCGTTGTGGAGGAGGCTCGGAAGAATAACTGGAGCTTCCTCCAGTCCGTCCGCAGCGGCGCGTTCACCGTCCCCGGCGACGGCAATGTGGACTTCGACCCTGTGTTCAAAGTGCTTTCGGACGCGGGCTACCAGGGCTGGCTGCTGGTGGAAGCCGAGCAGGACCCCGCCAAGGCCAACCCCCTGGAGTACGCCATGAAGGGCCGGAAGTACATCAAGGAGCACACGGGGCTTTGATTCGAAGGGGAGCAGGCCCCCCCTCGACCTCCCCCTCCACCAGTGACGCCGGTCACTGGTGTGTGCGCCCCAAGGGCGCACGGGCCGGGGTATTTTCGCCACGTACATGCCGCGGCGAAAATGATTTGAATTTTGATTTTGGAGATGATTCCAATGACCTATTTCAGCAAGAACGCGGAGCTCAAGCAGGGCTACAACCCCTACATCGACGCGGCGGCGGACGATATGGGCACCCAGATGGACGTGGGCCTTCTAGTGATGGAGCCCGGTGATACGTTCACCTTTGAGGAAGCCGAAAAGGAAGTTGCCGTTTTGCTCTTTGCCGGAACCGTGACCTACCAGTGGGCCGGGAAGACCGTGGAGGCCGACCGTCCCGACTGCTTCCACCACGAGGCCTACTGCCTTCTGGCGGGCCGGGGGGAGAAGATCACCCTCACCGCCAAGGTCCACAGCGAGCTGTACATCCAGAAGACCTTGAACGACAAGCCCTTCGAGGCGGTGATGTACACCCCCGACACCGTCCAGACCCAGCACGCCGGAAACAAGGGCGAGCTCCTGGGCTGCATGGAGCGGGAGATCAAGACCTTCTTCGACCACGACAACGCCCCCTTCTCCAACATGGTCCTGGGCGAGGTGCTGAACCACCCCGGCAAGTGGTCCTCCTATCCCCCCCACCACCATCCCCAGCCGGAGGTCTATTTCTACCGCTTCGACTATCCCCACGGCTTCGGCGCGGGCTTTGCCAACGGGGAAATCTACAAGACCGGGCACAACGGCCTTGCCGTCATCACCAGCGGCTTCCACTCCCAGACCGCCGCGCCGGGCTACGCCATGTGCTACGCCTGGGGCATCCGCCACCTGGAGGGGGACCCCTGGCTCAAGACCCGCATCGACGACGAGGAGCACGCCTGGCTCTGGAAGCCCGACGCCAACGACCACATCTATCAAGGATAAGCAAGGAGGAAGATTCCAATGGACACCATTCGTCTGACGACGGCCCAGGCCATCGTGAAATTCCTGGATAACCAGTACGTCTCCATGGACGGCGTGGAGACCAAATTCGTGAAGGGCTTCTTCACCATCTTCGGCCACGGCATCGCCGTGGGCCTGGGCGAGGCCCTGGACACCAACCCCGGCGGCCTGAAGGTCATGCAGGGCCGGAACGAGCAGGGGATGTGCCACACGGCCATCGCCTTTGCCAAGCAGAACGGGCGGAAGCAGATCATCGCCTGCGCCTCCTCCGTGGGCCCCGGCGCGGCCAATATGGTCACCGCCTGCGCAACAGCCACGGTGAACAACATCCCCCTGCTGGTCTTCCCGGCGGACACCTTCGCCTCCCGCCAGCCGGACCCGGTGCTCCAGCAGCTGGAGCAGAGCAGCACCCTGGCCGTCTCCACCAACGACGCGTTCAAGCCCGTGTGCAAGTACTGGGACCGGATCACCCGGCCCGAGCAGGTCATGACCGCCCTCATCAGTGCCATGCGGGTTCTCACCGACCCCGCCGAGACCGGCGCGTGCTGCATCGCCCTGCCCCAGGACGTGGAGGGCGAGAGCTACGACTTCCCCAC
>CAJUBX010000061.1 GCA_910585165.1 uncultured Oscillibacter sp. | reverse complement strand
CCCACTCCTCCACGGTGCCGATGTGGTCCTCCGGCATGGTGGACAGCTCAATGGTATAGCTGAGGCCGAAGACGGAGTACACCTCGTCAAAAAGCCGCACCGTTTCCTGAATCACGTCCTGCATCTGATCCCGGGTCATGAAGACGTGGGCGTCGTCCTGGTTGAAGCAGCGGACCCGGAAGAGGCCGTGCAGCGCGCCGGAGAGCTCATGACGGTGTACCAGGCCGATCTCCCCCACCCGCAGGGGCAGCTCCTTGTAGGAGTGGGGCTCGCTGGCGTAGACCAGCATGCCGCCGGGGCAGTTCATGGGCTTGACCGCAAAATCCACCTCGTCGATGACGGTGGTGTACATGTTGTTCTTGTAGTGGTCCCAGTGGCCGGAGCGCTCCCACAGCTGGCGGTTGAGCATGATGGGGGTGGAGATCTCCACATAGCCGTACTTCTTGTGGACCTTCCGCCAGTAGTCCAGCAGGGTGTTTTTCAGGGTCATGCCCTTGGGCAGGAAGAAGGGGAAGCCGGGGCCCTCGTCCCGGAGCATGAACAGGCCCAGCTCCTTGCCCAGCCTGCGGTGGTCCCGCTTCTTGGCCTCCTCGATGCGCTGGATGTAGTCGTCCAGCTCGTCCTTCTTGGGGAAGGCGATGCCGTAAATGCGCTGGAGGGTTTCCCGGTTGGAGTCCCCCCGCCAGTAGGCGGCGTTGCAGGCGGTGAGCTTGATGGCGTTGCCCTTCACCCGGCCGGTGGAGTCCAGGTGGGGGCCGGCGCAGAGGTCGGTGAACTCCCCCTGCTTATAAAAGCTGATGGCCGCGTCCTCCGGCAGGTCGTTGATAAGCTCCACCTTGAAGGGCTCGCCCTTTTCCTCCATGAACTTCACGGCCTCCGCCCGGGGCAGCTCAAAGCGCTCCAGCTTCAGCTTCTCCTTGCAGATTTTCCGCATCTCGCCCTCAATCTTCTCCATGATCTCTGGCGTGAAGGGGAAGGGGGAATCCATGTCGTAGTAGAAGCCCTCGTCGATGGAGGGGCCGATGGCCAGCTTCACCTCCGGGTACAGGCGCTTCACCGCCTGGGCCAGGATGTGGGAGCAGGTATGCCAATAGGTTTTGCGGTAGGTTTCATTTTCAAAGGTATACAGATTGCTTTCTTCGCTCATAAAAATCCTCCTTGTATTAAGGGGCAGGGGTAAAAATCCCACCCCTGATCTTTCATCAGGGGTGGGATACGAAAGACGCATTCCACGGTTCCACCCTGCTTGCGTCCCCGGACGGGGCCGCCGCTCGCCTCCGCTGTAACGGGCGGGCCCGTCCCGGTCATCCCGGGCGGCTCGGGAGTGGTACGGCCGCCGGGCCTCGCGGGGCGCTTCCAGCAAGCGCGCCCCTCTCTGTGGGGGACCGGGCGGTTCTTCTCCGTCATAGCCGATTTGACAACGCTACTATAGCACCGGGGCGGGGAATTGTCAAGAGGCGGGTAATTCCGGGCAGCGGTCAGCCGGCCAGGCTCCGGTAAAGGTACGTCACAATATCCGCCCGGGGGGAACGATTGGCTGGGGCGAAGTCCTCGCCCACGCCGTCCAGCAGTCCGGCGGCGTCAGCCCAGGCCACTGCGTCGGTGTAGTACTTGCCGGGGTTGGCGGAGGCAAGGCTGCTGGAACCGGAGGCGGCGGGCTTTCCGCTGGCCCGCCAGAGGAAGGTCACCACATGCCCGCTGGTGCAGGTTCCGCCGGGGTTGAAGGCAGTGGCGGTAACGCCTCCGGCAATTCCGTTCTCCTGGGCCCAGAGAATGGCCTTATAGAAGGGGCTGGTGGACGGCACGTCCTGGAAGGGATTGGTCTTTGTTTTGGGCTCCGGGCAGCCCTTGGCCCGCCAGAGGAAGGTCACGGCCTGGCCCCGGGTGCAGGTGGCGTTGGGGCGGAACTCCGTGGGGCTGAAGCCTCCGGTCACGCCCTCCTCCAGCGCCCAGAGCACCGCGTCATAGTAATAAGAGCCGTTGGGCACATCCGCAAAGGGGTTGGACTTGCTGCCGGAGGACCCGGAGGGCTTGGGAGTGCTGGGAGTCGAGGGATTCTCAGGAGTGCTGGGCTTGGGAGTGCTGGGGGTCGAGGGATTCTCAGGAGTGCTGGGCTTGGGGGTGCTGGGAGTCGAGGGCTTCTCGGGAGTGCTGGGCTTGGGGGTGCTGGGGGTCGAGGGCTTTTCGGGAGTGCTGGGCTGGCTGGAGGCGGCTGTGCTGAAGAACTCCACCGTGTAAGCAAAGGGCGCGGCGGAGCCGTCCTTATGCTTCAATCCGTCGATCTCCACCGTGTAAACACCCTCGTACTTCGTCACGCCGTCGGGCCGGAAAATGATGCAGTGGCTGCCGCCGTAATTCCAGGGGTCCCCCGCTTCCACATGGAGGTATTTCCCGGAATCCGCCGCCGGATAGCTGCCGGAAAGGGTCCAGTTCTTTCCGCCGCCGGAGATTTTGACGGTAATGCCGCTGGGCTTGGCGTAAACGTCGGGGTTCAGCTCCACGGTCCAGGGCGTGTGGCCGCTGAAAAAGGCCATATCGTTGGGGAAGTACCCGGCGGCGGGCCAGCCGAAGGAATCGTAGTCCATGGAGTGGGCGCTGGAGAAGCCCTCGTTCCGGTCGAAGACCTTCTCGTCTACGAAGGAGCGGTAGCCGTTTCCGTTATTTACATAGCCGAAGCCAACCTTTTTCAGGGCGGGGCTCAGCTGCCAGCGGCGGTGCCCGGCGCTGGTGATGTTTCCGGCGGTGTAGTCGTCCATCAGCCCATCCACGGCGGCAACCAGGGTCCGCCCGGCGGAGAGGTTGCTGGAGTATGTAGCGGAGTAGCCCTTGTCAAAGAAGGACTTATCCATGCCGGCGGGCTGGGAGGGCGTGTGGCTCAGCGTGCCCAGGGCCCCCAGGACCACCGCGCCGTACTGGGCGGTTTCGCTCCACTGGCTGCTGAGGCTGGCAGCGGGAATGCCGCTGATGCGCCGCAGGGCGTTCAGACGGTCCAGAGCGGCTTGAAGGGCAGCGCTGGACAGCTTGCCCGCCGCGTAGGGGGCGGAGCAGCTGGGCTGCACGTCGAAGACCTGGGAGGGCATGGTCAGGGGATTGTCCTCCAGCAGGCCGATGATCTCCTGCTTGCTCAGCTGAGACAGGGAGGTGGAACCCGTCATGATGCTGCCCTTCGAGGAGACGGAGGGCCTTTCGGGCTCACCGGGCTCTTCCGGCTGGGTCTGGGGCTGAGCGGAGAGCTGCTGCTCCGTCTCGCCGCAGACGGTACAAACGCGGTAGCCGCTCAGCTGCCTCCAGGTGTGGCCGGTTTTGGGAATGGTGTTCTGGATTTCTTCCTTCCCGCAAACGTCGCAGGTCCTGACCGCCTTTCCCTCTGTGGAGCAGCTGGAGGGCGTGATGGTCAAGCTCCATTTATGCTGTCCCGTCTCGCATCCGTCCTGCGGGGCGGCGGGCTCTGCCGGAGTGTTCCCGGGCTGGACAGACGGAGTCGTGCCGCCGCCGGACGCAGTTTCTCCTCTCTGGGCGTTCGGGTCCGCCTCGCCGCAGTACCTGCAAACGCCATTTGAATATCGGTGTCCCTGGGGATACAGAATCGCACAGACCTGCTTTGCGCCGCAGAATTCGCAGGGCCAGAAGCCGTAGCCGTTTTCCGTGCAGGTGGCCTGGACGGTTTCCTGGTACTGGTACAGATTCATGATGTGATGCTCGCAGTTGGGATCGCCTCCTACGATCTGCCCCATCGTGTACTGCGGTCTTTCCTCGGCTCCCGCCGCGGGAACCAGCGTCAGAACCAGGGCCAGAGCGCAGGCCAGGGCCGTCAGATGTTTCAGCTGTTTCATGTGTTCGAGTTCCTCCTTTTTTATTTTGGGGCAATTCTCGGAGATAATGAGAAAAGCGGAGGCGGGCACGGGAAAGGAACGCAGGCAGGCCGCCGGGCAAGGACAAGCGCGGCGCCATGCGCTTCCCGGACCACGGAACGTTTTTTCGTATTTTCGAGGATTGCTCTGAGAGGAGCAGCCCCTTCAAAGGCATACTCCCCTTACTGAACATTGTGCATACAGGTTCTCACAGCCGCTTCAGCTCCGTCCGGATGAAGAAGCCCCCCAGCAGGCAGGGCACGGAAAAGCCGATCAGCAAAAGATAAATCCCGCTGATGGGAAACTCCAGCACCGCAGCCGCCAAAGACCCATACACGGACAGCGCCGCCAGGGCCCCCCGCAGGGGCCGCCCCAGCCCCAGAAGCAGGGCCAGACGCAGGCACTCCCGGAAGCTCCGCTCCGTGGTCAGCAGGCCGTAAAAATACGGGGAAGCCAGAAGCGCCGCCAGCAGCACCGTGGAGCACAGCATGAAGGGCAGCAACAGCACCGGCCGGGCCATGGCCCGGCTGAGGTAGAACCACGCGCCGAAACCCGAGAGAACCAAGGGTACGGCCACGGAGAAAAAGGCGGCGTACCCGCGCTTCCACTCCCGCCTGAACGCGGACTTGTAGTGGTACAGCAGCGTCACCGGCTGGTCCAGAACCATCATCCGCGTCACGCGGTTCATGGCGATGACCGCCGCCGGAAGGGTGACTACCGGGATGCAGCTCACAAGGAACAAAAGATTCAGCTTTACCAGGCTGACGCATTCGATGGAAAAAATCTCCGCCAGCCGGGACAGCCCGGTCTTCTCCGGCTCGTCCCGGTCCACGCCGGGCCCCGGCTGCGCATAGTCTTTTCGGAAAAACATACCCCATCCTCCCGGCTTCTGCGGTTTCCCATTTGATCTTAATATTATAGCACGCCCGCTTTTCCGGCGCAAGGGCAAGAAGCTGACCTCCCGGGTAATTTTCCCGCCCGGCGGCAGAACATCAAAATTTTACCGGAACCGTCCGGAATTTACCCTTGCGCTCCCCCGGGGAGGGGTGCTATGCTTTTGCCAAAATCACTGAGGAGGAGCTTCATCATGGCCAGTATTACCTTCAAGCACGTGGAAAAGACCTATCCCGGCAACGTCACCGTCGTCCCCGACCTGAACCTGGAAATTCAGGATAAGGAATTCGTCATCCTGGTGGGTCCCTCCGGCTGCGGCAAATCCACCACTCTGCGGATGATCGCCGGACTGGAGGACATCACCAGCGGCGAGCTGTACATCGGCGACCGGGTGGTCAACGACGTGGCCCCCAAGGACCGGGACATCGCCATGGTCTTCCAGAACTACGCCCTGTATCCCCACATGACCGTTTACAAAAACATCGCCTTCGGCCTGACCCTGCAAAAGATCCCCCAGGACGAGATTGACCGCCGGGTTCACGAGGCCGCCCGGGCCCTGGACCTGGAGCACCTGCTCAACCGCAAGCCCAAGGCCCTCTCCGGCGGCCAGCGCCAGCGGGTTGCCCTGGGCCGGGCCATGGTCCGCAATCCCGCCGTATTCTTGCTGGACGAACCCCTCAGCAACCTGGACGCCAAGCTCCGCACCGCCATGCGGGCGGAAATCAGCCGCCTGCACAAGCGCCTTCAAACCACCTTCGTCTATGTCACCCACGACCAGACCGAGGCCATGACCATGGGCGACCGCATCGTGGTCATGAAAGGCGGCGTCATCCAGCAGAACGACACCCCCCAGAACCTCTATGACTATCCCTGCAACCTCTTTGTAGCCGGCTTCATCGGCTCCCCCCAGATGAACTTCTTGGACGCCGTCATTGCCGAGGAGAGCGGGAAATTCACCGCCAAGACCTGCGGCGCTTCCATCGCCCTGCCGGATCGGATGGACAAGAAGGCCCTGGGCGCTTACGTGGGCAGGACCGTGGTCCTGGGCGTCCGCCCCGAGGACCTGGACCCCGTAACGGCTGGGGAGTCCTGCGACCTGGAGGCCGTGATTGAAATCGCCGAGCTTATGGGCGCGGAGACCCACCTGCATCTGGACTGCCAGGGCAGCAAGCTGGTGGTCAAGGCTCCTTCCAGCTATCCCGGCCAGGTGGGCGGCGCCGCCAGGCTGACCCTGAACAAGGATAAAATTCATCTGTTTGACAAGGAAACTGAACAGGCCATTGCCCACTAAAGGCCTGGGCCTTTGCACGGAGGTTTCGCATGTCCCCACGAGCCATTGAAAAACGGGATATCCGTCCGGCGGACCCGGCCCCCGCCGTCCAAAGCCTTTTGACCCTTCCCAGGCTCCGCGTCCTGCCCCTTTCCGCCGGGGACCGGCTCACCGGATACGGCCGGACGGGAGACTATATCCTTGCGGCGGCGGTCCAGGGGAACCTGACCGTCTCCGCCTATGACCGCTACGCCCTGCTGGACCCGGGGCAGGCCTACCTGCTGGCGGAGCCCGGGGAGTACACCCTCCAGGCGGTGACCGCCGGGCTCGGCTTCCTTCTCCAGCTCCGGGGCGAGCTGGCGCCCCGGCTGCTGGCGGACCGGCTGGCAAAGGGGAACGCCCTGTTCCCCGGCGGCGCGGCGGCGGTCCGGGAGGCGGCCATGTCCCTGGCGGTTCTGGAGGACGAACAGGGGGAGGCCCCCGGCGAGGCCGCCTCCGCCCTGGCCTACGCCATGCTGCTGAAGCTCCAGGCCCTGCCCGGCGATTTCCGGGCGGACGCGGGCTCCCCTCTGGTGGAGGCCGCAGTGGCCATTATCCAGGAGGAGTTCCCCTTCCTGGAGGGCGTGGACGAGCTGGCGGAGCGGCTGGAGGTTTCCGCCGCCCACCTGGGCCGGGTATTCACCAAAAAAATCGGCGTTTCCCCGGGAAAGTACATCACCCGGGTGCGGGTGGAATACGCCAAGCTGCTGCTCCGGGACCCGGATACCACCATCACCTATGTGGCGGAGGCTTCCGGCTTTGCCAACGCCAATTACTTCGCCAAGGTCTTCCGCCGGGAGACCGGCCTCTCCCCCACCGAATACCTGGCGTCCACGCCCCGCCGCCCGGCAGGGAATATCCCGCATTTTGGCATATAATGCCAAAAGATGGAAAACAGCAAGGCCCCCTGGCGGGGGCTTTTGCTTTAGAATTTGCATTTTGCACAAATGGAAATTCCTGCATCTGGCAGAATTTCATGAATTTTAAGGAAATATACCAGGATGTGGTGCGGTTTTGCACAGAGCTATAGAATTCTTGCATTTGGGTATATTTTATAAAATCCAGTCCATTTACAGGAGCCGCCGGGCAGTATTATGATTTCTTTAGTTTGAACTGTACCCAAGCAAATCTGAAGCAGAGGAGTGGAGTTATGAAACGAATTCCCCGCGCCGCCGCAATCGCGCTGGCCCTCACGCTGCTGCTGAGCCTGTGCGGCTGCGGCGCCGCCGACGGCAAGACCCATCTGACCTTCCAGATATGGGACGTCTATCAGCGGGACAGCATGGTGGCCATCTGCGACGCCTACACGGCCAAGAACCCCGACGTGGTCATCGACGTGCAGGTTACCAGCTGGAACGAGTACTGGACCAAGCTGGAGGCCGCCGCCGAGTCCAACACCATGCCGGACATTTTCTGGATGCATACCAACCAGATTTTGTACTACACGGAGTTCGGCATGCTGGCGGACGTGACCAATCTTTATGACGACGTAGACCCCAGCTTCTATCAGGAGCATTTCTCCGAAATCTCCATCGGCAACGCTCAGGGCTTCGACGGCAAGATGTACGGCGTGCCCAAGGACAAGGACAACATCGTCCTTTGCTACAACAAGGAGATGTTCGACGCCGCAGGCGTCTCCTACCCCGACGAAAACTGGACCTGGGACGACATGGTCTCCGCCTCCGAGAAGATTCACGCCGCCACGGGCAAATACGGCTTTATGGCCTATAACGACGATCAGATGGGTTACTGGAACTTCGTCTACCAGGCCGGCGGCTGCATCCTCACCGAGGATAAGACCAGGGGCGGCTTTGACCAGGAGGGCACCCGGAAAGCCATGGACTTCTATATCGGCATGCAGAAAACCGACTGGTGCCCCGACCAGACCTACTTCGCGGAGACCACCCCTCAGACCACCTTCTTCTCCGAGGGCGGCGCCATGTTCCTGGAGGGCAACTGGAATTTGTGGAACGACGTGACCAGCTTCCCCGACATGCAGGGCAAGTGGGACGTGGCCCGACTTCCCAAGTGCCCCGACCCTGTCCAGGGAGACGGCCGGGCCACCATCTCCAACGGCCTGTGCTACTCCACCGCCGCCCACGGCAAGAACCGGGAGGCCGCCCTGGATGTCATCAAGTTCTTCGGCACCGAGGAGGCTCAAACCATCGCCAGCAGCTACGGCGCGGCGATCTCCGCCTATGACGGCACCGAGCAGGCGTACTTCGACGCCTTCGCCAAGGAGGGCTACGACCTGGATCTGGAGGTCCTCAAGGAGCAATTTGAGTACGGCGTGCAGAGCGTCAACAACTCCGCCCGCCCCAAGTGGAAGGCCCCCGTGCTGGATGAGCTGAACAAGGTCTACAACGGCCAGCAGAGTTTCGAGGCCGGCATGGACAACATCCAGGAGATTATCAACACCGAAACCGCCAAGAAGCTGGCGAATGAGTGAGAGGAGGGTTTTCCGTGAATAAGGGAGCAAAACTGTCCGCCGCCGCCAAGCGGGAACAAAACTGGGCCTATATCATGGTGGCCCCCACCATCATCGGCCTTATTGTGCTGAACCTGTGGCCCTTCGTCCAGACGCTGTACACCAGCTTCTGCGAGCACCTGGGCTTCGGCCACTACAAGTTTGTCGGGCTTCAGAATTACATTGACGTTTTCCAGCGCCCGGAATTCTGGCGGGCCACCTGGAACACCATTTACTTCTGCATCCTCACCGTGCCCCTGGGCTTGTTCCTGTCCCTTCTGGTGGCCATGCTTTTGAACGCGAAGATCAAGGGCAAGGGCGCGTTCCGGACCATCTTCTTCCTGCCCATGGTCTGCGCCCCCGCCGCCGTCACCATGGTGTGGCGCTGGATTTTCAACGGCGAGTACGGCATTTTGAACCAGGCCATGGGGACCCATGTGGGCTGGATCACCGACCCCAACGTGGTTATGATCGCCTGCGCCGTGGTGGCCATCTGGAGCAACATCGGCTATGACGCGGTGCTTCTCCTGGCGGGCCTCCAGAATATCTCCAAGTCCTATTACGAGGCCGCCAGCATCGACGGGGCCAACAAGGTCACCCAGTTCTTCCACATCACCCTGCCCATGGTCTCCCCCACCCTGTTCGTGGTCATGATCATGCGGCTGATGGCCTCCGTGAAGGTGTACGACCTCATCTACATGATGGTGGAGGACACGAACCCCGCCGTTACCAGCGTGCAGAGCCTGATGTACCTGTTCTACCGCGAGTCTTTCGTGGCCGGCAGCCGCGGCAGCGGCAGCGCTATCGTGATCTGGACCGTGCTTCTCATCGGCGCCGTGACGATTATCCAGTTTGTCGGCCAGAAGAAGTGGGTCAACTACGACGTGTAAGGAGGGGACGAACATGAAAAGCAGCGCTTCTCTCACCCGCAGTAAGCGGATCACCACCTTCCTGACCTATGCGGCTCTGGTCCTGGGTTCCGTCATTATGATCTTCCCCTTCGTGTGGATGATCCTCACCAGCTCCAAGACCATTCCCGAGAGTCTGGCCATTCCGCCGACCATTTTCCCCAAAGAGCTGATTCTGGATAACTTCCGGGACGCCATGGCCAGTCTGCCCTTCCTGAACCTGTACTGGAACACGGCGCTGATGATCCTCTTCCGGGTGCTGTGCGCCATCGTGTTCAGCTCCATGGCGGGCTATGCCTTCGCCAAGCTGAACTTCAAGGGCAAGAACCTTCTCTTCGGCATCGTGCTGGTCCAGATGTCCCTGCCCAGCCAGATTTTCATCATTCCCCAGTATCAGATGGTGGCGCATATGGGCCTGGCCAATACGATTTTCGCCCTGGTCTTCCCCGGCATCGTCAGCGCCTTCGGCGTGTTCTTCCTGCGCCAGACCTACATGGGCATCCCCAATGAGATCGGCGAGGCCGCTTACCTGGACGGCTGCAACCAGTGGCAGACCTTCACTAAGGTCATGTTCCCCCTGACGGGAACCTCCGTAGCGGCCCTGACCATCTTCACTGCCGTGTTCGCCTACAGCGACCTGATGTGGCCCCTGGTGGTGAACTCCGATTTGAAGATGATGACCCTTTCTTCCGGCCTGGCGACCCTCCGGGGCCAGTTTACCACCAACTTCCCGGTGCTGATGGCGGGCTCCCTGCTTGCCATGCTGCCCATGGTGATTCTGTATCTGATCTTCCAGCGCCAGTTCATCGAGGGCATCGCCTCCACGGGAGGAAAATAATTTCGGCAAGAGGCGTCCTATACGTGACGGCCCCCTTCATACATCCACCTTTCTTCCACCCAGCCCCGGCCCGGCGATCCGCCCCGCCGGGGCTGGACCTCTTATCTGCGACACTGTGAGGAATTTCTTATGATACAATGCGGCAAAGGGCTTTTCACCCTGCATACGAGACACACCACCTATCAGATGAAGGCGGGCGCTCACGGCGTCCTGCTCCACACCTACTACGGTCCCCGGGTAGACGGCTGCGACCTGTCCTACCGCATCCGGTACGTCGACCGGGGCTTTTCCCCCAACCCGGAAGAGGCAGGGGAGGACCGGGGCTTTTCCCTGGACGTGCTTCCCCAGGAGTACTCCGGCTGCGGCATGGGGGATTTCCGCCTTCCCTCCCTGGACCTGGAGCTGCCCAACGGCAGCCGCGCCGCAGACCTGCGGTACAAGTCCTTCCGGGTGGAGCCGGGAAAATACGCCCTGGAAGGGCTTCCCGCCTTCTGGGGGGAGGATGGCGAGACTCTGGTCGTTGTTTTGGAGGACGCCGCCGCCGGAGTGGAAGCGGAGCTCTATTACGGCGTGCTGGAAGATTACGATATCATCACCCGGGCCGTTAAGCTCATCAACCGGGGAAGCGCCGCCGTCAAGGTCCGGCAGGCCGCCTCCCTCTGCCTGGATTTCCAGCGGGAGGACCTGGACCTCATCACCTTTGACGGCAAGCATGTCCTGGAGCGCCGCCCCAACCGGGGGCCCCTGCTTCCCGGCGTGCGGAGTGTGGGCAGCGTCCGAGGCAGCTCCAGCCACCAGCACAACCCCTTTGTTATCCTCTGCGAGCACGGCGCGGGGGAGGACCACGGCCTTTGCTATGGGGCCGCGCTTCTTTACAGCGGCAACTTTCAGGCGGCGGCGGAACGGTCCCAGTTTGAGAATATCCGCCTCACTCTGGGCATTCATCCCTGGCACTTCTGCTGGACCCTGGCCCCCGGCGAAGGCTTCACCACCCCGGAGGCGGCCCTCTGCTGCTCCAAAGACGGACTGGCTGTCCTGAGCCACCGGTTTCACCGGGCCATCCGGGAGCGGCTGATCCGGGACCCCTGGGCAGGGCGGCCCCGGCCTGTTCTCATCAACAACTGGGAAGCCACGGAGTTCTCCTTCGACGCGGAGCGCCTGGTCAAAATCGCCGAAAGCGCCGCTCCCTTGGGGATTGAGCTCTTTGTCATGGACGACGGCTGGTTCGGCGCGCGAAACAGCGATAATGCGGGTCTGGGGGACTGGACCGTCAACGGGGAAAAGCTGCCCGGCGGGCTGGAGGCTCTGGCCTCCCGCATCCGGGCCCTGGGCATGCAGTTTGGATTGTGGATGGAACCGGAGATGGTCAACGAGGACAGCGCCCTCTACCGGGCCCATCCGGACTGGGCCCTCCAGATTCCCGGGCGGGCAAAGGTCCGGGGCCGCCAGCAGCTGGCGCTGGACTTCTCCCGCCGGGAGGTCCGGGAGCATATTTACGGCGCTTTGAAAGCGGTGCTCTCCAGCGCCGATGTCTCCTATGTCAAGTGGGACGTAAACCGGAGCCTGGCCGCCGTGTGGTCCGCAGCCCTTCCGCCGGAGCGGCAGGGCGAGACCTACCACCGCTGTGTTTTGGGCCTGTACAGCATGCTGGAGCAGATGCGCCGGGATTTTCCCCATATGCTCATTGAAGGGTGCAGCGGCGGCGGCGGGCGCTTTGACGCGGGAATGCTGTACTATACGCCCCAAATCTGGTGCAGCGACAACACCGACGCCATGGACCGGCTCCGCATCCAGTACGGAACCTCCTTCTGTTACCCGGTTTGCACCATGGGGGCCCACGTCTCCGCTGTGCCCAACGCGCAGACAGGCCGGTCCGTGTCCATGGAAACCCGGGGCGTCGCAGCGATGCACGGCACCTTCGGCTACGAGATGGACCCAGCGGAAATTTCCCCGGAGGAGCGGGAGACTGTTCTCCGCCAGACGGCTTTTTTCAAGGAGCACCAGGGCCTTATTTACCAGGGGGACTACTACCGCCTCACGGATCCCTTCCAAAACGGGCCTTACACCGCCTGGGAGCATGTTTCCCCCGACAAGAGGGAAGCCCTGGTCTCCGTGGTGTCCGGCCCGGTTCAGGGCGGGCCTCCCCTGCGGAATCTGCGGCTTAAAGGCCTGGACCCGGAACTTTGCTACTGCGTCAACGGCGAGAGTTCCCTCCCCGGAAGCGCATTGATGGAGGCGGGCTGGCCCCTGCCCATGCCCTGGGGGGACTACCAGTCCTGGCAGTTCTATCTGACGGCAATTTCATAAAAAACGGGCCGCCCAAAGGGCGGCCCGCTGGCGCAAAGCGCACCTGCATCTCCTATAAGCCCAGGCACATGCGCCCGCAGATGCGGGCTCCGGCGCTGGCTATGGCGGAATCCTCCGAGATTTCATGACACCCTCTCATTTTAGGGAATTCGATTCGCATGACCCCAATCGCACATAGCGTCCAGAATGGGAATCAGCGATTGGCCCCGCTCTGTCAGGCTATATTCCACTTTGGGCGGAATCTGCGGATATTCCTTCCGGTGCACCAGCCCGTCCGATTCCAATTCCTTCAGCGTATGGCTCAGGGTTTTATAGGAAATATCCCCGATGTACCTTTTCATCTCGTTGAAGCGGACCGTTTTGAACTCCATCAGCGTATAGAGAATGGTCATTTTATATTTTCCGTTAATGAGCGATAACGTATAGCTGAACCCCGTCCCGCTCAGGCACTCTCTTGAAATGCATCGATTGTCCATCTCACGCTCTCCTTTTGGTAAGTACCACACTTGAATGTGCGTACTTGACGTGCAGCTTGTTCTTGCTTATGATAATACAATCAGGTGCGGAGAAAGTCAAGTCCGCCCTCAAATCCATGAACCGGAGGCTTTATTATGAGCAAGAAAATTGTGGTCATCACCGGCAGTCCGCGCAAAAACGGCAACAGCTTTGCTATGACGGACGCGTTCATCCAGGCGGCGGAAGCCAAGGGCCACACCGTCACCCGCTTCGATGCGGCCATGATGAAGATTGGCGGCTGCCACGCCTGTCAGACATGCTACAAGACCGGGAAAGCCTGCTCCTTCGACGACGACTTCAACCTTATTGCCCCTGCCATCCTGGAGGCAGACGCCGTGGTGTTCACCATGCCGGTTTACTGGTACTCCATCCCCGCTCAGATTAAGGGCGTTATCGACCGGCTGTTCTCCCTCGTGATCGGCGGCAAGGACATTGCGGGCAAGGAATGCGCCATGATCGTCTGCTGTGAGGAAGCGGAGATGGACGTGATGGACGGCGTTCGGATTCCCCTGGAGCGCTCCGCCGCCCTTCTGAAGTGGAACATGGTAGGCGAGGTGCTGGTGCCCAGCGTTCTCAACGTGGGCGACATCGAAAAGACCGACGGCTGCGCCCAGGCGGCAGCTCTGGCCGGCAAGATTTAAGGAGAGCTGGAACCATGCCGAAGAAAATCGTGATTTTGAACGGCAGTCCTCGAAGGAAAGGCAACACCTCTGCGCTGGTGAAGGCATTCACCGAGGGTGCTGAGAGTGCGGGCAATACGGTGACGGAATTTTTTCTGGACGGCATGAACATCCATGGGTGCAGGGGCTGCTTTGGCGGCGGAAAGGACCCGGAGCATCCCTGTGTCCAGCGGGACGATATGGACAAAATCTACCCTGCCTACAAGGAAGCCGACGTGGTGGTGCTGGCGTCGCCGCTTTATTACTGGACCATCAGCGGGCAGCTGAAGTGCGCCTTTGACCGGCTGTTTGCTGTGGCGGAATGCGATCCGGACTATCGCAATCCGAAAAAAGAGTGCGCCCTGCTGATGGCGGCGGAGGGCCATGGTTTTGAGGAGACGCTGTACTGGTACGACCGGCTGGAACAGCATTTGGGCTGGAAAAGCCTTGGTAAGGTTCTCTGCGGCGGCGTGATGGACACAGGCGACATTGAGGGCCGCAGGGAGCTGGAGGATGCCCGCAGGCTGGGCGGAGCCGTCTGAGCGGCAGCCCGCTGTTTATCGCAGGGTACTTACAGATTAAACCATCGGAGGGAGGCGCCGTATTGGCAGGCCTCCCTCCGATAGTCATATTCCCGTTCCGGTTTCAAAAGAGTCAGCGGGAAACCAGTTCTTTACAGCCTGGCCACGCCGGAGCTCCGGGCGGCCTGGGCCACGGCCCTGGCCACGGCGGGGCCCACCCGCTTGTCAAACGCCTTGGGGATGATATAGTCGGCGCTGAGCT
>CAJUBX010000060.1 GCA_910585165.1 uncultured Oscillibacter sp. | reverse complement strand
TGCGAGCCGGCGGGGGAGCCCCTGTGCATGACTGGTCCCGGAGTCTCCCGCCCGATAAGGTAGGGCGGGACGGCCTCGCCCCCGTTAGAGGGCCGAAAGGGCCGCCTGTGGCGGCTGAACAGGGTGGTACCGCGTGAGAGCACGCCCCTGGCCGCTTCGGCTGGGGGCGTTCGTATTTTGGAGAGGAGAGAGAGCATGGGCTTTGGCATGGGCGGATTCGACCTGATTTTTTCCATTTTCCCATTTCTGTTCATCACGGTATTTGTCATCGTAATCGGAACCTTCCTCGTGTCCGCAGTCCGGGGCGTGAAGACCTGGAACAAAAACAACGCCTCCCCCCGGCTGACGGTTTCCGCCCAAGTGGCCGCCAAGCGGACGGAGGTTTCCCACCACCGGGGAGCCAACAATATGAGCCATTCCCACACCTCTTACTACGCCACCTTCCAGGTGGAGAGCGGGGACCGGATGGAGCTTTCCGTCAGCGGCCCGGAGTACGGGATGCTGGTGGAGGGGGACCAGGGAAATTTGACCTTCCAGGGCACCCGGTATCTGGGCTTCGAGCGGGCCTGACCAGACAGTGAGCTTTCATTTTCAAAGGATAAAGGAGAAGACGCATGAAATACGATTTTACCGCCATTGAGAAAAAGTGGCAGCAAAAGTGGCTGGAGGAAAAGCCCTTCACCGCCGTCAACGGCGACATGGGCCGGGAGAAGTTCTTCGGCCTCATCGAGTTCCCCTACCCCTCCGGCCAGGGGCTCCACGTGGGCCACGCCCGGCCCTTCACCGCCATGGACATCATCTGCCGCAAGAAGCGGATGCAGGGCTTCAACGTCCTCTTCCCCATCGGCTACGACGCCTTCGGCCTGCCCACGGAAAACTACGCCGTGAAAAACCACATCCACCCCGCCAAGGTCACCCACGACAACGTGGAGAACTTCCGCAAGCAGCTCCGGATGCTGGGCTACTCCTTCGACTGGGACCGGGAGGTCAACACCACCGACCCGGACTACTACAAGTGGACCCAGTGGATTTTCCTCCAGATGTTCAAAAAGGGCCTGGCCTATAAAGCCTCCATGCCCGTGAACTGGTGCACCAGCTGCAAAATCGTCCTGGCCAACGAGGAAGTGGTGGAGGGCGTCTGCGAGCGCTGCGGCGGCGAGGTCATCCGCAAGGAGAAATCCCAGTGGATGCTGGCCATCACCAAGTACGCCGACCGGCTCATCGACGATCTGGACGACGTGGACTTTATCAACCGGGTCAAAATCCAGCAGCGCAACTGGATCGGCCGGTCCGAGGGCACGGAGGTGGACTTCACCGCCACCAACGGCGACAAGCTGACGGTCTACACCACCCGGTGCGACACCCTTTTCGGCGTGACCTACATGGTCATCTCCCCGGAGCACCCCTTCCTGGAGCAGTGGAAGGACCAGATCCAGAACTGGGACGAGGTGGCGGCCTACCAGGCGGAGGCCGCCCGGAAATCCGACTTTGAGCGGGGGGAGCTGAACAAGGAAAAGACCGGCGTGCGCCTCCAGGGCATCGAGGCCGTCAACCCCGCCAACGGCAAGCGCGTTCCCCTGTTTGTCTCCGACTACGTGCTGATGGGCTACGGCACGGGCATCGTCATGGGCGTGCCCGGCCATGACCAGCGGGACTGGGACTTTGCCACGGCCTTCGGCCTGCCGATTATCGAAGTGGTCAAGGGCGGCGATATCACCAAGGAGGCGTTCGTCCTCAAGGACGACACGGGCGTCATGGTCAACTCCGGCTTCCTGGACGGGATGACCGTGAAGGAAGCCATTCCCGCCATGAAGGAGCACGTCACCAAGGAGGGCTATGGCCGGCCCAAGACCAACTTCAAGCTCCGGGACTGGGTGTTCTCCCGCCAGCGCTACTGGGGCGAGCCGATTCCCCTGGTGAACTGCCCCAAGTGCGGCTGGGTCCCCCTGCCGGAGTCGGAGCTTCCCCTGCTTCTTCCCGAGGTGGAGAGCTACGAGGTGACGGACACCGGCGAGAGCCCCCTGGCGAAAATGACCGACTGGGTGAACACCACCTGCCCGAAGTGCGGCGGCCCCGCCCAGCGGGAGACGGACACCATGCCCCAGTGGGCGGGCTCCAGCTGGTATTTCCTGCGGTATATGGACCCCCACAACGACAAGGCGTTGGCCTCCAAGGAGGCCCTGGATTACTGGTCTCCCGTGGACTGGTACAACGGCGGCATGGAGCACACCACGCTCCACCTGCTCTACTCCCGCTTCTGGCACAAGTTCCTCTATGACATCGGGGTGGTGCCCACCAAGGAGCCCTACGCCAAGCGCACCAGCCACGGCATGATCCTGGGCGAAGGCGGCGAGAAGATGTCCAAGTCCCGGGGCAACGTGGTGAACCCCAACGACATCGTGGCCCAGTACGGCGCGGACACCATGCGGCTCTATATCATGTTCGTGGGCGACTTCGAGCAGGCGGCCATCTGGTCCACCGAGGCCGTCAAGGGCTCCAAGCGCTTTTTGGACCGGGTGTGGAACCTGGCGGAAAGCGCCAAGGACGACCCGAACCCCAGCGCCAAGAATGAGGCCATTCTCCACCGGACCATCAAGAAGGTCACGGGGGATATCGACAGCCTGAAAATGAACACCGCCATCGCGGCCATGATGACGGCTGTGAACGAGCTGACCGCCAACGGCGTGACCAAGGGGGACATGAAGACGCTGATTCAGCTTCTGAACCCCTTCGCCCCCCATATTACGGAGGAGCTGTGGGAGCGCTTCGGCTTCGCCGCCGGGACGGGGAAGATGTGCTGCCAGAGCCAGTGGCCGGTCTACGACGAGAGCAAGACCGTGGCCTCCTCGGTGGACTTCGCCGTCCAGGTCAACGGCAAGCTGAAAGGCACCGTCACCCTGCCTACGGACAGCGGAGAGCAGGCGGTGGTGGACGCCGCCATGGCGGTGGAGAAGGTGCAGAAGGCCACGGCGGGCATGCGGGTGGTCAAGACCATCTTCGTCAAGAACCGCCTGGTAAACCTGATTGTAAAGCCCTGATACTTTTCTTGAAAGATATGGGGACTCTTGACGGCTTTGCCGTTTAGAGTCCCCGTATGCCCTGTGGGCAAAAGTATCCAAAAGAACTTTATCGCGCTTCGGCGGTCTGGTGATACACCAAGCCGAAACGACGGCAACCCAGCTTGGTAAAACTCCCAATTCAGCTTCGTGTTTCCAGCTGAATACAACGAATAAATATACAGCCTTTGAAGGTAAAACAGCCTGCGATATAGTTATGTAAAAATGCCGGTTTATAGATTTGAAAAACGAACTATGGAGGTAGCGTAAATGTTTGAACCTGGTATGTTTGAATATGGTTTGAAAACAGGCGATTTACCGGAAAAGGAAATGATTAAAATTTTTGAAAAAGCACTTAGTAAAATTTCCGGAGAAATCAATGATTCCAGAATTGCACGTAAGCCCAAAATGAGAAAAAATACCGGTCCTTTCGGTCGCTCTACTCCGGGTGCGGAGCCGCCGGAATATGACCATGTCTATTTTTACAATTACAACCCTAATCTGTTCTTACAGTTGTACCCCAATCGAGAAACGAATGGTCGTGTAAAGTTTCCGGATGAGGGGATTATCTGGAATTTGTATGTTTGTCTTTTGGACATTGACTACCCGCCAAAGCTGTCAGAAGACGACCAAATTCAAGAATTTGGGAGCAGGGTAATGGAGGAATTATTTCGGACGCTTCCTTGTGAAAAAGTGCTTATTAAGAAATATAAGCCAGGTGAGAACAGGCTTTGATAGAACTATTTACATTTGAACTGATAATTTCCGGATTTGCAGAATAAAGCCGCAAGTCCTCTTCGTGACAAGAATTCATAAATATGCACGAATCTTGTACGTAAAGACATTGGAAACACGAAAGCGAATTGGGATTGGTAAAAGAGGTCCCCGTCCGATGGACGGGGACCTCTTTTACCACAAGACAGATTTATTTTTTCGGGTCTTCGGTTTCAAACACCGCCTTGGCGCTGGCGGCCAGGCCCGCAAGGCCCTGAATCTCGCTGGGGATGATGATTTTCGTCGCCTTGCCGTCGGCCACCTTCTGCATGGCCTCCAGGGCTTTCAGCTTCACCACCTGGTCGTTGGGGGCGGCGTCGTTCAAAAGCCGCAGGGACTCCGCCAGGGCGGTCTGCACCCGGGTGATGGCCTCGGCCTCCGCCTCGGCGGCCATGATGCGGGCCTGCTTGTCGCCCTCGGCCTGGAGAATCGCCGCTTCCTTGGCCGCCGTGGCCCGGAGGACGGCCGCTTCCTTCTCGCCCTGGGCCACCAGCACCTGGGACTCCTTCTGGCCCTGGGCCTGGAGGACGGACTCCCGGCGCTCCCGCTCGGCCTTCATCTGCTTTTCCATGGCGTTCTGGATGTCCTTGGGCGGGATGATGTTTTTCAGCTCCACCCGGTTGACCTTGATGCCCCAGGGGTCCGTGGCCTCGTCCAGGATGGAGCGCATCCGGGAGTTGATGATGTCCCGGCTGGTGAGGGACTGCTCCAGGTCCATGTCGCCGATGATGTTCCGCAGGGTCGTGGCCGTCAGGTTTTCAATGGCGCTCATGGGGTGCTCCACGCCGTAGGTGTAGAGCTTGGGGTCCGTGATCTGGAAATAAATCACGGTGTCAATCTGCATGGTGACGTTGTCCTTGGTGATGACGGGCTGGGGTGGGAAGTCCGCTACCTGCTCCTTCAGGGACACCTTCTTCACCACCCGCATGACAAAGGGCACCTTGACATGGGGGCCCTGGTTCCACACGGCATGGAACTGGCCCAGCCACTCCACCACGTAGGCCCGGGACTGCTGGACGATATGGACGTTGGAAATGATCAAAATGACCAGCAGGACGATGACGACGGAAACGGGAATCCACCACATTACTTTGCTACCTCCACTTTCTCTGAATATTGGACCAGGAGCTTCACGCCCTCGATCTTCTGTACCTTCACCTGGGTCCCGGAGGGGATGACGGAGCCGTCCGCGCTGCGGGCGGTCCAGGTTTTTCCGTCCACATAGACCGCGCCGCAGGCCCGGTCGTTGTCCACCGCTTCAGTGACCTTGGCAACCATGCCCAGCACCCGGTCGGAGTTGGTGGGAATGCCGGGCTTTGTCATAAAGCGCCGGACCAAAGGCCGGGTGGCTGCCAGGGACACGGCGGACACCAGGGCGAATACCAGCACCTGCGTCGCCTCCGGGCTCAGCCCGCCCAGGGCCCAGCCGGCCGTACAGGCGGCCAGGGCTGCCAGGGACCCGGCCACGAACCAGATGGAGATCATGTTCTCCGTGACTACCTCCGCCACGCCGAAGAGCACGATGGCTCCCAGCCACAGCCAAATAAAAATGTTCATAAAGCGCCTCCTTTCAACGGGCCTCTGCTTTCTCTTACAGTATAGCATACCCCCGGCGGAAAATGTGTTTCATTTTCGTAACAATTCACAAGCCGCCCCGGCAAACGCCCCTTCGGGGAGTTGAAAACCGCCCAAATCCCTGCTATACTGGGAAAAAACGAAAAGGAGGGGATTCCCTTGACCTTAACCGTCCCCTGTCTCCTGGGCCTGGAGGCCCTGGTAGCCGGCGAGCTCAAACGCCTGGGCCTTCCGGGCGTCCGGGCGGAAAACGGCCGGGTCCACTGCAAAGGAACCCTGGCGGACATTCCCCGGCTGAACATCGGCCTGCGCTGCGGGGCCCGGGTGCTGATGGGGCTGGGGGAGCCCTTCCCGGCCCCGGATTTCGAGGCCCTGTTCCAGGGGGTTCTCTCCCTGCCCTGGGAGGAGTTCATTCCCCGGGAGGGGGAGTTCCCCGTAAAGGGCTATTCCCTAAGCTCCGCCCTCCACTCCGTCCCCGCCTGCCAGGCCATCGTGAAAAAGGCGGCGGCGAAGCGGCTGGGGAACGCCTATGGCTGCGAGACCCTGCCGGAGACCGGGAGCCGCTACCAAATCCAGTTTGCCATCGTCAAGGACCGGGCCTCTTTGTACCTAGACACCTCCGGCGAGGGGCTCTATAAGCGGGGCTACCGGGCGCAGAACATGGGCGCGCCCCTGCGGGAAACCCTGGCGGCGGCGCTGGTGGCGCTGTCCCGCTACCGGGGGCGGGACCCCTTCTGCGATCCCTTCTGCGGGTCCGGCACCATTCCCATCGAGGCGGCGCTCATCGCCAGGAACCGGGCCCCGGGCCTGGACCGGCGCTTTGCCGCCCAGCGGTGGGACTTTCTCAGCCCGAAGCTCTGGATGGACGCGGCGGAGGAGGCCCAGGACAGGGAATTTCACGGGCATTACGACATCTGGGGCGGGGATATCGACCCGGCGGCGGTGGAACTGGCCCGGCACAACGCCGCCCTTGCGGGGGTGGAGGACTGCGTGCGCTTTGAGGAGGCGGACGCGGGGAAGTTCCGCCGGAGCAGCGAATACGGGCAGTTGGTGACAAACCCGCCCTATGGGGAGCGGCTTTTGGAGAAGGAGGAGGCGGAGGCGCTGTACCGCTCCTTTGGAAAGGCGCTGGAGGACCTGCCGCCCAAGTGGCGGGTGGTTGTGCTGAGCTCCCACACGGAATTTGAGCGGTGCTTCGGCCGCCCGGCGGACAAGAAGCGCAAGCTCTATAACGGCATGCTGAAATGCGACGCGTTTTTGTACGGGCGGTAAAAAAGGGGACGGGGAAATTTTCCCCGCCCCCTTGCAACGAAGGGGAAAGTGTGGCATAATAAAAAACAGCTTATGCAGCGGTATCGAAGTGGTTATAACGGCCCTGACTCGAAATCAGGTGTACCCGCAAGGGTACCGTGGGTTCGAATCCCACCCGCTGCGCCAAAACGCGGAGCGCCCATCCGGGCGCTCCGCGTTCCCTTTACCGTTTTGGCGTTATCGGCGAGGCCTTTCTCAAAAGCCCTCTTGTGCGCGCAGGTCTTTCCTCTGCGAAAACGCGCCTCAGGGGTATCGCCGTTTGGCTTCGTCAATCGTTAAGCTTTACAACCACCATTCCGTCAATCACCTGAACACTGCCGGCCTCCGGGTACAAGGGCATGGTCCGCACCTGTTCCGTCTCCGCCAGGGTCCGGGCAATTTCGCTTTCCCCGGTATAGACCGGCCCTGTAAAGCCCAGGTAGTAACGGAGAAATTTACGGTAGGTAAAGTAGGTGCGCAGGTTTCCCATGTCGAAGATACCCACCAGCCACGCGGTGCTGGCCTCCGGGGTGGGGTTAAGCGCCTCCTCCCGGACATCGCTGCCTACCAGCACTACGTCCATTCCCGCCTTATAGCCGTCACAGGTTTCTACCCGTTCCAACAGGCGGTTGGAGTATGCCTCACACTGCCGCATGCCCAGGTCCGCTTTCAGATAGGCGTTGTTGGCGGTCACCACATAGGAGTAGCTGGTCAGCGCCATGGTCAGAAGGATGACCCAGCTGGCTGCGGACCGGAGGGCGGCCCCTCCCGCTTCCCATTTTCCATCCTGTGCGGCAAAGTCCGCCAGGGCCAGCGGGGCGAGAAGAATATAAACCAGCCCGTAAAGCATATGAATGTGAACGAAGCCGCCCGGCACCATCACGTAAATGAGCGCCCCCGCCAGAGGGTACACCGCCGCCAGCGCAACAGCCAGGGCCGTTCGCGCGCCGCCCAGGCGCCGCCTGCGCAAGAGCAAAACGGCCAGGATCACCGTCGCCAGTCCCGCCAGAATAAACGCGTATTTCATAAAGCCGAAGTGGCAGCTCCAATCGTTGCGGAGAAAGAAATCCACGTATTTCCGGTAGCTTCTGAGAACCAGCCTGGGCAGCTCCGCCAGGGAGAGCTTTCCCATGCTGGAAATGCCCTCGTAATCCGTCAGGCCGGTATTGCGGGTGGTAAGGCGCACAGAGAGCATATAACCCGCCACCGCCGCCAGCAGCAGGCTGAGGAAGTAAGCGTCCGCCGAAAACATGTAGCCGAACGTGGCCGTCACCGTGGGAAACGTGACCATCAGGGCCGACGCGGCAAAGCAGCCCAAGGGCTGCCGGATGCGCAGCAGCGACACGGTCACGCACGCGGTCCCGGCCAGAAGCAGGATGCTGAGAAGGCCGATCAGCCAGGGGATGCTGAGATTGCCGTCCAGACGCAGAACGGGCGGCAGCAGCCAGCGCCCGGAGGCGGCTCCGTAATCCGCATAGAACATTTGGTTCAAATCGTCGTGATTGGTGAACTTGTTGGCGAACATATAAAGGTGTGCCGCCAAACCCAGGACCACGGCGGAGAGGAAGGTCAGACGGATATAGCCCGGGACGCGCGCTGAGAGCCGCTCCAGGCACTCGCCGGGACTTTCCAGCGTCGGAACCGCAAAACCCTTTCTCATGCTTCTTCCCCCTTCTTTATCTGCGCGGGGCCGGGCCCCGGCCTTTGCTTCCATAAAAATCCGGTGCGGCTGCCCAGGAAAACCGGGCGCCCCGGCGGCCTCAGCCATTCAGCTTTACTGCCGCCATTCCGTCGATCACCTGCACGCTGCCGATCTCCGGGTACAAGGGCATGGAGCGCACGCTGGGGAGCGCCTCCAGGGCCTTGGCCTCCTCGCTGCCGCCGAGGTATACTTCTCCGGTAAAGCCCAGGTAGTAGCGCAGGAAATGGCCATAGGTGTACGAGGTGCGGAAGTCCCCCAGATTGAAAACGCCTATCATATGGACATTGTCCATCTGCGGGGTGGGGGAGAGGGCCTCCTCCTTCACCCCGCTGCCCAGCAGGACAACGGGCATCCCCTGGCGGTATCCGTCGCAGGATTCGATCTTATCCAGCAGGCGGGTGGAATAAGCGACGCATTGGCGCATGCTGAGGTCAATCTTCAAATAAGCCGTATTGGCGGTCAGCGCATAGGAATACGCCGTCAGCATCACCGTCAGGAGAATCACCCAGCTTGCGGCCGCCTGGAAGGAGCGGAGCTTCCCCAGGTCCGCCCCCATATAGCTGACCAGGGAGACCGGGACGATCAGGGTATACACCAGCCCATAGATCATCAGGGTATGGATATTGCCGCCAGGAACCATGATATAAATCAGGTTCCCCGCCAGCGGATACACGATGGCCAGCGCCACGGCCAAAGCCGTCCGGGCCGGACCCAAGCGCCGCTCCCGCAGCAGCAGCACGCCTAATGCGGCGGTGCACAGCGCGGTGAGGACGAACGCATACTTCAAAGCTCTGAAATGGTATCCCCCGGTGTCTTGCAGGAAGAACGTGACATATCTTCCGTAGCTTTTCAGCAGCAGCTGCGGCAGCTCCTTCAAGGAGATCTTCCCCATTTCGGAGATGCCCATATAGTCCACCAGGGCCACCTGCCGGGTGGTGATACGGACAATTACCATGTAAGCCGCCACGGCGGCCGCTAAGACCGCCAAGAGGCGGAGCCCCCGGAGGAACAGCTGCCGGAAGGTTTTGTCCCCGTCCAAGGTCTCGAACAGCAGTGCGCCCACCATGAGGGCCGCCGCCGTGCTGAGGTAGCTCTGGTAGATTCCCATGGAAAGGGTGATGGCGGCGGCGCCCAGGAGGCTCCCCCACCGCCACCGCACGGCCGCGTACGCGCCAAACGCGGACAGCAGCAGGCTGAGGAAATAACCGTCCGCCGTGAACATATACGTGAAGGTGGCGGTTACGGTAGGGAACGTCACCATGAGGGCCGCAGCCGCGACGCATCCCAAAGGACGGCGGATGCGCAGCAGAGACACGGTAAGGCACGCCGTCCCCGCCAGGCACAAGACGGAAAGAAGCCCAATCATCCAGGGGATGCTGAATGCGCCGTCCAAACGCAGGACCTGCGGCAGCAGCCAGCGCCCGGAGGCCACGCCGTAATTTGAGGAAAAGAGGTGCCCGATATCATCGTGGTTCGGCAGCTTGTTGACGAACATATAGAGGTGTGCCGCCAAACCCAGGACCACGGCGGAGAGGAAGGTCAGCCGGATATAGCCCGGGACGCGCGCTGAGAGCCGCTCCAGGCACTCGTCGGGACTTTTCAGCGCCGCAGGCGCAAAGCCCTTTCTCATGGTTTCTCCCCCTTCTTTCCTCCGCAGCACCGGGCCACAAGATAGCGGGGCCGGGCCTTTACCTCCACAAAAATCTGCGCGATGTAGTAGCCGATGATGCCAAGGCTGATCATCAGGATGCTTCCAATCAGCAGCATCAAAATGATCACCGTGGTAAAGCCGTCCGCCGCCCCGCCCCGGGCCCAGTTGAACAGCGTCTGCGCCCCCAGCACCAGGGACACCAGCAGCATCAGCACGCCCAGCACCGTGACGGCCTGCATGGGCGCGGAGGAGTAGGAGGCGATGTTGGAAACCGCGTAGCGGAACAGCGACGCGCCGGACCAGTGGGTGCCGCCTACCGTCCGTTCCTCCACGCAGAACTCCACCTCCGCCGTGCGGAAGCCCACCCAGGCCGCCAGGGCCCGGAAGAAGGTCTTGTGCTCCGACAGGGCCAAAAGCGTATCCACCACCCGGCGGTCCATCAGCTTGAAATCCGAGGCCCGGGACATGTCGATGCCCACGGCCCGGCTCATGATCTTATAAAAGCTCTTGGCGGCAAAGCCGTGAAAGCCGCTTTCCCGGCCCCGGTCCGCCTTCACGCCGTGGATAACCTCAAAGCCCTGCCGCCAGAGGGCGTACATCTCCGGCAGCTTTTCCGGCGGGTGCTGCAAGTCGCAGTCCATCACCGCGCAGCAGTCCCCGGCGGCGGCCTCCAGCCCGGCAAAAATGGCCGCCTCCTTCCCGAAGTTCCGGGAAAAGCCGACGCCCCGGACGGCGGAGTCCTGCTCCGCGGCCAGCGCGATCTCCTCCCAGGTGGCGTCGGAGGACCCGTCGTCCACAAAAATCAGCTCGTAGGGAATCCCCTCGCCCCGGAGGATTTCACCGATGCTCCGGGCGGCGGGCAAAACCGCGCCCGCCTCGTTATAGGCGGGCACCACAACGGACAGCATAGCTCAAGGCGCTCCTTTCCCACGTTTGAATACCAAAAGGCCCGTCAAATAGTTGACGACCACCACCAATACCGCCACCAGCAGCTTCGCCTCCATCTTGCCGGCGTGAAGCACATCCACCAGCAAAAACAGCAGCGCCGTCTCCAGCCCCAGGGAGAACAGCCGGGAGGCCACAAAGGAGGCGGCCTCCCCCACGCTCCGGCGGGAATCCGTGCGGTAGACCCATTTGCCGTTGGCAAAATAGGAGAAAATGACGGCCGCAACCCAGGCGGCGATATTCCCGGCCAGGTAGTGAAGCCCGGCGGCGTTTGCCAAAAGCGCGAAAACCGCGTAGTTGACCAGCGTGGTCAGGCAGCCCACAATCAGATAGGCGATTTGTTCCCGGCGTTTTATCATAAGCGCCCATATCTTCTCTTTCATAGGAGGCCTCCGGCCCAGGCGGCGGGCAGGGCCCGTTTTCAAAAAGCGCGCCCTGCATGAAAACGGACTTCTTTGTAAAATCAACGCCGCGCAGGATTTACCAAGATTCATTAAGCATTAAGGATATCACAAAAGGCCCCTGCTTTCAATACTTTGAAAAAATTTTCCCGGGGTCCAGGCGGGTCATTTATGGTACTTCGTCCCGGCGTTAATCTGGCAGGCCCGGTAAATCTGCTCCAGCAGCATCACCCGCGCCAGGTGGTGGGGAAAGGTCATGGGGGACATGGAGAGCTTTCCCCAGGCCTCTGCTTTGAGAGACTCGTGGAGGCCGAAGGAGCCGCCGATCAAAAATACCAGCCGCTTTTCAAGGCCCCGCTCCGCGCCGCTGGCCCAGGCGGCCATGGTCCGGGCCAGCTCCCCGCTGGAGCGGAGCCGCCCCTCCACGCACAGGGCGATAACCCGGGAGGAGGGGGGAATCCTGCGCCGGACAGCCTCCGCCTCCTTCAAGAGGGCGGCTTCGATCTGGGCCGGGGAGGGGCTTTCCGGCAGGCGTTCCTCCGCAATCTCGACGATCTCCAGCGCGCAGAAGCGGCTGAGGCGCTTGGCGTACTCCGCCGCCGCCTGGGCGTAAAACTTCTCCTTCAGCTTCCCGACGCAGATTAAGCTTATCCGCTGCATACCGCTCCTCCTCCCACCATATACGCCCCGCCAAGGCCGTCCCTGGGTGCGGCGGAGAGGCGGGGGCTGAGTCCCGCGGCCCGCAGAGCCGCCTCCACCGCCCCCAGGGCCATGGCGGGAGTGTTGTTCTCCCGGCTCAGGTGGGCCAGGACGATTTCCCGGGCCCCCGCCGCCGCCAGCGCGACGGCAAAGGCGGCGGCGTCCTCGTTGCACAGGTGGCCGGAGGGTCCCAGGATGCGCTCTTTCAGAAAATAGGGATAGGGGCCGCTGCGCAGGGTCTCCACGTCGTGGTTGGCCTCCAGCACCGCCAGGGCCACGCCCGGGAGCACCGCCGCCGCCTCCGCCGTGACGGCCCCGCTGTCCGTCAGCAGTCCGAAGCCCCCGTCCGGGGTGTCGAAGCGGTAGCCCCGGGAGCCGGGGGCGTCGTGGGAGGTGGGAAAGGGCGTGACGGCGCAGTCCTTGACGGAGAACGGGCCCTCCGCCGCCTCCAGCCGGTCCTCCAGCAGAACCATCCGCCGCAGAAGGTCCCGCCCCGCCCCGGCGGAGGCGTAGACGGGGCAGTCCGTGCGCTTGAGGAGGGTCTGGAGGCCGGAGATGTGGTCCGAGTGGGTGTGGGTCACCAGCACCGCGTCCAGGTCCCGCAGGCCCAGGCCCAGCGCCTCCAGCCCCTGGGCGATGCGGCGGCAGGAGATTCCCGCGTCCACCAGAATGTGCCCGCCCTCCCAGCTTAAAACCAGCGCGTTCCCGGAGGAGCCGCTGGCAAGGGTATGTACCATTGTCACCCCGTTTCCCCCTTTCTCCGCCTGGGGCGCTTCGGCGCGGTCAGATGGAAGCTCATATCCAGCAGCGCTTTGATGGTCTCATCCGCCGCGCTGCCGTCCAGCGCAGCGGAAAGCCAGGCGGCCTTGCTCATGTGGTAGCCCGGAAAAATTCCGGGCTCCTTCCGAAAGGAGCCGATCAGAAGGGGATCGCACTTGACATTCAGCACATCCACCCCGCCGCTTCCGGCCAGCCCAAGATGTTTCCAGGTGATATCCAGCACCGCCGCAAACCACTTGCGGTTCCCGCTGTGGCGGAACACCGCGTAACGCGGATACTTCGCCCAGGGGTAGTCCGCCTCCGCAGAGTAAACCTGCGCAATATAGCGCTCCAGCTCCTCCCGGTTCATCCTTCTCCCCCCTTCAAAGCGCCGCTGAACTCCTTCAAGTCCGCCTTGACCTCCTCGGGCAGGGCGTTGTACTCCACGTCCCGCACCGCGCCCTCCAGGGCGTACAGGTGCACCAGGCATACGCCGGGGTACAGGGTTTTCAGCCGGAAAAAGGCCTCCTTGGCCCCGGCCTTTTTCAGCTCCTCCGGCGAGGCAATGCCCGCCGCCGCCAGCTTCCGGGCCATCTCCCGGCCGATGTTCCGCATGCTCGTCAAATCCGCCATACAATTCCTCCCAAACGCTTAAAGCCGGGAGGCGGAAGGGCCGTTCCCTCCGTCTCCCGGCAAAGTTCCCTTGTCAGCCAAGGTTCAGGCGCTGGCGCTCCTCCGGCTCCTCCACGGCCCGGATGTTGGCCCCCAGCCCCCGGAGCTTCTCCACCAGATTCTCATAGCCCCGCTCAATGTAATGGACGCAGGAAATCTCGCTCTGCCCCCTGGCGGCCAGGGCGGCGATGACCAGGGCGGCTCCCGCCCGCAGGTCCGACGCCTGGATGGGCGCGCCCACCAGATGGTCCACGCCCTCCACCACGGCGGTCTTGTCGTCCACCTGGATGTTGGCCCCCATGCGCCGGAGCTCGTCCACATAGCGGTAACGGCTGGACCACACGCTCTCCGTCACCAGGGAAATCCCCTGGGCCAGGGAGAGGACGGTGGTAATCTGGGGCTGCATGTCCGTGGGGAAGCCGGGATAGGGCAGGGTCTTGATGTTCGCCCGGCGCAGCGGGGCGTTCCGCCGGACCAGGAGGGTGTCCTCGTGCTCCTCCACCTCCACGCCGCACTCCTGGAGCTTGGCGGTGATGCAGTCCATGTGCTTGGGGATGATGTTCTTCACCAGAATCTGCCCGCCGGCGGCGGCGGCGGCGGCCATGTAGGTGCCCGCCTCAATCTGGTCGGGGATGATGGCGTAGCTGCCGCCCCGGAGACGGTCCACTCCCCGGATCTTGATGGTGTCCGTGCCCGCGCCCCGGATGTTGGCCCCCATGGAGTTGAGGAAGTTGGCCAGGTCCACGATGTGGGGCTCCTTGGCGGCGTTTTCAATGACGGTGCGGCCCTCCGCCATGACGGCGGCCATCATGATGTTCATGGTGGCCCCCACGGACACCACATCCAGATAGATGCTGGCGCCCTTCAGCCGCTCCTCCCCGGCGGTGGCCCGGATAAAGCCGCCCTCCACCGCCACGGTGGCCCCCAAGGCGTTGAAGCCCTTCATATGCTGGTCAATGGGCCGGACGCCGCCGAAGTTGCATCCCCCCGGCAGGGCCACCTCCGCCTGGCCGAAGCGGCCCAGAAGGGCCCCGATGAAATAGGTGGACGCCCGGATGCGGCGGGCCAGGTCGTAGGGGGTGCGGGTGGAATGGATATGGCGGCAGTCCACCTCCACGGTGTGACGGTCAATGCTGCGGACCCCCGCGCCCAGCTGCCCGAGAATGCTGAGGCACAGCGTCACGTCGGAAATCTGCGGGATGTTCTCAATGCGGCAGACCCCGTCCACCAGCAGGGCGGCGGGAATAATGG
>CAJUBX010000059.1 GCA_910585165.1 uncultured Oscillibacter sp. | reverse complement strand
TTCCGCAAATATCCCAGTTGGGCGGAAAGCGTGGCGGACCATTCGGCGCTTTTCCTGCGGCTGGCAAGATATGAAAATCTGCGGGGCTGTACGGACTATAAAAAGGCGTGCCAGTTCGTCCGCGAAGATGGGTACGCCACGGACCCGGCGTATACAACGAAGCTGGTTCAGCTTATCGAAAAATACGGGCTGACACAGTACGACACGCCGGGAACGCCTTCCACGGGCAACGCAGGGGCCGCAGGAACGCCCGCGCCGTCCGGGGGGACAAATACCACGGGCGGGGCCGGAAGCCCCGCAGACACGAAAGGAGCGGGGAATATGAAGGCTTCTGTATTTATCCAGAAATTGCGGGAGATCGAACGCAATTTCAAAACCCTTTACGTGATGGGTTGTTTCGGCGCGCCGCTGACCGGGGGCAATGTTACCCGGTATTGCCAGAATCACAAGTACAACAAGCAGGCCGCACGAACGGCCATGATTAAGGCGGCGGCGAACAAGAACCCGCCCGTCTATGGGTTCGATTGCGTGAACCTGATTAAAGGCGTTCTGTGGGGATGGAGCGGGGACGCTTCCAAAACCTACGGCGGCGCGGCCTACAAGTCGAATGGCGTTCCCGACATTGGCGCGGACGGCATGATTCAGGTTTGCAAGGACGTTTCAACCAATTTCGGGACGATCATTCCCGGCGAAGCCGTGTGGCTGTCCGGGCATATCGGCGTTTATGTCGGCGGCGGTGTGGTTATTGAGTGTTCCCCGGCCTTCAAGAACTGCGTGCAGGAAACCGCGTGCCTGAATATCGGGCCTATTGCTGGGATGAACGGGCGCAAGTGGACCAAACACGGCAAAATTCCGTATGTCACTTACGACGTGGCGGCGGAAAAGCCTTCTGCGGGCAACACAGGGGCCGCAGGAACGCCCACGCCGTCCGGGGGGACCGCCAACACGTCCGGCACGTCCGCGCCCGCTGTGGGGGCTGTGGTGGCCTTTACGGGCAACCTGCATTATACCAGCGCAAACGCGGCCAGCGGGAAAGCCTGCAAGCCGGGGACGGCGAAGGTTACACAGATTGCGAAGGGCGCAAAACACCCTTACCACCTTATCCGGGAAAGCGGCGGCGGTTCCACGGTTTACGGATGGGTGGACGCGGCGGACGTTGCCACGGGTGCAGACGCGGCGGTTGCAAAGCTGGCCGCGCAGGGCGTTATCAATTCCCCGGACTACTGGGCGCAGGTGGCCCATTCCGGCAAGGTCCAGTATTTGGACATTCTGCTTGAAAAGGCGGCGGCGAAGATCACGAAGGCCGGAACGCGGACCAAAACCGCAAAAGAGGGAGTGGAAGCGCTGGTTCGTGCGGGCGTGATTGACAGCCCGGAATACTGGTTACAGAATTACGGCAAGGTTGCAAGCCTTGATCTGCTTTTGTGCGCGCTGGGCGGCGCGGTGTAAGAAAGGAAGGAAAACCATGAACATTATTTATTTCCTGTTGGCGAACTGGGACAGCGTGCTTGTTGTGCTGGCCTTCATTGCGCTTTGCGTCGTGCTGGTGAAGCGCGGGGAAACAAAGATTCTGAAACATATCCTTTTCAATCTGGTTACGCAGGCGGAAAGGGAGTTTGGGAGCGGGACCGGCGCGTTGAAATACGCGGCGGTTTCTGATTGGATTTATCAGCGATTGCCCGCCGTCCTGAAACTGCTTTTCACGGAAAAGGATATTGACACGATGATTGAAGCGGCCCTGACGGAAGCAAAGAAGAAGTGGGACACGAACGAAAATATGAAAAGCTACATTGAAGCGCCCACAATTATGGGAACTGAGTTTATCACAATCCCCGCAGGCGTGGAAGTTCCCGGAATTAAATAGTTGACCGATTCGGACAACGAGAAAGCCCGCTGTGGAGAAATCCACGGCGGGCTTTTTTTATGTTACGCGCTGACAGTGGAAACGTCAAGCCGGAAAGTTGCGTCAAGGACCTTTTGCCGGGTTACGGCGTTCTGGTTCACGCCGCGTTCGAGGGTTGCACGAACGCCAGCGGGGGCAAGGGACAAACCGTAAGCAATCAGGCGATCTTCCGCAGTTTTAAGGGCGGCACGCGCGGCGTTCAGACCATCTTCCAAACCTGCGGAAATAATCAGGGCGGAAAGTTCGCTGTTGGCTTTATTGAAAGTCGCTTCATCGTCGATACACCACACATATTCGGGGGTGGAGCCGTCCGGGTTTGTAATGCCATGATCGGCAATGTACTTCTTTTCGATTTCCTCTTGCTGGGATTCGATTTCATGAACGCGGGCTTTTGCTACCATGTACGCGCGCTGGACTTTGTTCATTGTCGTTTTCATATTGATTACCTCCATAATGTTTTGCGTTTCGCTCTTTCTGATTGTTATTATAAGCCTAATAACGTAATTAGTCAATGCGGAATAATGCACAAAAAATAGGAAGTAAAATTATAGATAATAGCTAATTACGTTATTGGAATAGAGAGGGAACAAAAAGCCCGCTGTGGACTTACCCACGGCGGACCTTTCCGTTAGTTGGTGCTGTCAATTAGGCGCATGACGCGGGAAAGAAGATCACGTTCTTTTTCGTCCGGGAAAGCGTCTAAATAGCCGCCCAGCTTGTCCAGCAAACGGGCCTTATATTGTTCGGCTTCTGTTGGTATCTTTACGCCGTAACGATCTTCATAGCAGGACCGGCACAGGAACGGCGCGCTGGCCGTGATTGCGCCGTTGCTTTCGTCTGTATACTGGTAAGCCTGACAACTGCAAAGAGGCTTCCCGCAGGCTTCACAACGCCCGGAAAACTTGTGGGAGCGGGTGCGGGCCGTCCGGGTTGCCCGGTGCGGTTTAATCTCCATAGTGAAACACTTCCTTTCTGAGAGGGGGCGGCGGGAGCCGCCGCCCCGATGATTTACCGAACGAACACGCCCAACGGGGACCCGCCAGCGGAGCGCCAGCCGTGGCGGTGAATGTCGGACAGGCGGACCCGTTCGGGATGGTTCGGCGCATTGTCCCAGCGGACAAGGGCAAACACGCCGCCGCGAATAACCAGCCCGTCCGGGACGGTGACGAACCCGGCAACGGTTCCGCTTTCGAGCGGGAAGCACGCGCCGCAGTTGCGTTCCACGCGCTGGCCTACCATGACAATTACGGTGCCATTGTCGGCAGGCTGGGAAATGGTGATAACCTTAGAGGGGGCCGCGTCCTCCACGCTGGGAGCGGCGGCGGGTTCCTCCACGGCGGCGGGGGCCTCTTCCGGCTGAACCTCATATTCAGCGCGGAAAACGGGGGCCATGCTGTAATGATCGGGAATGATGTATTCCCCGCGTTCGTCGCAGAAAAGTTTTGTGCGGCGCTCTTTCCCGTTGCGAAGGAAAGTAACGGTTTTGGCGGTGCGCTTCACGATTTCAATAGTGAAAACGCAATTATGGTCGCAAGCGCTGGTATCGTAATATTTGTGGCCGATTTCAAAAGTAAACATATTGTGTACCTCCTATATGTAAAAGAAAAGTTGGTTGGTAGTGGTTGGCCGCGTCGGTGCCCTTTTCGTGTTGGCCCGTAAGGTTGGCCGTTGCTGAACTCTACGCCCCAGCAACCGGGCGGCTGTGTCTTGCTCTTTCTGATTGTTATTATAAGCCTAATAACGTAATTAGTCAACACGGGATAATGCACAAAATACTAATAACGTAATTGTTTATATTTGCTAATTGCGTTATTGCTGAAAGTGTGCTATTCTTTGCAAGGGGTGATATTATGCCAAAGAAAGAACGCGACATGAAGAAGCAGACGGAATGGAGCCGCGCATATAACGCGAAAACTTATGATCGGCTTTACCCGTTTGTTCCAAAGGGCCGGAAGGCGGAAATACAAGCCGTTGCAGACACGCAGGGCGAAACGCTGAATGAATTTATAGTGAAGGCCATTGACGAAAGAATGAAACGCCTGCAAGAAGGCGGCGGAAATTAAAAATAGAAGGGGCCAACAGCGCCCCTTCTGACCTTTAACACTTTTGTTGCGGTTTCGCGTGCTAAAGTCAAGAATAATACTTGATTTTACCACACGGAGGAACCGCAATGAAAATTTATGATTACCACGGCAGAAAAAATATGTGCGGGGACAGAATCAAAATAGCCCGCGCCGCCCGGAAAGTTTCGCAAGCTGACCTTGCCGCCCGCTTACAGGTGGCGGGCGTAATTTTGGAGCGGGACAGCATAAGCAGAATTGAGATCGGAACACGCTTTGTAACTGATTACGAAGTGGTGGAGATTGCGCGGGCGCTGGAAGTATCCATTGATTGGCTGTTAGGACAAACGAAAGACGATCTGAACCCATAGGCCAGCAGGCCGGGGCCGCAGAAAGCAATAACCCCGGCTTGCCAGAAGGCGGGCCGGGGTTATTGCTTTTTGGGGAGGGGTTGCAATGCGTCATTTCTCACACTTAACCTTCAATAACCGCCTGAAAATTGAACAGATGTTGAAGGAGGGTGCGAAGCAATCCGAAATTGCCCGCGCCCTGCGGGTGGACCCCTCCACGATTTCGCGGGAACTGAAACGTGGAACGTATATGCACATGAAAAGCGATCTGACGCAGGAAGAGCGATACAGCCCGGAAATTGCACACCAAAATTACAAGCGGCACTTATCCGAAAAGGGGCCGGAAGTGAAGATTGGGCACGATCACGAATACGCGGAACATATCGAAAAGAAGATATTGGAAGAAGGGTATTCCCCCGGCGCTGTGCTGGGAGAGATCGAGGAAGAAGGGCTGACGTTTCAAACGAAGGTTTCCAAAACCACGCTTTACAGGTATATCACGAACGGCGTTCTGGGCGTAACAGACAAGGACCTTTTGCGGAAAAAGAAGAAAAAGAAGAAGCAGAAGCAAAAGCGCGCCGCCCGCCCGCCGCGTGGTGAAAGCATAGACAACAGGCCGAAAGAGGTAGACACCCGCGAAACGCCGGGACACTGGGAAATGGATTGCGTGGAAGGGCCAAAAGAGGGTTCACAAAAAACACTTCTGGTTCTGACTGAGCGGAAAACCAGATGGGAAATTTTAATTCTGATGGCCCGGAAAACTATGGAATGTGTGGTTGCGGCGCTGGACAAGTTGGAAGAGCGGTGCGGGGAAGCCTTCAAGCAGATATTCAAAACGATCACGGTTGATAATGGTTCGGAATTTTCGGACTTCATGGGAATTGCCCGGTCTGCGCTGAACCCGGAAGAGGCGCGGACACAGGTTTTCTTTTGCCATGCTTATTGTAGCTGGGAGCGGGGCAGTAACGAAAATCAAAACACGATGGTTCGGCGGCGCTATCCGAAAGGCTTTGACTTTGACAATACGACGGAAGAGGAAATAAAGGAACTGGAACGGTGGATAAACAAATATCCGCGCGGGATATTCAAATACAAATCGGCGGCGAAGATGTTTAAGGGGGAGTTTGGGGACCTGATTTCCCTTCTGTATTAAGGGCTTAGAGGGTGCCGCTATATGGCCTGAAAAATAAAATCAAAAAATCTTGCATTTACCTATTGACAAAACAAGAAACAGAGATTTTAGAATTTCTCTTGACAAGTTTCCTCTAAATCTGTATAATAGCGATGTTGAAGCCATATAGTATGGCCCTTAAAGTATCCTGGAAACAGCCGGATACCTCGGAGGGAGGGAAGATATAGATGTCTGAGATCCATGTGAAGGAAAATGAATCCATCGACAGCGCGCTGAAGCGTTTCAAGCGCAGCTGCGCCAAGGCCGGCGTCCTGGCCGAGGTCCGGAAGCGGGAGCATTACGAGAGTCCCAGCGTGAAGCGGCGCAAGAAGTCTGAGGCCGCTCGCAAGAACAAGAAGCGTTATTACTAAGCCGTTCAAAAAACCGCCGCGCCAAAAGGCGCGGCGGTTTTTATGCCCGCCGAAGCGGTAAAAGCCTCCAAAATGCACCGGAGGAGGCGCCGTCATTCCTCCTTTAAGCGGATCACACACTGCCCCAGCGCATAGAAGGGCTCCGCCGCCGTGGGCTCCAGGCCCTCCACCACCTCCGCCTGGGTCAGCACAGAGGAAGTCTTGAAGCATACCGGCAAAATAGGCGCCTGCTCCTTCAAATGGGCGCAGAGGGACCGCATGGCCGCCGCCCGGTTCTCCGCCCCGGCAAATTCCGCGAGAAGGCGGCTGGTATCCGGGCTGGACCAATGGCCGTAGTTCAGCGGCCCCTCCGGTTCCAACAGACTTCCCAAGTCCCAGTCGGCGGTAAGCCGGGTTTCGCCGTAATAGAGATCGAAGTCCCCGGCGGCCAGGGCGGCGGCGTACTCCTCCCAGGGCAAAACCCGGACCTCCACCGGCACGCCCCCGGCGGTCCAGGACTCCGCCAGGTACGCGGCGATGGCGGATTTGAACCGGTTCTCCTCATTGACCAGCAGGGTCAGGGGTCTCTCCGGCGCATAGCCGCTTTCCGTCAGGGCGGCGGCGAAGCTGCCTGGAGAATAGTCCTCCTCCAGGTCCGCCGGATACAGGGCCGAAGCCGGGGATACCGGGAAAGCGGCGGGCCGTCCATGGCCGGAGAGGTACGCTCCGGTCACGTTGGCGCGGTTGATCCCCGCCGAAAGACAGCGGCGGAGCGCCGGGCTGTCCAAGGGCGCCCGGGAGGTATTGCAGCCCACATACTGCAAAACGGCGGTTTCCGCGTCCACACAGCCCACGCTGCCTGTGGTGCTCACCGCCGTCACGCCGGTGAGGTCCGCCGTGATGAGCTGAACCTCATGGGAGGAAAAGCGGTAGAGCATGGCGGCTTCATCCCGGGCCTCTACCAGGGCAATCCGCTCCACCGGCCGCCTCTCCCCCCGCCACCAGGACTGGTTGGCAATGAGATAGGCTCCCGTCTCCTCCTCGGCGTAGAAATAGGGCCCGGTGCCCAGCGGCACGGAGCCGTTTTGCTGCTTCACAACAGGTATGTCCAGCAAAGCCGGAAGGGCGGCGTTGGGGCGGTTCAGGGAGACGGTCACGCTGTTTCCGCCGGCGCTGACGGAGGCAATGCCGGAAAGGCGGCTCCGGTAGCGGTCGGAATCCCTTGCCCGGTCCAAAGACGCCTTCACATCCCGGGCCGTCAGGGGCGACCCGTCGGAAAACGAAACCCCTTCCCGGAGCGCAAAGGTATAGCGGAGGGCGGCCTCATCGTGGGTATAGCTGACGCAGAGGCAGGGCTGGGGCTCAAAGCGCCCGTCCAGGCGGAACAGGCCCTCATACAGCAAAGACGCCGCCGTCTGCTGCATCCCGTCGGCGCAGTCCGCCGGGTCCAGGCTCTGTCCCGGCATATAGGGCAGGGCGAAGCGCTCCGGCAGAACGGGTCCGGCTTCCTCCGCCGGCTCCTCCTCCCCAAAGGAGGGCAGCATGTCCTCCGGCTCCTCCAAAGGCTCCGCCTGAGAGCAGCCCGTAAGCAGGCAGGCCGCCGCCAGCGCGGCGGCCGTTATCTTCCATCGTCTCATAGCACCCGCTTCCTATTCCATTCCGGCGGCGATTGCCCCGCATTGGACTCCCCGGGCCTCTCCCAGCTTCCGGTGGGACCAGAACAAATCCCGCCGGCAGGCGGTGCAGAGGCCGGAGCACCCGATATTCTCCGCCCTCACCCCCGCCCGGAGAAGCCACCGGCGGTTCAGCCCCTCCAGGTCCACGTGCCACTTGGGGCCCCGCTTTTGAAGGTACGGCTCCGCCGCCTCTCCCAGGGCCTCCCGCATAGCGGCGGCAACGTCCCCGCCGCACTCAAAGCAGCATTGCCCGATGCAGGGCCCCAGAGCGGCCCGCAGACGCTCCGGCCTTGTTCCGTAAAGGCGGGCCAGCTCCCGGACCGTCTTCTCCACAATTCCCCCGGCGCAGCCCCGCCATCCGGCGTGGACCGCCCCTGCCGCCCCGGTGTCCGGGTCGTGGAGCAGCACCGTGCCGCAGTCGGCGGAGAAGACAAACAGCGTCAGCCCCGGAACGTCCGTCACCAGCGCGTCTGCGCCGGCGTAATCCCGCTCCCGGAAAAGGCCCTTCCCGGCGTCCTCCGCCGTGCAGGCCCGGACGTTGGTCTCATGGACCTGCCGGGAGAGGACGGCCCGCTCCATGTCCACATGGATGGCGGCGCAGAAGCGGCGGTAATTCTCCAGCATGGCCTCCCGCCCGTCCCCCATGCCGGGGCGGAGGTTCAGGCTGTCCCAGGGCGCGGGGGAAACGCCCCCTAGGCGGGTGGAAAAGCCGTGGCGCACGCCGCCAAGGATGGGGGCGGTCAGCCAGACAAGGCCGTTTTGTTCGTGGGTCTCAAAGGGCATTGGAAACCTCCCTTTTAATTCTGGTGATACTCCGGGCAGGTGCACTTCTTCCATTTCAGCCCGCTACCGCAGGGGCAGGGGTCGTTCCGACCGATTTTGATGACCTTGATGGGCTGCTTTTTCGGCTTGGTCCCGTCGCCGCCCACGTTTTCCACCATGCCTTTCGCGACCCGCTCCCGCTTTACCTCCTCGTCCTTTTTCAGCCGCACGGAGTACAGCCGCCGGACGGTCTCGTCCTGGATGGCGGCAATCATCTCCTCGAACATGTCGAGAGACTCCCGCTTGTACACGTCTACCGGGTTGTTGTTGCCGTAAGACTGAAGCCGTATGCCCTGCTTCAGGTCGTCCATGGCGTCGATATGGTCCATCCAGTACTCGTCGACGACCCGGAGCATGACCACACGCTCCAGCTCCCGCATGATGGGGCTGGTGATCTCCGCCTCCTTGCTCTCGTAGAACGCCTCGGCGGCGGCGGTGAAGGCCGCGTCAAAGTCCTCCTGGCTCTTCTGGGAAACCTCGGGAATATCCACCGCGCCCTTGGCAAAGTACATGCCCTCCAGGCCGCGGAGCATCTCCCGGTAGCCGCTCTCGTCCAGGCGCTGCTTCTCGCCGAAGGCCAGGCTCACATGGTTTTCAATGGAGGTATGCATCATGTTCAGCACGGTATCCTTGATGTCCATGCCGTCCAGCACCTGGCGGCGCTGGCTGTAGATGAGCTCCCGCTGCTTGTTCATCACATCGTCGTACTCCAGCACGGATTTCCGGGACTGGAAGTTCCGGGATTCCACAGTGGTCTGGGCGTTTTCAATGGCTTTGGTCAGCATCTTGTTCTCGATGGGCGTATCCTCGTCCAGGTCGAACCGGTCCATCATATTGGTAATCCGGTCCCCGCCGAACAGGCGCATGAGGTCGTCTTCCAGGGAGATATAAAACCGCGTTTCGCCGGGGTCGCCCTGGCGGCCCGCCCGGCCCCGGAGCTGGTTGTCGATCCGGCGGGACTCGTGGCGCTCCGTGCCGATGATGAACAGTCCCCCTGCCTGGCGGACTTGGTCCGCCTCGCTGGCGATCTCCGCCTTGTGCTGGGCCAGCTTTTCCGCGAACAGCTTCCGGGCCTCCAAAATCTCCTGGTTGTCCGTGTCGGCATAGCCCGTGGCGTCCACGATGACCTCCTCGGAGTAGCCCGCCTTGCTGAGGTCCGCCCGGGCCAGGTACTCGGCGTTGCCGCCCAGCATAATGTCGGTGCCGCGGCCCGCCATGTTGGTGGCGACGGTCACCGCCCCCAGCTTGCCCGCCTGGGCGACGATCTCCGCCTCCTTCTCGTGGTTCTTGGCGTTGAGGAGGTTGTGCCGGATGCCCTCCCGGCTGAGGAGCTTGGAAAGAAGCTCGTTCTTCTCAATGGACACGGTGCCCACCAGCACAGGCTGGCCCTTCTCGTGGCACTCCTTGATCTGCCGGATAACGGCCCGGAACTTCCCGGCCTCGGTCTTGTAGACCACGTCGTGGTGGTCGTCCCGCTGGTTGGGGCGGTTGGTGGGGATTTCGATGATGTCCAGATTGTAGATGGTGCCGAACTCCTCCTGCTCCGTCATGGCCGTGCCGGTCATGCCGGAGAGCTTGTCGTAGAGCCGGAAGTAATTCTGGAAGGTGATGGTGGCCAGGGTCCGGTTCTCGCTGTTGACGTTGACATGCTCCTTGGCCTCGATGGCCTGGTGAAGGCCGTTGGAATAGCGCCGCCCGAACATCAAACGGCCGGTGAACTCGTCCACGATGATGACTTCCCCGTCCTTGACCACGTAATCGATGTCCCGCTTCATGGTGCCGTGGGCCTTCAGGGCCTGGTTGATGTGGTGGCTGACGGTGGAGTTGGAGGGGTCGGAGAGGTTTTCCACGTGGAAGTACTCCTCCGCCTTGGCGATGCCCCGGGCGGTGAGGGTGGCGGTTTTGGCCTTTTCGTCCACCACGTAGTCCGCGTCGATGTCCGCGTCCTCCTCCTCTTTATTATCCACCTGGACCACCACCTGCTTCTTGAGCTTTGCCACGAACATCTCCGTCAGGTCGTACATCTGGGTGGACTTCTCCCCCTGGCCTGAGATAATCAGGGGGGTCCGGGCCTCGTCGATGAGGATGGAGTCCACCTCGTCCACAATGGCGAAGGAGTGGCCCCGCTGGACCAGCTCGGAGGAGTAGATGCACATGTTGTCCCGGAGGTAGTCGAAGCCCATTTCGTTGTTGGTGCCGTAGGTAATGTCGGCGGCGTAAGCCTCCTGGCGCTGCTTGGAGGTAAGGCCGTGGACAATCAGCCCCACCTTGAGCCCCAGGAAGCGGTGGACCTTGCCCATCCACTCGCTGTCGCGCTTGGCCAGGTAGTCGTTGACGGTGACGATGTGGACGCCCTTCCCCGCCAGGGCGTTGAGGTACGCCGGGAGGGTGGCCACCAGGGTCTTGCCCTCGCCGGTCTTCATCTCGGCGATGCGGCCCTGGTGGAGGACGATGCCGCCCACCAGCTGCACCCGGTAGGGCCGGAGGCCCAGCACCCGGTCCGACGCCTCCCGTGCGGTGGCAAAGGCCTCGGGCAGGATATCGTCCAGGGTCTCGCCGTCCGCCAGGCGGGCCTTGAACTCCTGGGTTTTCGCCTGGAGCTGGGCGTCGCTCATGGCCTTGTACTCGTCGGCCATGGCCTCGATTTTATCCGCGATGGGATAAATGGATTTCAGCTCCCGGGAGCTGTAGTCGCCGAAAATCTTTTTGATAAGACCCATGATTGTTTGAAACTTCCTTTCTATTTTCCCGCCGCCGGAGAGGCAGCTTAAAAGTTTTCATAATAAAACAAGCATAGCTTACCACAGTTTTCCCCGGAATGCAAAGGAAATCAGGCCCGCTGGAAAAAAATTCACAAAGAGCCGTCCCCCTTCCGGCGGCCCGGACAATTTCTCCAATCCAGGCAAAATCGCCGGATTGTTTCTTGTATATTCCGTCAAAATGTGCTACAATGATTTGTACCAAGAGAGAAGGAGGGCCTCTATCATGAAGCTCAGCTTTTACGGCGCGGACCAATGCGTCACCGGAAGCTGCCACTGCCTGGAAATCAACGGAAACCGCATCCTCATCGACTGCGGCCTCCAGCAGGGCCGGGACGAGGTTTCCAACGGCGAGTTTCCCTTCGCCGCCAACACCATCGACTTCGTTCTGGTGACCCACGCCCACATCGACCACTCTGGCCGGATTCCCATGCTCATCAAGCAGGGCTTCCAGGGCCGCATCCTTGCCACCCGCCTCACCGCCCAGCTGCTGGAGATCATGCTGCTGGACTCCGCCCACATTCAGGAGCAGGACGCCGAGTGGAAAAACCGCAAGGGCGAGCGCTCCGGCGCCCCCCGGACCGAGCCCCTTTACACCGTGGAGGACGCAGAGCGGGTGAAGGACTTCATGGTCATCTGCGAGTACGGCGAACTCATCAATCTCTGCGAGGGCGTGGACGTCGAGTTTACCGACGCGGGACACCTGCTGGGCTCCGCCTTCGTGGCCATGGACCTGCGGGAAAACGGCGTGAAAAAGAGCATCGTCTTTTCCGGGGACATCGGCAATATCAACCAGCCCGTCATCCGGGACCCGGTGCAGCTGGCCGGGGCGGACTATGTGGTGATGGAGTCCACCTACGGCGACCGGAACCACCCGGAGAGCTGGGGCTACACCGACGAGCTTGCCCGCATCATCGACGAGACCATGGCCCGGGGCGGCAACGTCATCATTCCCTCCTTCGCCGTGGGCCGGACCCAGGAGCTTCTCTACTTCATCCGGGAGATTAAGGAGAAGCACATGGTCCGCTCCTGCCCGGACTTCCCGGTGTACATCGACTCCCCCCTGGCGAAAAAGGCCACCTCCATCTTCGACGGGGACCTCCGGGGCTATATGGACCACGACGCGGTGTGGCTGGTGCGCAAGGGCAAGAACATGTTCCGCTTCCCCAATCTCTATGCCACGGAGACCAGCGAGGAGTCCAAGGCCCTCAACGAGGACCGGACCCCCAAGGTGATTATCTCCGCCTCCGGCATGTGCGACGCGGGCCGCATCCGCCACCACCTGAAGCACAACCTCTGGCGGCCGGAGTGCACCGTGCTGTTCGTGGGCTTCCAGGGGGAGGGCACCCTGGGCCGGCAGCTCCTGGAGGGGGCGGAGAGCGTGAAGCTCTTCGGCGAGGAGATCACCGTCCGGGCCCATCTGGAGAATTTCACCGGTCTGAGCTCCCACGCGGACCGGGACCACCTGCTCAAGTGGATTTCCGGCTTCCAGAATCCGCAGCCGGCGCATGTCTTCGTGGTCCACGGGGACCGGGAGGTGGCTCCCTTCTTCGCCCAGACCCTGGAGAATATGGGCATCTCCGCCCACGCCCCCCAGTACACGGAGGTATACGACCTGGCGGCGGGGGTGATATTGGAGCGGGGCTACCTGCCGGAGCGGAAGGTCAAGGTGGCCGCAGGCTCCAAGGGCGCGCCCGCTTACGAGCGCCTGGCCTCTGTGGGCGGCATGCTCACCGAGTTCATCAAGCGCAGCAAGGGCCGGGACAACAAGTCCCTGGCGCGGTACGCCGCGGAGCTGCGGCAGCTGCTTGAGAAGTGGGAATCCTGAGCGCCTATGGAATATTTGAAAAGCGGCCAAATCCACACCGCCCTGGTGGAGGGCTATTCCAGCGAGGGCTATGGCGTCGTCCGTCTGGACGGCGCCGTGGTCTTCGTTCCCCGGGCCGTCCGGGGTGAGACCGTTGACCTGAAAATCGTCCGGGTGATGAAGACCCACGCCCTGGGGGAGCTGGTGAGGATTCACACCCCCTCTCCGGAGCGGAGCGCCCCGGACTGCCCCTATTACGGAAAATGCGGCGGCTGTGATTTCCGCCACCTCTCCTATGAAGAGGAGCTATGGGCCAAACGGCAAAGGGTTCAGGACGCCCTGGCCCGGATTGGCGGCTCCGATGTTCAGGTGGAGGAAATCCTGGGGGCGAAGAACCCGGACCACTACCGCAACAAATGCCAGTACCCCGTAGGGCCCCGGGGGGAAATCGGCTTCTTCCAGGCCCGGACCCACCGGGTGGTGCCGGTGGACCGCTGCCTCCTTCAGCCGCAGATTGCTGACCGGACGGCCCGCGCCGTGGGAAGCTGGATGAAGCGCTATAAAATCCCCGCCTATGACGAAGCCGCAGGCCGGGGATTGATTCGCCATGTCTATGTGCGGGTCAACCGCCGGGGGGAGAGCCTCTGCTGTGTGGTAGCCAACGGGCGGAAGGTTCCCCGGGAGGCGGAGCTGGCCGCCCTGGTGCTGGCCGCCGCGCCGAAAACCCTGGGCGTGGTGCTGAATGTGAACACAAAAAAGGGCAACGTGGTTTTAGGGGACCAGTACCGTACCCTCTGGGGGCAGGATTTTCTGCTGGACACGCTGTGCGGGCTGGAATTCCGGCTGTCGGTCCCCTCCTTCTACCAGGTGAACCGGGACCAGGCGGAAGTCCTCTACGGCAAGGCGCTGGAGTTCGCCGCCCTGACCGGTGAAGAAACGGTGCTGGACCTCTACTGCGGCGCGGGGACGATTACGCTGTGCCTGGCGGGCCGGGCCAAGCGGGCCATCGGCGCGGAGATTGTCCCCGCCGCCATCCGGGACGCGGAGGCGAACGCGGCCCGGAACGGCGTGAAGAACGCCGCGTTTTTCTGCGGCGACGCGGCGGAAGCGGCGGCCATGCTGGAGGCCCAGGGCCTGCGGCCGGACGCGATTACGGTGGACCCGCCCCGGAAGGGGCTCTCGCCGGAGGTGATTGCCTCGGCGGCGGCCATGGGACCGGAGCGAATTGTGTATGTCTCCTGCGACCCAGGGACCCTGGGACGGGATGTAAAGCGGTTTGCGGAGCGGGGCTACCGGGCCCTCCGGGCAGCAGCGGTGGATATGTTCCCGGGAACGCGGCATGTAGAGACTATTGTGTTGCTACAAAGAGGAACCTTGTAGAAATCCTGTGTTTCCAATACTTTGCCCGCCATGTGGTGTTTGACGCCGAGGGCGATAAACTCCGCAATAAGCGCATTGAGGACTATATCACGGTTTCGGTCGTCATTGATATGGGGTGCGGGAACACAAAGAATTGAATATAGCAATGAAAGGGCATCGTGAAAACGGTGCCTTTTCTAATCGCCCAACGCCGCAGGTTTCAAAAAATCTGCGGCGTTTTTTCATGTCCAGACACCGAAAGGAGCGGAAAGCCATGCCAGTATTCCGCGTGGAGAAAAACAAGGGCTACACGGTGATGTCAAACTGTCACCTGCGGGACAAGCGGCTGTCCCTGAAAGCCAAGGGGCTGCTGTCACAAATCCTCTCACTCCCGGAAGATTGGGACTACACCCTGTCCGGGCTGTGCCACATCAACCGGGAGAGCAAGAACGCCATTCGTTCCGCCGTCAATGAGTTGGAGCGGGCCGGGTACATCGAGCGCCACCAGACCACCGACGAGGGCGGCAAGTTCAGCAGCAACGAGTACATCATCCACGAAAGCCCCCTTGTCACGCCGCCGTCGTTGGATAAACCGTCGTCGGAAAACCCGACAACGGAAAAACCGACGTCGGAAAATCCAACGCAATTAAATAAAGATAGAGTAATTAACGACCAATCTATTACTGACCCATCAAGTACCCATTCCATTCCCTCCCTTTCACACCCTCCCGCCGAGGTGGGGATTGCGGCTTCGCCGCCGGAAAGGAAAAGAACGGAAGCGGCCACGCAGAGCGCGGTAGAGATTTATCGGGAGATCATCAAGGAGAATATCGAGTACGATCACTTCCTGCGCTATTCCAACATCGACCGGGAGGAATTGGACGGCATCGTGGAACTGCTGGTGGAAACCGTCTGCACGGCCCGCAAGTCTATCCGGGTGGCTGGGGACGACTACCCCGCCGAGCTGGTAAAGGCCAAGCTGCTGAAACTGAACAGCGGCCATATTGAGTTCGTCATGGACTGTATGCGGGAGAACACCACGAAAATCCGCAACATCAAGAAATACCTGCTGGCGGTGCTGTTCAACGCCCCCAGCAC
>CAJUBX010000058.1 GCA_910585165.1 uncultured Oscillibacter sp. | reverse complement strand
ATCGCTGGTATCTGCAATTTTGACCGCTTCGTGTAATTTCGCAAGAGGTCTATTGGTGCCGTCCGGGTTGAAGATGACCTCCCGGTCGCTGCCGTCGTCGGGGCGGGCCACAACGGAAACGGGGCCGCCGGTCATTTTGGCGCGGGCCTGGGCTGTGCTGACGGCAGCCTCTTTGGATTTGGTGGCGGTGATGACCTGGCCGTCCTGGATGATGGTTAAATTGGTGATCTGCATGTGTGTGTCCTCCTTTGTCGGGCTGTGGCCCATAAGCGTCCGCCGGGGGCGTCCGGCGGCTGGACTTGCACCAGCGGCGGCGGGATGCCGTCGGCGTCCATGGTGACGGCACGCAGGGTGCCGTTGGTGATGGCCTCGCCCGCCTGCCCGGCAATGACGGGGCTCTCATTGATGGAAGTGCCGATATACATGATCTAATCCTCCTTATCGGTTGCTCTCGTACTGATGCACGAGGTCGGGGTTCTGCTCACAGGCTTTGTCGATTGCCTCCGTGTAGGACATGGTGGGCGCGCTCTTGCGGATTTCTTTGGCCTTCTTCTCGATCTGGGCCCAGGCGGTGTCCGCGTCGGACGCAGGGGCGCCGGTGCCGCCGCGCTTTCCGATCTCGGTGAATGCGGGGGACGCCTGCACGACGGCCAGGTTGGCGTCCAACACGCCGATCATGTCGGCATATGCGGTGCCGCCGGCGGCCTTGAGGCTCTTGAGGACGGGGGCCAGCTCCTCCGGCTTCTTGCCCAGAAACTTGTACTTCTTGGCGACGGCCAGGATTTCCCTGTCCTCGGTCTTCTTGTGGAATTTCCGCAGGTTCTTCAGCTCCTCCGCCACGGTGGGGTGCATACCCTTGTAGATGTCGTCGGCCTCCCCGGCGGGGGCGTCGGGGGTGGGCTCCGCGGCCTTGACGACGGGGGCGGTCGCCGCAGGGGTGGCGGCGGGGGTCTCCTCGGGGATGCCGGCCTTTTTCTCGATGGCTTCGAGGGCGGCCAGCTCCTCCGCGGACAGTTTGCTCTTGTCGATCTTCATGTCTGTGTGCTCTCCTTTCACGGTGATAGACTTGGCGACGGTTTCGTCGTCGCTTTCGGGGTCACTGGGCGCGCTCTCCGGCTGTTCGCCGGATGCGCCGCTCTGGGCGGCCGGGGGCTCCGCTTTCTGGATCATGTCATCCAGGCGGGCCCTGGCCTCTTTTGCGATCTGGAGGCGCTCCTCGGTCATGGGTTGCGCGACCGATTTCTCCACCTTCGTCGGGACGCCGGCCGACCATTTCGGGATTGCCGCCGACACGGCCGCGGTAAACTCCGCGCAGCTCTGTGTCATCAGCGTGGGCTTCTCCTCCGCGGGGATTTCCTGATCCCTCAAAATGTTGCAAAGGCTTTCCTCCAACGCGTAGCAATAATCCCATATTTCGTCCGCCGTTCTGCGAAGCTGCCGCTGGGCCATTTTTTCGCCGAAGGTGACGCTGTCCCCCCTTGGCGATTTCCTCCATGGCCGCGTCGACCTGTTCCTCGGTGGCCCCGATGGATTTGGCGATGGCGGCGACCACGCTGCGGAAGAAGCCCCCGACCTTTTCCTGCTGTTTCGGTTCGGCTGCTGCCTCTCCCGGTTTGCGCTTAAAAAGCAGAAGATTTGCGCGTTTGTTGTCGCCTTGATCTACAAAGTCGACTTTGGTTACTTCTAAATCCTCCAATTTATTTGCCATGCTTACACCTCCTTCCTATTGGTGAATTTGGGATTATAAACAGAAAAGCACCGATTTCTCGGTGCTTTTCGGCTTACCTATTTTGTTTTCAGTGCTTCTTCTGGGCTTTTGCCTCTTTGCAGGCGTTGCCAGATGGTCTTACGCTTTAGGCCGGTTATTGTGGCCCATTCCGCCAATGTCCGCGTCTGCCCGAAGCACGTTATCCTAATGGTGTCCTCTTTGTTGCTCTGCTGGGCCTCATGCGGCACCCAGCGGCAATTTTCCGGGGTATAGTCTCCATCGTTGTCGATGCGGTCGATTTCTTTGGGTCAAATTCTCGTGTCCACTTTATTGGGTACAGTTTAGTTCCCGTATGGGTCACGGCTTGGGTCAAACCACGAACCGAAAACCAACGCAACCAAAAAAGTGCAGAAAACAAAAGAAAAACCACCGAAATTCATTGAATTCCGGTGGTTTTGGTACGCCCTGAGGGATTCGAACCCCCGGCCTTCTGGTCCGTAGCCAGACGCTCTATCCAGCTGAGCTAAGGGCGCGTATTCTGCCGGTTCTGAACAGCTTCGTTATAATAACATACTCCCACGGGAAATGCAAGCCTTTTTTCCGATTTCCCTCAGATTTTTTTGGCCGCAGACACTGTAGATATACCCCTCGCCTTAAAAAAGTTGATTTTCTATTGAAGTGCGAAAGGCCGAAAGATCTCGACATACTTCAATTTTCTAAGGAACCACTGATTAATAAACGAAATCAAGGGCAAAAAGCAGGCAACAAGTAAAAATATGTTAATGGGATACTTTTCACCGCTCATAGAATTTTCCGCCTTTCTTCACCGCCTGCGGAGGCTCCTCCTGAACAGATCGCTCCGCCTCCATCTGCCGGATGATTTTCAAAGTTTCCCGAAAAGTCAGGTATCTGTTGATTTGCTTCGGGTCGTCGGTGATGGTACAGACCGTTTTCCACAGAGGGCTGCCGTGGCGGCTGATATCCTCCTGCACCACCAGGGCGGGGTGGTCCCCATCCTCCAGCCGGACGCGCTGGTCACGAGAATCCTCCGCGCGGCTGTACAGACCATAGGCCAATCCGATACATTTCAGCGCCTCCATGGCGTCAACAATTGTATAGATGCTCCCGCTGGTGATATGCACTTCTCCGGCCAGCGATACCATTTTGTTGGGCATATGGTTCCTCCCTGCGTATCATAGAGTTAGCGGTCATGACCGCCTCGCCGTTTCGGCGGCTTTCCGTGATTGATAAAGGTGGCATTGGTGCGTCTCGTCTCCTGATGGACCTCCTGCACGGCATGGTCCCACGCCTTTTTCAGGGCGGTCACGGGTAGGCCGTACTGGCGATAGCCATCCAGAATGCCGTTGTAGTAGCTGGTGGTGGGAAGCATCGGTTCTTTGAAGCGCTCATCCATGATGTAGGCCATGACGGAGAGCGACCGGCCTTCGCTGTCCCGAACCGTCACCATCCGCTTGTCATAAAAGCGGGGATAGCCCTTGTATCGGTCCAGCGACCGCTCACAGTCAGAAGCAGTACCAATAGGCTAAAACCTTTTAAGGAGGGAGTGAAAAGCAGCGATTCGGCAGACAGCTTGAGCAGAAGCGGTAGATATCTCATAATCTTTAGAAAGGCGACGAGAATTGTTTAGCCAGGCCAAAGAACGTTCCACAATCCAGCGTTTGGGTAGAACTTCCCACTCAGGCTTGATACGTACGGAAATATCGACTCCAAGCCCCAGTTCCTGTGAAACATTCTGCTCAAATGTTTTGCGGTATCCAGCGTCCGCACAGAGCCGCTGAATGGAAGGATAGTTTGCAAAAGCCTCTCTTGCGGCTAGAATACCGGACTTCGTATCATGAATATTGGCAGCATGAACTACCACCGCAAGCAGATTCCCCATGGTATCCACTACGATGTGCCGTTTACGTCCTTTTGTTTTTTCCCTCCGTCAATGCCCCGTTCTTCTGCGGCCCCAGTGGTTTTCACGCTTTACGAGTCGATGATTGCATAACTTGGATTAGCAGCCCTCCCTGCGGCAATCCGTACTTTTTCCACCAACGCTGCGCGGATTTTCTCCCAAAGTCCGCTTTTGATTGCAGCGTAATAAAAATTGGCCACAGTGGTATACGGTGGAAAATCGTGTGGCAGGTTCCGCCATTTACATCCGTTTTCTACAAAATACAATACCGCGTCCACCAGTTCCCGTTTTTCCCATTTGCTTTTGTTCCCAGGGCGCGGAAACAATGGCTCTTTCATTGCCCACTGGCTGTCGCTCAGATCACTCGCATAATGTTTCCTTTCATTTTTCTGTATCATTCTGTTATTCTATCATGTTTTTCGCTATTGGTACAGCTTCTCAGGGGTGATGCTCCACAAAAGGCCATGGACCCGTCCGCCCTCACAGGGAGCGATGGTGGCGAAGCCGCCTCTGAGGAAAAGAAGTTCGTAGCCGCCCAGCGCCACAGGGCCTACCACCTGGGCGTCCGGGCAGCGGTGGGCCATCTGCTCCTGGTTGATATTGCTTCCGTAGGCGAAGTACAATTTGTCAGCCATCCTCCAACACCTCCAGAGCGCCGCATTTGGCCAGCTGGGCGAACATGGCGCGGGACTGCCTCTCCAGGCCGGAGTCCGGCAGGACGCACTCCAGGTCCGTCGCCCTCATAAAGTTGCGCCGGAGCTGCCAGAGGTAGCTCTCGGCGTCGGGGCACTCGGCGGGATCGAAATTCTGGAGCCGAAGCTGTTCCAGAATCTCCACGCCGGTCCCCTCGTAGGATTTTCATCAATGCGAAGTTTCATAGATCACCTTTCCGCCTCCCGGCGTCGTTTTTCCTTTCGGTTGACTCCATAGCTGTCCTTGTCGTGCCTCCTCGCCCGGTCGCCGTCGAGGTTTGTGAGAAGCACGTCCCGCGTCTCCTTGAACTCGTCGCCGTTGAGGCCCAGGCGCACCAGCCAGACCCGGAAGGTGAACAGCTCGTTGTCGCTGTGGGTCTTGCGCATGACGGTGCTGCGCTGGGCAATGGCCTGGGCGGACATGGCGAGGCACAGGTTCACATAGGCCGCCGCTTTGGCAGGGTCCAGGGTAGAATTAAAGCACCGCCATTCGACGGTGCCGCGGTAAAAAACAGAATAGACCTCTTGCGAAATTAGAAGAGACGGTCAAAATTGCAGATACCAGCGATCAAGGAAAAGCGAAGAGCAAAGCGACGTCTGCGATTGCGGTAACGCTCTGAGAGGATGCGGAAGCGTTTTAAGAGCCTATCCCGAAATTAGGCGTGCGCGGATTGCGCCGTTAGATTTTGGGTCAGACGAGGCGGTTTTCCGCTTACCGGGCTGTCGCCCGGCAAGGGAAACCAACGAAGTATGACGCAAAATATGCAATCAAGCTGTGTGCGCATAATTTTGGGATAGGCTCTAAGAAGCGGATGGTATGCTCCACAAAAATGCGCTGGCTGGAAACAGTTCGGTTTTCCCGGCGGTTCTGCTTTGTCAGCGGATGTTTTTTGGAACGTTTTTTAGGCAGTATGGAATTGGCGTGCAGATTTGCAAGCCCTAGATATCCAGTATCCGCTTCTAGCAATATTTCCGGCAAAACATGCGTGCGGGATTCTTTGAACAGCCTGAAATCATGTTTCTTTCCATTGGCAAAGGCCAATGCTATGATCTGTCCATCCTTCAGATTCACCAGTATTTGTGTCTTTAGTGTGTGCCGCTTTTTCTTCCCGGAGTAGTACCGCTTTTGTTTTCTTAGGACGTTCAATCGTTTCCGGTTTACTGCCAGCGGTCGGCGGGGTCCGACCATATCAGGGGATTGCTTTGGCGGTACTGGTAATTTTCCTCCAGCAGGGCCACCATGCGCTGGTATTCCAGGGGGCTTTCCGCGTACTCCTTGAAGTCTTCATGTATGGGCCAGTCCGTGCCGTACTGGATATTGTGGGCCTCCGTCAGCTTGGCCATGGTTTCCGCGGCGTATTCCGCCGTGACCCTGCCGCCTGTGACGGTCCTGCCGCTGTCCCGCTCCGGGTCAAAGGCATAGGCCACCTCGTCCAGATTCCCCACCAGCGCCAGCATCTGGAAGAAATAACACTGCGTATTGTTCCACAAAAACGGGGTAATGCGTTTTTCAAATTTCACCGTCCAGACATAGGGCCGCTCACTGGTTTGCAGGGAGGTAGAATACCCGCCGGAAAACTCGGAAAGCTGCAAAAGCCCGGCGATCCGCTCCAGAGCCATGGGGTCCCCGCAGTAGGGGGTCTTCGCCTCCAGCAGACGCAGGGTGTCCCGGTGGATGAGGAGCCCCTCCTGCCACACCAGCCGCCCGCAGATCCAGACCTCCGTCAAGCCGTCCAGGGGGATGGTCAGGGGGATCTGCTTCCAGTAGCCCGCCAGGCTGCCCCTGGTTTCCTGCATGAAGAGCTGCTGGAAAATGTTCACCCGGACCTCACGGGCCGTGTAGGTGAGGACCCCGTCCTTCTCCGTGCCCTTCAGCCCCCGGAGCTCATAGGCCCCATAGTAGGTGTCCGCCAGCAGGGTCAGGTTGTTCTCGGCGTCCACATGGGCCATTTCGATGGAAATCATCTCCGGGTCCGGGGCCCGGCCGATGACGAACTCCTTGAGCAAAAAGCCCCCGCCCAGCACTAGGACCGTGCAGAGCGCCGCCAGGACGGCTTTTTTCAAGGCGCCCTTCCGCACCCGTTTCAGAAAGTCCACTTCCTTTGCCGTCTCCTCCGCCTCCGCCGGGGCGGACATGGCCTCCTTCTGGGCCATGCAGTCCGGACAGCTTTCCAGATGCCGCTCCACCGCCTCCCTGGATTCCTCCCCCAGGAGGTTTTCCACATAGCTGGGGAGCAAATCCCGGACCACGCCGCAGGTCAAATCATTCTTCATCGCTCGCGCCTCCATCCTTCAGTTTTTCCTTGCTCCGGTAGAACGTCACCCGGGCCCAGGTCTCCGTCCTTCCGAATACGTCCCCGATCTCCCGGAAGCTCAGGCCCCCGAAGGCCCGGAGGTACACCACCTCCCGCTGAGGCTCCGGCAGGCGGTGGACCAGCCGCAGAAGGTCCATCCGGCCCTCCCGCTCCAAAAGGCCCTCCTCCGCCGAGGGGCCGGGGGACTCCGGCAGGTCCTCCGGCGGGACCGGGGCCTCCCGCCTCTGCCTGCGCAGATGCTGGAACCACAGGTGCTTGGCGATCTGGCAGAGCCAGACGGAGACCTTGCAGCTTCCGTCGAAGCGGTCCACGGACTTCACCGCCTGGTAAAAGGTCTCCTGGGTCAGCTCCTCCGCCAGGTGCCCGTCCCCCGTCTTGGCCAGGAGGAACTTGTAAACCGTCCGGGCGTGCTGTTGGTAGACCTGCTGCATATCCTCCATAGGCGTTCCTCCTCTCCTGTGGGAAGCCCGGGGTTCGCGGGCCCCCGCGCTTCTGCCTATATATCCTCCCGGCGGGCGGTTCGTTACAGTGCGGGCAAAAAAATTGGCGGGCCGGAGCCCGCCAATTTTTTAAGAACCTGAATGGGGCCCCCGCAAAATCCGCAGATTTTGCGGGGGAAGGAGGAACAAGCGGAGCGCCGTGAAGCCTGCCCAAAGGGCGGGATTCACAGAGCGCAGGTTGTTCCGGCTTAGTCGTGGGGCGTGATTTCGTATTTCTGTTCCACTTCCTCCAGCCGGTCCAGATAGGGGCTCTCGGTGCAGCTCATGGAGGGGGCCTCGTTTTTGAACTTCTCCACGGTCATCATGCTCTCCCGCACCGGGGCGATGGTGCCCGCGCCGGCGACGCAGCCGCCGGGACAGCCCATGCCCTCCAGCAAATAGCCGTCCCGCTTGCCCGCCTTGGCCATGGCCAGCATCTTGCGGCAGTTTTTCAGGCCGTCGCCGTACTCGATCTGAATCTTGCGGTCCGGGTCGATGCGCTTGATGGCCTCCACCACGGCGGCGGCCACGCCCCCGCCCACGGCGAAGCCCCGGCCCATGCCGGTGCCCTCGTCCATCTCGTCCTCGGGGTTGGCCCGGAGCTTGGAAAAGTCGATGTCCGCCGCGTCGAAGATGCCCAGCATCTCCTCGAAGGTGAGGACGAAGTCCACGTCGGAGCGGATGGTCCGGCGGTTGGCCTCCAGCTTCTTGGCGGAGCAGGGCCCGATGAAGACGGTTTTCGCGTCCGGGTGGTCCTTCTTCACCATCCGGGCGGTGATGACCATGGGGGTCAGGGCCATGGAGATGTAGTCGGCGAACTCGGGGTAGAGCTTCTTGGCCATGACGCTCCAGGCGGGGCAGCAGCTGGTGCCCATCCAGGGCTGCTTGGCGGGGACCTCCTCCAGGAAGTCGTGGGCCTCCTCCACGGTGCAAAGGTCCGCGCCGATGGCCACCTCCACCACGTCGTAGAAGCCCAGCACCTTCATGGCGGCGTGGAGCTTGGCGGGGGTGGCGTCCTTGCCGAACTGGCCCACGAAGGCCGGGGCCACGCAGGCCACCACCTTCTCCTTGTTCCGCAGAGCCTGGCAGACCTGGTAGATCTGGCTCTTGTCGGCGATGGCGCCGAAGGGGCAGTTCACCAGGCACATGCCGCAGGAGACGCACTTGTCATAGTCGATTTTCGCCCGGCCCAGCTCGTCGGACTTGATGGCGTCCATGCCGCAGGCGGCGGCGCAGGGCCGCTCGATTTTGCTGATGGCCCGGTAGGGACACTGGTTGAAGCACTTGCCGCACTTGATGCACTTTTCCTGGTCGATGTGGCAGTGTTTGTCCTTGTCCATGTAGATGGCGTCCTTGGGGCAGACGTTCATGCAGGGGTGGGAGATGCAGCCCTGGCAGTTGTCGGTGATGCGCAGCTGCTTGGGGGGGCAGGCGTTGCAGGCGAAGGGGATGATGTTCACCAAGGGGTTCTGGAAGTGCTTCTGGGATTTCTCCGCCCACTGGAGGTCCTCGCTGACGGGGGTGGTCTCCCCGGCGAAGCGGATGTTCAGACCCAGGGCCAGGCGGACCCGCTCCTGCACCACGGCCCGCTCCAGGAAGACGTCGTGGCGGTGCTTGGCCACGTCGCCCTGAATCATCTTCAGGGGAATCTGGTCCAGCAGACGGGGGTCCCCGCCCTCCAAAGCCAGCTTGGCAACCTCCTTGAATACGGTGCGGCGGATGTCGTCGACCGCGCTGTGTACACCTCTCATAGCAGTTTCCTCCTATTTTTTTCAGGCGGCGCGCCTGTTCCTTGTGAAATAATAAACCAATACGGTCCAAGCCTATTATAGCGGACGCCCCGCCACATTGCAAGAGGTTCTTGCTCCCAGGCCGGGGGAGAGCGGCGCAAAAAAAATCCGGCGGAGGGGAAAATCCCGCCGCCGGCAAAAAAGAGGGAAAAAGAAACAGAAAGAGAGGAAATCGTGTCTCCTCCGCAGAGGATGGTCTTAGCATACCCCGGAAATTTGAAATCAATCTGGATTTTTTATAAATAATTTGTGAACCTTCGCTCCGGGCCCTTTCAGAAGCCTTTCAGCCTGGGGCCGTAAAATTGACAAAACCGGGCGGCATGGGATATAATCGAGGGGCAATTTCCCGGCGGCTCCGCCGCCGGATTAAAACAGGAGGACGTTTCATGACCTGGAAAGAGAGACGGACCGTCACCATGCTGCTGGGCGTGGCCGGGGCGCTGTTTCTGGCGCTGCTGGTGGTGTTCGGCATGATTTACCGGGAGGGGCGGGAGGAGGCCCTGGCGGGGAGCGCCGCCTCCGGCCTTCCCGGAAGCGCCGCGGCCCCGGACGCCGGGGCCTACACCGCCCTGCGCTGCTATAACGGCTCCGCCACCCTCTCCTTCGCCCTGGACGAGGAGGGGAAGTGGATTTGGGCCGACGGGCCGGACTTCCCGCTGAAGGACGAGACGGTGCTCTCCATTTTAGAGGCGCTGGCCGCTTTGAAGTTCCAGCAGGTCCTGCCCGCCGGGGAGAGCCTGGCGGAGTACGGCCTGGACAGCCCCTCCGCCACCCTTACCGCCTCGGCGGAGGCGGGGGAGCAGAACCTGGCCTTCGGCAAGACCACCACCGACGGCGACAGCTATTATATGATGATGAACGGGGACGAGTCCACGGTTTACATCGTGGCCGACACCCTGGTAAAGCTGATGCAGACGCCCATATACGACATGTGCGCCCTGCCGGAGCTGCCGGACCTTGGCGAGGGGAAGCTGCGGGCCATTACCATCCAGGGCCCCCTCCCGGCGGCGGAGGGAGAGGACGGGGAGGCGGCGGAGGAGCCGGAGCGCCCCGCCGTCACCCTGACCGCCCGGCGCTCCGGCGGGGAGGACCAGCCCGCGCTGTGGTTCGAGGGCAGCGACAACGTCACCGCCAGCCCCCTGTTCCAGGACCTGCTCCACGATCTGGCGGCCATGTCCATGGCCAAGTGCGTGGACTACTACCCCAGCGAGGAGGCAGCCAAAATCTGCGGCTTCGACAGGGCCGACGCCATCTTAAAGGTGGAGTACGCCGCAGGCGGCGCGGACCAGACCTTTACCCTCACCGTGGGGGCCCGGATGCCGGATGAGTCCGGCCGCTACGTCCGGCTGGAGGAGGACGGGCCCATTTACGCCCTGTCCAGCGACAGCGCGGACGCGCTGATGCTGATTTCCTCCGGCGGAATCCGGGGCGGGGCCCAGCCCGCCGGACAGGGGGAAGGATAAGGAGGAACGCCCATGCGGGTGCTGGTAATTGAGGACGAGGCCCGGCTGGCCGCCACCTTGCAGGATTTGCTGGAGCTTGGCGGCTACACCGCCGACGTGCGCCGGGACGGCGAGTCCGGCCTGGACGAGGCGCTGACGGGCATTTACGACGTGATACTGCTGGACGTGATGCTGCCCAAAATGGACGGCTTCACCGTGCTGCGCCGCCTCCGGGAGTCGGGAAGCGCCGTGCCGGTGCTGATGCTCACCGCCCGGTCGGAGACGGCGGACAAGGTGGAGGGATTGGACCGGGGAGCGGATTACTACCTGACCAAGCCCTTCGACCCCAAGGAGCTGCTGGCCTGCGTCCGGGCCCTGGCCCGGCGGCAGCCGGAGCTGCGGAATCCGGACCTGCTGGAGTTTTGCGGGGTGCGGCTGGACAAAAGCAGCTTTACCCTCTCCTGCGGGGAGCGGTCCGTCCGCCTCAGCCGGAAGGAGTTCGACATGATGGAGCTTTTGATGCTGAACCGGAACCTGGTGCTGGCCAAGGAGTCGCTGCTGGTGAAAATCTGGGGCTACGAGTCCGAGGCGGAGGACAACAACGTGGAGGTATACATCTCCTTCCTGCGCAAAAAGCTGGCTCACATCCACGCCGGGGTCCGCATCCGCACCATCCGCATGGCGGGCTACTGCCTGGAGGAGGACCGCTGAAACAGGCGTTTCGTCAACTGTGAGTTCCGCCTATCTTCCCTGCCGCCCTCTGGCGGTTTTACACAGTTTCCACAAACTTATGCACAAGAGGTAACGGAGCATGATTCGAAAGCTGCGGCTGAAATTCGTGGCGGTGTGCATGGCCCTGGTCACGGCCGTGCTGGCGGCGGTGTGCTTCGCCATTTTTGCCGCCCTCCGGGGAAACGTGGAGGATTTGAGCCGGGAGGTGCTCTACCGGGTCATTCAGGAGGAGGCCCTTCCCGGCGGGCGGAAGCCCGAAATCGGCGTGGAAATCGGCGGGGACAAGCTGCTGCTGCCCTATTTCACCGTCAGCGTCTGGCCCGGCGGCGGCGGGGCCTACGCCGCCTATGTCACCGGGGGGACCTACGCCGGGCTGGAGGACACGGCGGAGCTCACCGCCATTTTGGAGGACTGCCTGGGCCAGAAGCCGCCGGAGGGCGTGATTCAAAGCTACAGCCTCCGCTACCTCCGGCGGGACAACGGGCTGTACCAGCGGCTGGCCTTCGTGGACATGTCCATGGAGCGGGCGATGCTCCGGGAGATGATGGGGTCCTACCTGCGCATTGCCCTGGCGGCGTTTTTGCTGCTGCTGGGGGTTTCGGCGGCCCTGGCCCGGTGGGCGACGGAACCCGTGGAGCGGGCCTGGAGGCAGCAGCGGCAGTTCCTCTCCGACGCGTCCCACGAGCTGAAGACCCCCCTGACGGTGATTTTGTCCAACGCGGAGCTGCTCTCCGCCCTGCCCCTGGAGGACCGGCCCGCCCGGTGGACGGACAACATCCTCTCCGAGTCCCGGCAGATGAAGCGTTTGGTAGAGGAGATGCTGACCCTGGCCCGGGCAGACAGCATGGCCCAGGCGCCGCCGCCGGGGGAGGTTTCGCTGAGCGATATCGCCGGGGACTGCGCCCTGGCCTTCGAGCCGGTGGCCTTCGAGGCGGGAAAGCCCCTGGAGTACCGGGTGGCGGAGGACGTTTTGGTGCTGGGGGATGGGGACAAGCTGCGGCGGCTTACCTCCGTTTTGCTGGATAACGCCGTGAAGTACGGCGCTGAGGGGGGAACCATCACGCTGACGCTGGAAAAGACGGAGCGGCAGGCCCGGCTGACGGTTTCCAACCCCGGCGGGCCCATCCCGCCGGAGCAGCTGGAGCGGCTGTTTGAGCGGTTTTACCGGGCGGACGCCTCTCGGGGGGAGAAGAGCGGCTTCGGCCTGGGGCTGAGCATTGCCGCCGTCATCGCCCAGGAGCACAAGGGGACCCTCCGGGCCGAAAGCGGCGGGGAGGGGACGCGGTTTTTGTTCACCATGCCGCTGAAACGGTAGGGGCGGGGGAGCCTCCCCCGCCCCAGCTTGTCGAAAAAGTTTTTTCGACAAGCTGGGGCAAATTTTCAGAACTTTTCAAAGTTCTGAAAATTTAGGATTTCAATGGTGCAGGGAACCCTTCCTGGGTTCCCCGCACACACCCTTCCTTCCCGCCGCGTAAAACTCTTGTTTTTGGGAAGCCTCGGGCGGAGGAGCCTCCCCCGCCCTTCCCTTTGCAGATGTAAGAAATCCTTAAGAATTTTGTCAGGCCGTTTGTAAGATTTGCCTGTTATGCTGAAAGCAGCTCAAGGGAGGAAGCCCGGTATGAACGAATGCATTTTGGTTGTGGACGACGACCCGGAAATCGTGAACGCCATCGCCATCACCCTGGAACGGGAGGGCTGGCAGGTCCGCCGGGCCTACGACGGCCTCCAGGCCGTGGAGGCGTGCATGGACCCGGCGGTGAAGCTCATCCTCATCGACGTGATGATGCCGAAGCTGGACGGCCTTTCCGCCCTGCTGCGCATCCGGGAGAAGCGGAACCTGCCGGTCATCGTCCTCTCCGCCAAGAGCGAGGACACGGACAAGATTCTGGGCCTTTCCATGGGGGCCGACGACTACGTCACAAAGCCCTATAACCCCCAGGAGCTGGCCGCCCGGGTGCGGAGCCAGCTGCGGCGGTACACGTCTCTTGGCGACGTGAACGCCGAGGGGCGGCGGGGCGCAATCGTCAACGGGCGGCTGAGCTACGACCCCGCCGGGCGGGTGCTCCGGGCCGACGGGGACGAGGTGAAGCTCACCCCCACGGAGACGAAGATCGTGGACCTCCTCATCCGCCACCCCGGGCAGATTTTCCCCGCCGAGGAAATCTACCGCCGGGTGTGGAACGAGGACGCCTTTTCCTGCGAGAATACGGTGATGGTCCACATCCGCCGCATCCGGGAAAAAATCGAGCTGAATCCCAAGGAGCCAGACTATATCAAGGTGGTGTGGGGCATTGGATACAAGATGGAACAACACTGAGGGGGAGCGGGAATACTACGCCGCCCCCCTCAAAGAAGACGGGGCTCCGGCGGGAGCCCCCCGGCCCGGCAGGCGGGCCGGAGCCCTGGCGGGCTTCCTGGCCTTTTTCCTGGGCGCGTCCCTGGTCCTCTCCAGCCTGGGGGCCATGGGGGACCGGATCGCCTGGCAGCGGGACCCCTCCCCCCGGTGGGAGCGGGACTGGCAGGAGACGGACGCGTTCCGGGCGGAGGTCTCCTCCCTCCTGCGGGAGTTTTTGACCATCGGGGCCGGAGGAAGGCTGGACGCTTACAGTTACGGCCCTTGGCTGGGCTATGGCGATGTGGTGACGGCCCAGGAGGAGGCGTACAGGGCCTGGTGGGGCTTCTACCCGTACACCGAGGCCGTGGCGGTGGGCCGGGGAATGGCTGCGGAGCCCTCCGAATCCGTCCCGGAGTTTGAGGAGGACAGCGGGGAGCCGGACAAAGTGCGAGAGCCGGACGCGGCCTACCGAAACGACAAGAACGTCCTCTACTACATCCGAAACGGCGCGGAGGGGAGCGAAGACCACAAGGTCTTCTGCAACGCCGGGGACCGGCAGAGCCAGCTTCTGGCCCGGTCCTTGGAGGGGTACAACTTCTATCTCCAGTTCCTGAATGGGAAAGTCTCTATTCTGAAGGATGGCCAGGAGCTGGATGTCTACGGAAACGGATACTATGACGGGGATTCCCAATGGTTTGTCCCCGGCTACCAGAACTTTCCGGCGGCGGAGCAGCTGAGCGGCGTACGGGTGGTCCTGGCCGTCCGGGAGACGCCTGTCCGTTATTACAATGTGGACTACCAAAACGGCGGGACCTATTACAACAACACCTTTTACAGCATTGCCCAGGTGGTGGAGGACAGCCGGACCTTTTACCGCACCCAAGCCGCGCTGCTGGGGGCGGGCCTTGCGTGCCTGGTTCTGGGGCTTTTCCTGCGCAAATCCGCGGAGCCGCTAAGACGGAAAATCGCCGCCTGGACCCATCCCGTCTGGACGGAGGCGCGGTTCCTTCTGGTGGGCGCGTGCGCCTGCTGGGCCTTTCTGCCGGGGCTTGCCAACCTGGATTTGGTTTATGAGCTTCTTTACGGCTGCGGCTGGGGCGGCGGATACGCGCTCTCCGACTGGGGCATGGCAATTCTGCGGCTGGCCACCATGAATCTGCCGGGGACGCTGACCCTCTTCTGGCTCTGCTGGCTTATCCGCAACGACCACAAATACAACCCCAGGGAGGTCCGGAGGTCCCTCCTGCGGCCCTTTTTTCGGGCGCTTCGCGGAAGGGACCTGAAACGGCCCATTGAGAGGCGGCTCAGCCGCCGAACGGCGCTGTTGATTTCGGCGGCGTGGCTTCTGGCGGCGGAGGTCCTGGGCACGCTCATCAACCTGACGCTGATCGGGGTGGCCCCCGCGTGGCTCATCTGGACGGTCTATCTGATCCCCGTGCTGCTGGCGGCGCTGGCCCTGGCGCTGTTCCAGCGCTGCCAGGGGGGCCTGGCCCGGGACCTGGGGCGTCTTGCGGACCAGGTGGAGGCCGTCCGGGCCGGGGACCTGGAAAGGCCCCTGGAACTGCCCGAAGACGCGGACCTGCGGCGGACGGCGGAGAGCCTCAACGACATCCAGGCGGGCATGCGGGCGGCCCTGGAGGAGCAGACCCGCAGCGAGCGGATGAAGGTGGAGCTGGTGAGCAACGTCTCCCACGATCTGAAAACCCCCCTGACCTCCATCCTCTCCTACGCGGAGCTTCTGCGGCAGGAGGACCTGCCCCCGGCGGCGGCGGACTACGCGAACATCATCGACGGCAAGGCCAAGCGCCTCAAGACCATGGTGGAGGACGTGTTTGAAATCAGCAAGGCGGCGGCGGACCAGCTCCCCGTCCACCTGGAGCGGCTGGACCTTGCCAAGCTCCTGCGCCAGACCCTGGCGGACATGGACGGTCCGATTCAAAAAAGCGCCCTGACCTTCCGGGCGGACCTGCCGGAGGAGCCGGTGATGATCACCGCCGACGGCAAGCGGCTTTACCGGGTGTTCCAAAACCTCATCGACAACGCCCTGCGCTATGCCCTGGA
>CAJUBX010000057.1 GCA_910585165.1 uncultured Oscillibacter sp. | reverse complement strand
ACCTACCTTGGTGGGTATTTTATCACATTCACCTATTTACGGATAGGCTCTAAGTACAGAATGCTGATTATCGATGAGATCGGCTATCTTCCCATGGATATTCAGGGCGCAAAGGCCATTTTTACTACTTTCGTACTACGTTTCAACGCAAAGCTACGCCGGGAAACGCCAATATATGCGAACAACTCTCCCGCACGGCAAATGGCGGAAACGCCTGAAAATCAAGGCTTTGCCACCATTTGCCGAGTTATATAAGGTTAGGGCTGGAAATTGCAAAATCTTTATCATAAATGTTTCACAGGAACTGGGGCTTGGAGTCGATATTTCCGTACGTATCAAGCCTGAGTGGGAAGTTCTACCCAAACGCTGGATTGTGGAACGTTCTTTGGCCTGGCTAAACAATTCTCGTCGCCTTTCTAAGAGCCTATCCGTGAATAAGACGTGCGCAGATTGCGCCGTCAGATTTTCTGCCAGACAAGGCGCTTTGACGCAGACGGACTGTCGCCCGGTAAGGAAAAGCAGCGCAGTATGGCGGAAAATATGCAAGCAAGCTGTGTGCGGATTATTTGCGGATAGGCTCTAAAGATTATGAGATATCTACCGCTTCTGCTCAAGCTGTCTGCCGAATCGATGCTTTTCACTCCCTCCTTAAAAGGTTTTAGCCTAAACCAATTTCCAGTTAGGATAATCCGCTGGCAGCATTCTCCACTGTATGCCGCCTTTTACCACGTACAATTCCGCGCAAAACACATCATATAAGTCCACTGTTCGGGGGCGCGTTTTCTTTTTTGTCTCTTCCAAATCCTTCCGGATTTCTTCAAACTGTTCGCGGCTGATATCGCTTGGGTATTGGTGCATTACTTCCGCCCCCTTTACCCTATTTTATCTTTGTCCTCTCTCGTTGTAAAGATTTTAGACAGGCCCTTACAATTTCAGATTGGCGTTGACATTTTGCGCAGAAGCGGGCCCTGCCTGAAAACTGTCTGAATGGGGCAAGGCGGCGCTTTGGCATTTTTTAAACAAGACCCGGGCAAACGATTAAATAACAATTGCAAAAGAGGCGGAGACGTGGTATCCTATAGGCATAAAGCCGGACGCTCCGGTCACCATGATCAGAAAGGAAGTCGCCTTATGAAACAGTTCACCTATACCATCACCGATCCTGTGGGCATTCACGCCCGTCCCGCCGGCATGCTGGCGAAGGCCGCCAAGGCCCTGGACAGCACCGTTACCATCACCAAGGGCGAAAAGTCCGCCGCCGCCACCAAGCTGATGGCCGTCATGGGCCTGGGCGTCAAGACCGGGGAGACCATCACCTTCACCATCGAGGGCGGGGACGAGGAGGCCAGCGCCGCCGCTATGGAGCAGTTCTGCAAGGAAAACATGTAAGGCCGCAGGGAGGAAACCGCTATGCAAGTTGCAACTGGCAAATCCATCCTGAACGGCATTGCCATCGGCCCCCTGCGCATTTACAAAAAGCAGGAGGCGCAGGCCGCCGCCGCCTCCAGCCTCACGCCGGAGGAGGAGTACGCCCGCTTTGACGCCGCCCGGGTCAAGGCCCAGGAGCAGCTGGGGGTCCTGTACGACAAGGCCCTGGACGAGGTGGGGGAGGATAACGCCGCCATTTTCGAGATTCACCAGATGATGCTGGACGACGACGACTTCCTGGACGCCGTGAAGGGCATTCTGGACACCCAGGGAGCCACCGCCGAGTATGCCGTCTCCACCACAGGGGAGAATTTTTCCGCCGCCTTTGCCGCCATGGAGGACGAGTACATGCGGGCCCGGGCCGCCGACGTGAAGGATATTTCCCGCCGGGTGGTCAACGTGCTGATGGGCGTGGACGACGCGGAGATGATGGCCGACCAGCCCGCCATTTTGGTGGCGGACGACCTGACCCCCAGCGAGACCGTTCAGCTGGACAAGAGCAAGCTCCTGGGCTTTATCACCCGCCACGGCTCTTCCAACAGCCACACCGCCATCCTGGCCCGGACCATGAACATCCCCGCCCTGGTGGGCGTGGACTTCCAGGACGACTGGGACGGCAAGCTGGCCGTTATCGACGGCTATAACCACTGCGTCTATATTGAACCTGCCCCGGAGCTCCTCGGCGCCATGGAGGAGAAGCGGGCCAACGACCTCAAGCAGGAGGCCCTCCTCCAAAGCCTGAAGAAAAAGCCCAACGTCACCCTGGACGGGAAAGAAATCAAGGTCTACGCCAACATCGGCAACGCCGGGGACGTGGGCCTGGTTCTCCAGAACGACGCCCAGGGCATCGGCCTTTTCCGCAGTGAGTTTATCTACCTGGATTCCCAGGACTACCCCTCCGAGGACCAGCAGTTCATGCTGTATAAGCGAGTAGTGGAGACCATGGCCGGGAAGAAGGTTATCATCCGCACCCTGGACATCGGCGCGGATAAGCAGGCGGACTACTTCGAGCTGGACAAGGAGGAAAACCCGGCGCTGGGCTACCGGGCCATCCGCATCTGCCTGACGAGGAAAGAGGTCTTCAAGACCCAGCTGCGGGCCATCCTCCGGGCCAGCGCCTTTGGAAATGTCTCCATCATGTTCCCCATGATCATCTCCGTCCGGGAGGTCCGGGACGCTAAAGAGATTCTGGAGGAGTGCAAGGCCGAGCTCCAAGAGCGGGGCGTGGCCTTTGGAAACGTGGAAATCGGCATCATGGTGGAGACTCCCGCTGCCGTGCTGATGGCCGACGAGCTGGCCGGGGAAGTGGAGTTTTTCTCCCTGGGCACCAACGACCTCACCCAGTATACCTTGGCCATCGACCGGCAGAACCCCAAGCTGGATAACTTCTACGATTCCCATCATCCGGCGGTGCTGCGCATGATCAAGCACACCATCGAGGCGGGCCACCGACACGGCTGCTGGGTGGGCATCTGCGGGGAGCTGGGCGCGGACCAGACCCTGACGGAGACCTTCCTGCGTTACGGCGTGGACGAGCTGAGCGTGTCTCCCGCCTCGGTCCTGCCGCTGCGCAAGCTCATCCGCAGCCTGGATTTGAGCAAGGAACCGGGGACCTGACAGAAAGAGGCGGAGCGCCGGGCGCGTGTGCGTCCGGCGCTCCTTTTCCCGCCGCCTGCGGGAAGGACCGGCGGTTTTTATAGCGGTGCTGCAAACTTCTGCGGGGCGCCTGCTCCGCGCCTTTGACGCCCCGGATTTTGCCAAAAGGCCCGGCCTCCCCGCCTGGAGGGCCCCGGCTTTCGGCGAAAATGCCATTGTAATTTCCCGGCCGCCACGGTACAATGGTTCCCTGCAATGACACTGATTGGAAACACAAGGGAGGAAATCCGCATGAGCCGTCAGGAGGCAATGTCCCAGTACGCAAGCGCCCTGAAGCAGGGGCGCAGGGCTTATAAGGAGGCCCTGCTCCGGGGCCGCTACCCCTATCCCCAGGTTCTGGACGAGATTATCAGCGGCTCTATGGTGGCGGGCCAGACGGAGCTGGGGGTCATTGAAATTCCCGTCAGCCAGATTGTGGGGACCAAAACGGTGGGACGGCGCTCCGCCTTCTCGGCGGATTTTCTGCCGCTGCTGGACCCGGATACGGAGTTTGCCGGGAAATGGATCAGCCTCTGCGAGGCCCACCTGGGGGACGAGGGCATCAGGGACCCCATCCGCTGCTATGAGTATTTCGGCCGCTTTTATGTCCAGGAGGGGAACAAGCGGGTCAGCGTCCTGCGGAGCTACGGTGCGCCCACCATTCCCGCCTACGTCATCCGCATGATCCCCGTCTGGACGGAGGACCCGGCGACAGCGGCCTACTACGACTTCATGGAGTCTTTTCCAAAGACGAAGCTCTACCGGACCCGCTTTACCCGGGCGGGGAGCTTTGCCAAGCTGCAAAAGGCCCTGGGCTATGAGCCGGACCACGTCTGGACGGAGGACGAGCGCCGCCGCTTCGCCGCGGGCTATACCTACTTCCAGGAGCCCTTTTTGAAGCTGGGGGGCGGAGAGCTGCCCATTACCACGGCGGACGCTATGCTGGTGTGGCTGAAGGTATACGGCTTCGACGATTTGATCGGCCTGTCCCCGGCGGAGCTCCTGAAAAGCGTCAAGGCCGTCTGGCCGGATATCAAGGCCCTTTCGGAGCCTATTGCCGTCCGCACGGACGCGCCGGAGGCCAAGGAAAACAACCTCCTGGGCCGTATTTTCAAGCCCAAGCAGATGGGGCGGCTCAGCGTGGCCTTTATCAGCGACCAGACGCCGGACCAGAGCGACTGGGCCCGGGCCCACGACCTGGGGCGGGAGTACCTGGAGACGGTTCTGGAGGACCGGGTGGAGACTGCGGTCTTCTATGGCGTCCGCCCCGGTGAGGAGGCGGAGGCCGCCATGGAGGAGGCCATCGAACACGGGGCCCAGCTCATTTTCGCCATCACGCCGCCCTTGATCGGGGCCTGCCGGAAGACGGCGGCAAAGCATCCGGAGGTCCGTATTCTGAACTGCTCCGTCTCCATGCCCTACGCCGGGGTCCGCACCTATTACAGCCGCATTTACGAGGCCAAGTACATCGCCGGAGCCGTCGCCGGGGCCCTGAGCCGCAGCGGCCGCATCGGGTATATCGCCAGCAGTCCCATTTTCGGCGTTCCCGCCAGCATCAACGCCTTCGCCCTGGGGGCCCAGCTCACCAACCCCCGGGCGGAGATTACCCTCCGCTGGTCCTGCGTGGAGGAGGACGCGATGGACGCCCTGGCCTGGGAGGGAGTCTCTTTGGTTTCCAACCGGGACATTCCCACGCCGGACCGCATCCGGGAGCCCTGGGGCCTGTGCCGTATTGAAAATGGAAAGTTCCACTCCCTGGCCTCCCCCTATTGGCATTGGGGGAATGTCTATACAAACCTGATCCGCAGCGTTCTGGAGGGGGGCTGGGAGGCCTTGGCCGCTCCAGAGGGCCAGGCAGTGAATTATTGGTGGGGGATGAACAGCCGGGCAGTGGACATACTGCTGGGAGACGATCTCCCCGCCGGGGTCCGCCAGATGGCGGGCATTCTACGCCGGGGGATCATCGACGGGTCCATTCAGCCCTTCCCCGAGGCGGCGCCGGATAAAATCCTCCATATGGATACCCTGCTCAGCTGTGTCCACGGCAGCATTCCCCGGTATGAGGACCTGCTGCCCATGGCCCGCCCCCTTGCGCGGCTCCAGGGCGTGTACCGGGACGCCATCCCTCCGGAAAAGGAGGATCCCATTCTGTGAAGCTGCTGCTGCTGTCCGATAAAGAGAGCGAGTACCTGTGGGACTATTATAAGCCGGGCCGCCTGGACGGCATCGACCTGATTCTCTCCTGCGGGGACTTGAGCTCCAAATATCTCACCTTTCTGGTAACCATGACGGGAAAGCCCCTGCTGTACGTCCATGGGAACCACGACAAGACCTATGACCTGCATCCGCCGGAGGGCTGCGACTGCGTGGAGGACCGACTGGTAACGGTGAAGGGACTCCGCATTCTGGGGCTGGGGGGAAGCATCGAATACAGCGGCGGGCCCCACCAGTACACGGAGGCCCAGATGGCCCGCCGGATCCGCCGGCTGCGCTGGCGGCTCTGGCGGGCGGGCGGCGTGGATATCGTGCTGACCCACTCGCCCATGCAGGGCTATGGGGACGGGGAGGACTATGCCCACCGGGGCTTTGAGAGCCTTTTGAACCTGGTGGACCAATACCGCCCGAAATACCTGATCCACGGCCACGTTCATGTCAATTACGGCTTTCAGATTCCCCGGGTTCTCCACCGGGGGGAGACGACGGTAATCAATGCCTATGAGCGGTATATCCTGGATTTGGACAATCCCCCGCAGTAGACGGCGGCGGGGAAAACAGGGAAGCGGGCAGTCCCGAGAGACTGCCCGCTTCCCTGTATGGTATAGAGAAAGGAGAGGGAAAATGGTGGGGTCGGCAAGCGCCTTGCGCTTGACGGGTTTATCATAACGGCAGGCCCGCAAATTGTCAACGGCTTTCCGCTAACCTTCACACTTTGTTTACATCCGACAAATTTTGCTGCCTGATATTTACAAATCGTTCAAAAATTATCCAGATTTTACTCTTGACAGCGCCGTTAGGCCGTGCTAATATTTAGCATGCTAACATTTAGTGCGCTAACGACCTTGTCCCCGCGGGGACAGATACGGGAGCTGATGTCATGGATCACCATCTCAGGGGTCTGGGCCCTGCCCTGGGCTGGGCGGCCAAGCTGGCGAAGGCGAATATGGACGCCCGGGTTTCCCGGTATGATGTGACGCCGGGTCAGACCCACATTCTGCTGTACCTCCATCAACAAGGGGGGCATGCCCTCCAGCATGAGCTGACGGAGTATCTCCGGGTAAAGCCCTCCACCGTCAACGGCCTTCTGGACCGGATGGCGGAAAAGGGGCTGGTCCTCCGCTCCGTCAGCGGCGCGGACGCCCGCCGCCGCCTCATTACCCTGACGGAGAAGGGGGCGGAGCAGCAGGCTTTGTTTCAGAAAAGCTTTCTGGACGTGGAGGAGGCCATAGTCCGCGGCCTTACCCCCGGGGAAAGGGAAACGCTGGCGGCCCTTTTGAGCCGCGTCATCCAAAATCTCAAGGAGGATTCCGAGACATGAGGAATAAACTCTGGCCCTGTGCGCGGCCCTACGCCCTGTGGATTGCCGGGGGCGTGGCGTGCAGCGCCATGGAGGCCGTTTTCGAGCTTTTGATCCCCCTGGTGATGAGCGACATTGTGGATACCGGCATCGCCAATGGGGACCAGTCCTACATCCTGCGCAAGGGCGGGCTGATGGTGGGCCTGGCGGCGGCCTCGCTGCTGTTCGGCCTGGGGGCGGCGGCGGCCTCGTCGGTCGCCGGCATGGGCTTCGGGGCCAATCTCCGCCAGGCGGAGTACGGCCATATCCAGACCTTCGCCTTTTCCAACATCGAGCGGTTTTCCACCGCTTCCCTGGTGACCCGGCTGACCAACGACGTGCATAACCTGCAAATGTCCCTGATGATGTCCATGCGCCTGATGGTCCGGGCCCCGGTGATGCTGGTGTCCGCCCTGTTTTTCTCCGTCCGCATCAGCTACCGGCTCAGCAACGTCTTCCTGGTGGCCCTGCCGCTGCTGCTGGCGGTGGTGTCCATTCTGCTGGCCACCACCGGGCCCCTGTTCCGCTCTCTCCAGGAGAAGACCGACGCGCTGAACCTGGTGGTGCAGGAAAACCTGGCGGGCATCCGGGTGGTGAAGTCCTTCGTCCGGGGAGACCACGAGCGGGAGAAGTTCGCGGAGAAAAACGACGATTTGAAAAACACCTCCCTCCGGGCCTTCGGCAAAGTGGTCATCAACATGCCCCTTATGATGCTGATTGTGTACGGCACCATCATCGCCGTCATGTGGTTCGGCGGGCAGATGGTCTATGCCGGGACGCTGGAGGCCGGAAAGCTCATCACCTACTTCACCTATATCACGCAGATTATGATGTCCCTGATGATGGTCTCCATGATCTTCATGATGCTGACCCGCACCGCGGCCTGCGCCAAGCGGGTGGCGGAGGTTTTAAACGAGGCCCCCGCCATCACCGACGAGGCGGCGCAGACCGGGGAGGACGGCCTCCCCGCCGTCCCGGCGGACGGGTCCATTGACTTTGACCACGTGTTTTTCAAGTATAATAGCGAGAGCGGAGAGTGGATTCTGGAGGATATCAGCCTCCACATCCCCTCCGGCACGACCGTGGGGATTTTAGGGGGCACCGGCAGCGGGAAAACCTCCCTGGTCTCTTTGATTCCCCGGCTCTACGAGGCGGACGAAGGCACGGTCCGCGTAGGCGGGAGGCCCGTAGCTGGCTACACGATGGAGGGGCTCCGGGAGTCGGTGAGCATGGTGCTGCAAAAAAACACCCTGTTCACCGGGACCATCCGGGAGAACCTTCTCTGGGGAAATCCGGAGGCCACGGAGGAGGAGCTGTGGGCCGCCTGCCGCTCCGCCTGCGCCGACGAGTTTCTGGAGCGGATGCCCGGCGGCCTGGATACGGACCTGGGCCAGGGGGGCGTGAACGTCTCCGGCGGGCAGAAGCAGCGGCTCTGCATCGCCCGGGCCATTTTGAAAAAGCCCAAGGTTCTCATTCTGGACGATTCCACCAGCGCCGTGGATACGGCCACGGACGCGAAAATCCGTTCGGCCTTCGCCCATGAGCTGAAGGACGCCACCAAGCTTATCATCGCCCAGCGGGTGGCCTCCGTCCGGGAGGCGGACCTGATTGTGGTGATGGACGGCGGGCGCATCGCCGCCCAGGGGACGCACGAGGAACTGATGAAGTCCTGCGCCATTTACCAGGAGGTTTACCAATCCCAGCAGGAAGGAGGGAGCATCGATGGCTAAGCATGGTCCCGGCGGAGGGCCCGCCGGCCCCGGCGGCGGTTTCCGCAAGCCCAGGAACATCCGGGGCACGCTGGGGAAGCTGATGGGGTATCTTGGCCGCTATAAGCTTCTCCTGGCGCTGGTGGCGGTGCTGCTGGTTGTCAGCTCCGCCTGCACCGTGGGCGGCTCCTACCTGATCCGCCCCCTGATCAACGACTATATCCTCCCCGGCGATTTTCCGGGCCTTGCGAGAATGCTGGCGGTTATGGCCCTGGTGTATATCGTGGGCGCGGCCTGTTCCTTCGGCTACAGCCGTATTATGGTGCATATCTCCCAGACCACCGTGGCCAAAATCCGGGCGGATTTGTTCAGCCGGATGCAGGACCTGCCGCTGAAATTCTTTGACAGCCACACCCACGGCGAGCTGATGAGCCACTATACCAACGACATCGAGACGGTCTCCGAGGCGCTGAACAACAGCTTTGGAAGCCTTGTCTCCTGCACGCTGAACTTCACCGGCACCATCGCCATGATGCTGGTCCTCAGCCCCGCCCTGACCCTGATCACCTTTGCCACCCTGGCGGTGATGCTGGCGGTGGTGAAGACTGTGGGCTCCCGCTCCCGGCGGTATTTCGCCCAGCAGCAAAAGGCGCTGGGGGCGGTCAACGGCTATATTGAGGAGATGATCGAGGGGCAGAAGGTCATCAAGGTTTTCAACCACGAACAGGAGGCCCAGGCGGGCTTCCGGCAGCGCAACGAGGCTTACCGCGCCGCCGCCGTCCGGGCGCAGGTTTTCGCCGGGATGATGATGCCCGCCATGGGGAACCTGAACTATATCAATTACGCCGTCACCTGCTGCGTGGGAGGGCTCCTGGCCATCCGCAGCGGCGATTTGGGCGGGCTGGCGGCCTTCCTCCAGTACTCCCGGCAGGTGGGCCAGCCCATTACGCAGATTTCCCAGCAGGTAAATACCATCCTCTCCGCCGTGGCGGGGGCGGAGCGCATCTTTGAGATCATGGAGGCCCCGCCGGAGGCCGACGAGGGCAAGATCCGCCTGGTCCGGGCGGCGGAGGACGCTCAGGGGAACCTCTCCAGAGTCCACTATGACAACAATACTTGGGCCTGGCTGAAGCCCGACGGGACCCTGGTCCCCCTTCGGGGAGACGTGCGGTTTGACCACGTGACCTTCGGCTATGAGGAGGGGCGGACCATTCTCCGGGATGTGTCTTTGTTCGCAAAGCCCGGGCAGAAAATCGCCTTCGTGGGCTCTACCGGGGCGGGGAAAACCACCATCACCAGCCTCATTAACCGCTTCTACGAAATTCAGGAGGGGACCATCACCTACGATGGGCTGGACATCCGGGACATTGCCAAGGAGTCTTTGCGGCGGTCCCTGGGGGTGGTGCTTCAGGACACCCGCCTGTTCACCGGCACCGTGGCGGACAACATCCGCTACGGCCGCCTGGACGCGACGGACGAGGAGGTGGAGGCCGCCGCCCGCCTGGCGGGAGCCGACGTATTCATCCGCCATCTGCCCCAGGGCTACCGGACGGTGCTCTCCGGAGACGGCGGCAGCCTCAGCCAGGGGGAGCGGCAGCTTTTGAACATTGCCCGGGCGGCCTGCGCCAACCCTCCGGTTTTGATTCTGGACGAGGCCACCAGCTCCATCGACACCCGGACGGAGAAGCTGATTGAAAAGGGCATGGACCGCCTTATGGCGGGCCGGACGGTGTTTGCCATTGCCCACCGGCTCTCCACCGTCCGAAACGCCAAGGCCATCATGGTTCTGGAGCAGGGCGAGATCATCGAGCGGGGCGACCACGACGATCTGCTGGAACAGAAGGGACGGTACTACCAGCTTTACACAGGGCTGGCGGAGCTGGCATAGGAGCTGGCATAGGTTCAAGGCGGCGGACGCTGAGCGTCCGCCGTCTTTTTTTGCGCCAAGGCCCTTGACAATATCGATATTCGATATTATACTGGAAGCAGCAATAACGATATTCGATATTAGGGAGGCGGCGGTGTGGCGAGAGAGAAGTTTCAGACCCTGACGGAGCCCATGTTTTACGTGCTTCTCTCTTTGCGGGAGGAGTGCTGCGGCACGGACATTATGGCCCGGGTCTCCGCCCTGACCCGGGGGCGGGTGAGCCTGGGCCCCGGGACGCTGTATAACCTTCTGGACAGCTTCCAGCAATCGGAGATGATTCGGGAGACCGGCGTTTCGGGCCGGAAGCGGAGCTATCGGATTACGGACAAGGGCCGGGAGACCCTGGAGGCGGAGTACCGCCGTCTGCTGGCCCTGACGGAGGACTACAAGGCCTGTGTGGGAGAGGAGAGACCATTGCCATGAAAGAGACGAAATACGGTTTATGCAGCCTCGGCCTTTATGACTACCGGGGCGTGGAGGAGCACCTTTCCGCCATGGCCGCCCAGGGCTGGCGGCTGGAGAAGGCGGGGAACACCCTCTGGAAATACCGCCGGGCGGAGCCCGCCCGCCTCCGCTACGCCGTCACCTACAGCGACAGCGCCTCCCGGTTCAACCCCGGCCCCACCGAGGGCCAGCGGTCTCTGGAGGAGCTTTGCGCCGCCGCCGGATGGGAGAAGGCGGCCGACTGGGACCAGGCGCAGATTTACTCCACGGCGGACCCCGCCGCCGTCCCCCTGGAAACCGACGAGGCCCTGCGGCTGGAGGGCATCCACCGCTCCATGAAGAAGAACTTCCTCCCCGCAAACGCCGTTTTGCTGGTGCTGGTCCTCTTTGTGGCCCGGGATTTTTTCCTGGCCCTGTTCACCGGGGACCTTTACGGCATGGTGGAGAGCAACGCCCGCCTGTTTGCCGCGGCCATGTCCGTGTCCACGGTGTGCTTTGAAGCTTACATTCTCGCCGGATACTTTCTCTGGCGGCGGCGCTCCCAGCGCTCTGTGGAGGACGGCGGCGCCTGCGTCCCTGTGGGCCGGGGCTACCGCCGGGCCAGCCTGGCCATGTGGATCCTGCTTGCCCTGCTGACGGCGGCGTACCTGCTGGCGGAGCTGGCAGGCGGCGGAGGGGGCGCGGCGCTTTATTTCGTGTCCTACACGGCCCTGTTCCTTCTTCTGGGGTTCCTGGTCCGCCAGACCACGGCCCTGATGCGGAAGCGGAAGGCTTCCAAAACCGCCAACATCGCGGTTACGCTGGCGGTGGACGTGGTCCTGGCCTTCGCCCTGGTGGGCGGGCTGACCTACACCGCCTTACATTACAGCTGGTTCACCGGGGGCTTCGGCAGCCAGGAGAGCTACGAATACCGGGGACGGGAGTGGGATGTAAATCCCCGGCAGGACCTCCCCCTGACCCTGGCGGAGCTCACCGGGGAGCGCTATGACCACGTTTGCCGCCGCGCCTATAACTCCGGCTCCTTTTTCGTGGCGGAGCGGAGCTATTCCGAGTCGGCCCTGCTTCAGGACGGGCCCAAGTTCTGCGGCCTGGATTACACGGTTTATGAGCCCCGGTTTTCTGCGATCCAGGAGTCCCTGCTGGAGGACTTTCTGGAGGACGACCCGGTGGACCTGCCTGGAATCGGCACGATATTCACCAGCCGCTATCTCCCGGAGGACCCGGCCCCCTGGGGCGCGGAGGCGGTTTACCGGCATTATTACGGCGAGACTCCCTCCGGCGGCTGGCTGCTGGTCTGGCCGGGCCGGGTGGTGGAGTTCAATCCGCACGGCCCGCTTACGGAAGTGCAGAGGGCCGCTGCCGCCGCCCGCCTGGGGCCGGAGGCGTGAAAAGAGCAGGAGAGGCGCGGCCTCTCCTGCTTTTTTCAGGGATTCACTCTTGAATTCAGCCCCGGTCCTTCAGCACCCAGCTGTCCCCGCTGAGCATCAGCCTGTCGGCGATCATGGCGATGAACTCGGAATTGGTGGGCTTTCCCTTGGTGTTGGACACGGTGTAGCCGAAGTACTTTTGCAGCGTCTCCAGGTCGCCCCGGTCCCAGGCCACCTCAATGGCGTGGCGGATGGCCCGCTCCACCCGGGAGGGGGTGGTGCCAAAGCGCTTGGCCACCGCCGGATAGAGTACCTTGGTGACGGCGTTGATGACCTCCATGTCGTTTACCGCGATGATGATGGCCTCCCGCAGGTACTGGTAGCCCTTGATATGGGCGGGAACGCCGATTTCGTGGATGACGGCGGTGACGGTGTTGCGCAGGGCGTGGACCCGCAGCTCCGGAGAGGAGGGGGATTCAAAAATGCCGTGCATCCGCTCCAGCAGGGAAGCGGGCTCGCAGGGCTTGGGCAGGTAATAGCACACGCCCAGCTTCTCCGCGTCCGCCAGGACCTGGCTTCCGCAGAAGGCGGAGACGATGATGATCTTGGGGCAGGGGCCGCCCTGCTCCTTCAGCGCCTTGATGAGACCCAGCCCGTCCAGGCCCGGCAGAGCCACATCCGTCAGCAGGAGGTCCGGCCTCCGCTCTCCGATAAGCCGCAGGGCCTCCCGTCCGTCTCCGGTGGAAGCCGCCACGGTAAACTCACCGGCCTGCTCGATGGCCTCCTGCAGCATCGCGCGGAATTCCTCGCTGGCGTCCGCCAGAAGCACAGTCCTTTGATTCTCCATGATGATTCCAAACCTTTCCTTCTTGTTCGGCTGTCTGAGCGTCCTGACACTCTCAGCTCGTTTTCTATAAAATAGCACAAACTTCCAGATTTTTCAAGATTGGATTACAAAAAAACAGAAGTTTTCTTCGACATAATTCTGGTTTTCAAGCGCAAACCCTATATATTGTGTATTTTTTCCTTTTTTCGAGGACTTTCTACCAGGCTCCGAGGAGCCTTCGCCGACCGGCTGCCGGAGGGGGTGTGCGGCGGCGGTGAGGAACGCAAAAAAATTACCCTTCGGCATATGGCGGCGGCCCGGAATTTTGGCGCTTTCCCTTTTTGGCAAGCTGTGGTATGATAAACTATATTATCTAAGACAGCAGGGAGGAGCGCTTTATGGACTTGATGGCTGGGCTGAAGGATTTTTGCCCATGGAACGAGCAGGAACGGCGGGACCAGGAGGCAATGCTCCGCCTTTTGGAGAGCGGGCAGGCGGCCTGGGGACGGGAGGACCCGGCCCATTGGACGGCCTCCGCCTGGGTGGCCAGTCCAGACCGGAGGCAGGTGCTGATGGCCTATCACAACCTCTACGGCTCCTGGGCCTGGCTGGGGGGACACGCCGACGGGGAGCGGGATTTGCTCTCTGCGGCCCTCCGGGAGGTCCGGGAGGAAAGCGGGCTGGAGGAAGTCCGGCCCGTGTCCCCGGAGATCTACTCCCTGGAGATTTTAACGGTGGACGGCCACGAAAAGCGGGGACGGTACGTTTCCTCCCACCTCCATTTGAACGTCACCTTTCTTCTGGAGGCGGACCCCGCCGCCCCGGTGCGCTGCAAGCCGGACGAGAACAGCCGGGTGGGCTGGTTCGGGCTGGAGGAGGCTGTTGCGGCCTCCACGGAACCTTGGTTTCAAGCGCGGATTTACACAAAGCTGAACGGGAAGCTGGCGGGCTTCCCGCCCGTCCGGTGAGGGAGGGGCTATGGTGGGAGGAGCTGCGCCCCGGCGGTCTCCGCTTCGTCTGTGGAAACGGGCAGTTTCCGCCGGGGCTGGACAGCTTTCTCCTCTCCTCCCTGCCGAGGCTGAAACCGGGGATGAATGTCTGCGACTTGGGCTGCGGCACGGGGCTGCTGGGCCTGCTGCTTCTCCAGAGGCAGGGAGAGCTTAAAGTGACCGGGCTGGACATTCAGCCGGAGGCTGTCCGGCTGGGGGAGCTGGCAGCGTCGGAAAATCATCTGGCGGGCCGCCTGGCCTTCCGGCTGGAGGACCTGCGAAAGACCGCCCTCCCCGCCGGGAGCTTTGACCTGGTAATCTGCAACCCGCCCTACTTTTCTCCCTCCGCCGGGCTCCCGCCGAAGGGGGAGGCCCGCCGCTCCGCCCGGACGGAGGAAACCTGCGCCCTGGAGGACGCCTGCCGGGCCGCCGCCCGGCTTCTGCGCTGGGGCGGAAGCTTCTGCCTGGTCCACAAGCCGGAGCGGCTGGCGGACCTGGTCTGCGCCCTCCGGCGGGAGGGATTGGAGCCCAAGCGGCTGCGCCCGGCCTGCGTCCGCCCGGAGCGGGCTCCCTGCCTCATTCTGCTGGAGGCCCGCCGGGGCGGGAGGCCGGGACTTCGGATAGAGCCGCCCCTGGTTCTGGAGGACCCCGGCGGCTCCCCCACGGCGGAGCTGAACCGCATTTATTTTCGAGAGGAGGCCCCGCTATGAGCGGAACGCTGTACCTGGTGGCCACGCCCATCGGCAACCTGGGGGACCTGTCCCCCAGGGCGGTGGAAACCCTGTCGGCGGTGGATTTTGTGGCGGCGGAGGACACCCGGGTGTCTTTAAAACTGCTGAACCATTTTGAAATCAAAAAGCCCCTGGTGAGTTATCACGAGCACAACGCCGCCTCCGCCGGGAAGACGGTGCTGGCCCGCCTCCTGGCGGGGGAGAGCTGCGCCCTGGTCACGGACGCGGGAACCCCCGCCATCTCGGACCCGGGGGAGATGCTGGTCCGCCTCTGCGGGGAAAACGGCGTGGAGGTAACGGCCGTCCCCGGCTGCTGCGCGGCGGTAAACGCCCTGGCGGTCAGCGGCCTGCCTGCGGGGCGGTTTACCTTCGAGGGGTTTTTGTCCGTCAACAAGCGCAGCCGCCGGGAGCATCTGGAGAGTCTCAAGGACGAGACCCGGACCATGATTTTTCACGAGGCCCCCCACAAGCTCCGTCCCACCCTGGCGGATTTCTGCCGGACATTCGGACCGGAGCGGAGAATCGCCCTCTGCCGGGAGCTGACCAAGCTTCACGAGGAGACCCGCCGCTGCACCCTGGGGGAGGCGGAAGCATACTACCAAGACCACGACCCCCGGGGGGAATACGTCCTGGTGGTAGAGGGGGCGGCGCCCCGGGAGAAGGCGTCCGTTTCCCTGGAGGAGGGGACGGCCCAGGTGCTGGCCCTGGTAGAGGCCGGGCAGCGGCTGAAGGATGCCGCCCGGGAGGTGGCGGAGCACACGGGGCTTGGCAGGAACGGCCTTTACGCCGCCGCCCTGGAGAGTCGGAACCGCAGCGGACACGCTTGAACATCCCCGGGCGGCGAATGCCTGTGGCGGCAGTCCGCTGGCCTGCCGGGCGGGCGAAACCCGCGCATGTCCACTTGGAAGGATAGCATATGGCCGCCGGCTTGAAAAGGGCTTTTTGGATTTCTTTTATCTTTTGGTAACACCGCACAAAAGGGATGCGGGGAGCAAGAGAATATGGTAAAATAAAGAT
>CAJUBX010000056.1 GCA_910585165.1 uncultured Oscillibacter sp. | reverse complement strand
CCGGCAAGGCCGAGATGAAGAACGGCCAGCTGGTGGTCAAGAGCGAGCTGGGCGGCCACACCTTCGCCGCCGAGCACCTCACCACCGAGCAGAAGCCCGCCAGCGGCGAGTTCGACTGCGTGCTGGCCGTCCGTCCCGAGCAGATCCTCATCTCCAAGGAGCCCGTGGAGGGCGCCCTCCCCGTCACCGTGTACGCCAGCCAGCCCGCCGGTTCCGAGACCATCGTCACCCTGAAGGCCGGTCAGGACGAGTTCCTCTCCAAGGAGCTGGGCCAGGCCCACTACGACATCGACCAGAAGGTCTGGGCCATTATTGACCAGGACAAGATCAACGTGTATAATAAGGAGACCACCCGCCTCATCAAGCGCGCGGTCTAAGTCCCGCTTTTCCTCCGATAGGCAAAGAGGCGCATCCCCGGCGGCGGGCCCGCCGCCGGGGAACGGGCAGGTTGTCCCGTTTCCGTCCCCTTTGACTATACATATTCCGGCATCAACATTCCCCCAAAACGAAAGGAGAAGATCTGATGAAGAAGAAACTCTTTGCGCTGCTGATGGCTCTCGTGATGGTCCTCAGCCTGGCCGCCTGCGGCGGCGACAAGGGCGGCGACACCCAGCCCTCCGGCGGCAACGATACCCAGCAGGGCGGCGACGCCCAGCCCTCCGGCGGCGACGCCGCTCCCACCACCGACCTGAAGCTGGGCTATGACATGGATACCGGCGAAAACGTATACGGCCCCTACTATGACGAGTGGAGCGACATGACCGACGAGGAGCTCTATGCGCTGGCCCTGAAGGAAGACACCACCATCAATGTCTACGCCACCTCCTCCAAGATGCTGAAGGAAGAGGAGCCCTTTGAGGCGAAGTATCCCGGCCTGGACCTGGTGGTCTCCGACCTGGACTCCGACGAGGTTCTGAGCAAGGCCAAAATGGAAAATGAGACCGGAAACATCACGGCCGACGTGCTCCAGACCAAGGACGTCAACGGCGAAGTTTTCCACGAGTACTATGACAAGGGCGTCATCGAGCCCTTCTATCCCCGGGATATCTGCTCCCACATCGCCGAAGAGAACCTGAAGTACAGCTATCCCCTGTACTCCTCCCAGTCCTTCTGGTACTACAACACCGAGGCGTTCCCCGATGGCCAGCCCATCCACAGCTGGTGGGAGATCATCGAGAAGGACGACGCCGGCAACCAGAAATTCGCCCTGTACACCAAGGAAATCGGCCAGGAGACCGCGTACCTCAGCCTGTTCGCCAGCTTCATCATCAACGCCGACGAAATGGCCCAGTCCTACAAGGACACCTACGGCAAGGACCTGGAGTACACCTATGACGCTTCCAGCTTCGCCTTCAAGGTTCCTGAGAACAACGCGGGCGTGGAGTACCTGTGGCGCTTCACCCAGGCGAAGATGACCTTCATCGGCGACGGCGACGAGCTGGTGCTGGCCGTCCACAACTCCACCAAGGACGCTCCCGCCCTGGCCCTGGCCTCTGCCGGCAAGATTGAAAACCGGGAGGAGTCCGGCTACAACATCGACTGGTGCATCAACCTCAGCCCCTACACCGCCCTGCTGAACACCGAATCCATGATGGTCGTCCAGGGCTGCGACAGCCCCGCCGGCGCCCGCCTCTTCATCCGTTTCGTCACCGGCGGCGCCGATGGCCAGAGCGGCGGATTGAAGCCCTTCACCAAGGTGGGCAACTGGCCCCTGCGGGACGACTTCGAGGACGAGAAGAACCCCGCCAAGCTCTCCGAGCTGGGCGCCCGGGCCAACGACCTGGTTTCCATCTATGAGATTTATCCTGACGTGCAGGATATGTGGATGTACTGGCTGAACCAGTAATCATCCGAATCGCCGCGTTTCACAGCTGAGCTGGGCGGGCGGCCGGAGGGCCGCCCGCCCGTTTTCTAAGAAGCTGTATTCACAGGCGAGAAACGGCACAGGCTTCCCGCCTGTGAAGACGGCTTCTAAGGAAGCGCTGAATAAATCCCCCGATACGCCGGTTTAATCAGCACTTCCTTAAGTTTCCAGGCTTTTTAAGGAGGAATCCCATGGCAAATCCCATCCGGCAAAAAGAGATCGACGAACGGATTGGCAAGTTCGCGGACAAATTCTGGGGCGCGTTCCAGATGACGGAAAACGGCAGGGTAAAGAGCACGATTCTGCTGTACTCCTTCTGCCTCTGCTGGGTCCTGCTGGTCCTCTATGGCGGCTGCTTTGCCCTGTTCACCCCATGGCTGGACGGTCTTCTGGCGGGGACGGGCTTTCCCGTCTGGCTGGTCAGCCTGACGGAAGCCCTGGTTCCCGCCGCTGCGGGGACGGCAGCAGCTTCCCTGGTGTGGCTGCTTCCCGGCGACAAGCGGCTGCTTCCGGCCGCCTACGTCTGGCTGGCGCTGCTTCTTCTGGCCAGCCTGATTGCGCTGATTCTGATGTTTCTCTCGGACGGGGAGGGCATTGGGCTGGTCCTCCAATTTTTCGGAATGTTCACCCTGGCGCCCCTGGCGCTGGGCCTGAGTTCGTCTTTTTTGGCGTACAACTTATATTGGAAAAAAAGGCCCCCTGCCGGAAAAGCGGCACGGCCTTGGAAAAGGCAGTGAGAATTTATGATTGATACCGTATTGTTTGACATGGGCGGGACTCTGGAGGATATTTTCATTGACGAAGCCAGCAAGAAGGCCTCCGCCGAGGGCGTCCTCCGTATCCTGGCGGCCCACGGCCACCCCCTGTCCCTGGACATCCCTGCCGCTATCCAGGCCTTTGCCGACGGCTGGGACCGCTACGCCGCCTACCGCAGCCCCACCAACCGGGAGCTGAAGCCCGAGGAGATTTGGGGGAATTACATTTTGACGGAGCTGGGGCTGGACTTTGACACCGTGAAGCCCTTTTCCGAGGAGCTGGCCCACATGTGGGAGGTCACCCATTACCACCGCCGGCTCCGCCCCCGCGTGAAGGAGATGCTGGAGGGGCTGAAGGGCCTTGGCATGAAGCTGGGCGTCATCAGCAACACCGCCGCCCTCTACCAGGTCTTCCGCACGCTGGAGGAGTACGGCATCCGGGATTACTTCCAGGATGTGACCCTCTCCTCCGTCACCGGTTACCGCAAGCCGGACCCCAACATCTTCCTGGTCTCTTTGAATCAGATTCGTTCGGAGCCCAAGACCTGCGCCTATGTGGGCGATACCTACTCCCGGGATGTGATTGGGCCCCAGAACCTGGGCTTCGGTGCCACGTTCCACATCCACTCCTTCCTGACCCAGTCCCGGGACGGCGGCGTGCCCAAGGATGTTCAGGCCACCTACACCATCCAGGATATTTACGAGGTCTACTCCATCCTGAAAGACCGCCAGGCGGGCTGAGGGAGGCGGCGTATGTATACCTTCAACCACTTCAACTTCAACGTCACGGATTTGGACCGCTCCCTGAAATTTTACAAGGAGGCTCTGGGCCTGAATCCGGTCCGCCGGAAGGAAGCGGAGGACGGCAGCTTTGTCATCGTCTTCCTGGGGGACCGGAGAACCACCTTCCGCCTGGAGCTTACATGGCTGCGGGACCACCCGCAGAAGTACGATCTGGGGGAGTGCGAGTTCCACCTGGCCCTCAAGGCCCCGGATTACGAGGCGGCCTATGCCAAGCACAAGGAGATGGGCTGCGTCTGCTTTGAAAATCCCGCCATGGGCATCTATTTCATCGCCGACCCGGACGGGTACTGGATTGAGATTATTCCGTGAAAGCGGAAAACCACCGGCTCAAAAGAGCCGGTGGTTCAGGCTGTCGAGAAACCCGTAGGAGTCATTCAACGGGAAGGAAGGGTGTGTGCGGGGAACCCAGGAAGGGTTCCCTGCACTATTGAAATCCTAAATTTTCAGAACTTTTTGAAGTTCTGAAAATTTGCAGCAGCTTGTCGAAAAGACTTTTTCGACAAGCTGACCACCGGCTCTTTTGAGCCGGTGGTTTTTTTCCTCAGTTCAGCGCCACGCCTAAAATCAAAAAGGCCAGCGTCAGCAAGAAGAAATACAAAATCAGCTTCCAGACGTATTTCACCCACTTGTCATAGGGCACATGGCCCAGGGCCAGGGCACCCATCACCACCGCCGCCGTGGGGGTGATGATGTTCACAAGGCCCGAGGCGGACTGGAAGGCCGTTACCACCAGATCGCCTCCCACGCCCGCAAAGCGGCCCAGAGGGGCCATAACCGGCACCGACAAGGTGGCAAGGCCCGAGGAGGAGGGGATCAGCACCGTCAATGGCAGGTACAGCAGGTATACCAGCAGCACGAAGCTCACCGGCCCCGCCCCGGAGAGGGCCCGCTCGCCCCAGTGGAGGATGGTGCCCGTAATCTGCCCGTCGTTCATCAGCACGGTGATGCCCCGGCTGATGCCAATGATCAGGGCCACGCCCAAAAGGTCCGCGCAGCCCGCCACATAGGTCTCGGCAATGGTCTCCTCCCCCATGCGGTCGATAAGGCCGATAATAACGCCGGACACCAGAAACAGCGCGCTGAGCTCCGGGAACCACCAGCCCAGGGCCGGCAGGGGCAGGCCCATCTCGTCGAAGGGGATAACGCCGTAGATCATGATAAGGAAGGTCAGGGTGAAGACAGCCATGATGAGCTTGCGCTTGGGGGTGAACTCCACCAGCTCTTCCATGTTGGCCTGGATTTTTCCCGCGCCCACGCCGACAACGGACCGGGCGGGGTCCCGCTTCACCCGGGCGGCGTAGGCCATCACGAACCAGATGGCCGCCGCCTCGAAGACAATCCACTGGAGGGCCCGGAGCAGGATGCCGTCTCCCAGGGAGACCCCGGCGAAGCCTGCGGCGATGCCGGTTGCGAAGGGGTTGACGGTGGAGCTGATGACGCCCGCCCCGGCTCCCAGCAGAATAACGGAGATGCCCACCACCGCATCATAGCCCGCCGCCAGAAAAACGGGGATCAGCAGGGGATAGAAGGCCATGGTCTCCTCCCACATGCCATAGGTGGTGCCCCCCAGGCCGAAGGCAATCATCAAAATCGGGATAAGCCATTTTTCTTTCCCGCCCAGGCGCTGGATAATCCGGCCTACGCCCGCGTCCACCGCCCCGGTCTTCATGACCACCCCCAGGAAGCCGCCTACCATCAGGATGAAGACACACACGTCCACCGCGTCGTAGAACCCGGCAAAGGCGGCTTTCAGCACCGCCCCCGCCCCCTGGGGGCTCTGGGCCACGGCGTGGTAGGTTCCCGCCACCGGGGCCTCGTCCACGTACTGGTAAGCCCCCGCCGGGACCAGCCAGGTGCAAAGGGCCACCAGAATGATGAGAAGGAACAGGATGGTGTATGCCGTGGGCATACGGAATTTCGCTCTTTCCAAAGGGAAGGCCCCCTTTACTTCCCGATGGTGGCCACAAGGACGGCCTTGATGGAGTGCATTCGGTTCTCCGCCTCGTCAAAGACCACGCTGTGGCGGCCCCGGAAGACCTCGTCGGTGACCTCCCGGATGTCCACGCCCTTGTCCTTCCACTCCTTGGCGAGCTTGGTCTCAAAGTCGTGGAAGGAGGGCAGGCAGTGCATATAGAGTACGTCCGGGTTCCCCGTGGCCTTCAGGGTTTCCTCCGTCACCCGGAAGGGAGAGAGCAGCTCCGCCCGCTTGGGAATCAGGTCCTCCTCGCCCATGGAGGCCCAGATGTCGCCGTAGATCATATCCGCATCCTTGAGGGAGCCCGGATCGTCGGTGATTTCAATGAGGCCTCCGCTGCGCCGGGCCTCGGCGAAGACCCGCTTCACCAGCTCCTGGTCCATCTGCCTGGCCAGCTCCTGGGGGCCCAGGCCCACGAAATGCATGCCCATTTTCGCCGCGCCGATCATCCAGGCGTAGCACATGTTGTTCCGCACGTCGCCGGGGAAGACCACCTTCATTTTGTGCAGGGGCTTGGCGCAGTGTTCCTCCAGGGTCATCATGTCCGCCAGGATTTGGGTGGGGTGGTCCCAGTCGGTCAGGCCGTTCCAGACGGGAACGCCGGACCACTTGGCCAAATCCTCCACCACCTGCTGGCGGTAGCCCCGGTACTCGATGCCGTCAAAAAAGCGGCCCAGGACCTTGGCGGAGTCCTCCAGGGACTCCTTCTTGCCCATCTGGGAGCTGCCCGCGTCCAGATAGGTGACGTGAGCTCCCTCCTGGGTGGCGGCCACCTCAAAGGAGCACCGGGTCCGGGTGGAGGTTTTTTCAAAGAGCAGCACAATGTGCTTTCCCTTCAGGGCGGGCTCGCAGACGCCGGAGCGGCGCTTGGCCTTCAGATCGTGGCCCAGGTCCAGAAGATAGCGGATTTCGCCGGAGGTAAAATCCTCCAGGGTTAAAAAGCTGCGGCCTTTCAAATTGAGTGCCATAATGGTCATCCTCCTTTTGTGGATATAAGTCTTAGCAAAATGAAATCATGTTTGAGGCGGCATGCGCGTCACAAAAGTGCCACGACCCCAGCCGCCTTTACCCGCAAAGGGGTATGCGACATCCGTAAGGCGGCAAAGCCGCCAACGGCTGCCCAAGGGCGGCGTCACCAGTCCGCAGACTGGTGGGGGGATCTAAGGGGGGACAAAGTCTCCCCTTTAAGCGGGGTCCTCCCGCCAAAGGGGCATGGACATGCACCGAGGGCCGCCCCGGCCCCGGCTCAGCTCCGCGCTGGGAATGGTGTGGACCTTGATCCCCGCCTCCTCCAAAGAGCGGTTGGTCACATAGTTCCGGGAGTACACCACCACCTCGCCGGGGGCGATGGCCAGGGTGTTGCTGCCGTCGTTCCACTGTTCCCGGGCCGCGTCCACCTCGCTGCCCCGGCCGCACTCGATGAGGGTCACATGGTCCAGGCCCAGGTGCTCTTTGAGGATGTCCTCCAGGCGGCCGTCCTCCTGGGTGATCTTCATTTTCCGGTTCTCGTCCAGCTCCATCACAAAAACCGTGATGCTGGAGAGAATATTGGGATGCACCGTGAACTTGTCCCGGTCCACCATGGTGAACACCGTGTCCAGGTGCATGAAGGACCGGCTCTTGGGGATGTTGAAGGCCAGGATTTTTTTGAAATTCGTCTGGCTGTAGGTCAGCACCGCCTCCGCCAGGGTGTCGATAGAGTCCCCCTTCGTCCGCTGGGAGATGCCCACGCCCAGCACCTGGGGGCTGAGAATCAGGATGTCCCCGCCCTCCAGGGAGGAGGTCTCGCCCCGGTCATACCAGCGGGGGGCGTGCTTGTACTCCGGGTTATGCTCAAAGATGAATTTGCCGAACAGGGTCTCCCGGTTCCGGGTTTCCGTCAGCATCTTGTGGATGGACACGCCGGTTCCGATGGTGGCGAAGGGGTCCCGGGTGAAATAGAGGTTGGGCATGGGGTCCACCACGAAGGGATACCCGTCCCCGGCGGCGGACAGCAGGTCCGCCAGCTTCTCGCTCTCGCCGTGGAGCTGGCTCTTGCGCACGCCGGCCATCATGGTGGAGACCATCTGCTTGTCCGGCATTTTGCCAAGGTACTCTCCCAGCAGTTCCCGGCTCCGCCGGTCCTTGATGCCCGCCTCGTCCAGGAACTGGACCACCAGCTCTCTGCGGACCTCGTCGGATGTGATGGAATTCACCACCAAATCCGTGAGGTAAACCACATCCACGCCCTGCTGGCGGAGACAGTCGGCAAAGGCGTCGTGCTCCTTCTGGGCCTCCCGGAGGTAGGGGATGTCGTCAAACAGCAGCCGCTCCAGGTACTCCGGCATCAGGTTTTCCAGCTCCTGGCCCGGACGGTGGAGCAGGACCTTTTTCAGCCGCCCGATTTCGGAGGTATTATGGATTCCCGTTTCCAAATGGGCTCACTCCTTTTGCGTTCAAATCGTTGGGTGATGTTAGGTTCCCTGCTTTTCCCGGTTTCATGCGCGGCGGAAAAAATTACAAAAAGCGGCGGCTCCCTGCGAAGCCGCCGCCGCAGGCGGGGGACTTTTTGAACATGCAGGGAAAACCCGCCGTGGTTTTCCCCGCATACGCCCCTTTCCCCGCGCTGACTGACGCCGTTTCTCACAAAGCCGCCTTCTCCTTTAAAACCGCCGCCAGCCGCTGGGCGAACAGCCGCCCCGCCAGGGCCGCCTCCTCCGGGGAGTTCCCGGCGGCCCCGGCCTCCAGCAGCAGCGATCCGGCGGTGGCATGCTGGTTGTACCGGGAGTTCCGCAGCAGCACCGGGCGCATCAGCGTGGGATAATGCTCCAGAATATCCTGCTGCACCGCCGCCGCGAAGCGGAGGTTTTCCAGCCAGTCCGGGTGCTCCAGGCCGCTGCCGTCGCTGCCCATCACCAGCGACATCTGGGCCGCAGCCCCTGCGCCCTCAATTTCCGAGACTACCTTATACTGGTTTCCCTGCCCGTCCTCAATGGCGTCCCGGTGAACGTCCAGCACAAAGCGGATGGAGGGATACCGCTCCAGGTATTTTTGAATGGCCGCCAGGGCCCGGTCATAGGCCCCGGTATAGCTGGGATAGTCGTACAGCGTCCGGTCATGGAGGACGGAGATGCCCTCCTCCCCCAGGACCTCCGCCATTTCGTCCCCCACCTTCACCACGTTATAGCGGTAGTCCGTGGTCCGGTAGTCCCCGGACCAGACGATGGAGGTTCCCGGGGCGGGAGTATAGGCCTCGCTTCCGTGGGTGTGGAGAATCAGCACCTGGGGCTCCCCCTCCCCCAGGGCCGCCGCGAAGGGCTTTTGCAGCTCCTGGGCGGAGAGCTCATGGCTTGTAGAGTTGCTGATGTACACCCGCCCGCAGACGGTGTAGCCGCTGGGGTCCGTGGGAATCAGCGTCTTGGCGGGAACGCCGTTGTCCTCCGCAGGGGAGGCGGCGGGCTCCACCGGGGTTTCCTCCACCGGCACCACCGTGGGGTCCGGGGTTTCCCCGTCCTCCTCCGGGGACTCCTGCCGCTCCAGGGACCAAAGCTCCGCCACGTCCTCCCGGGCCGCCAGCAGCAGCGGGGACTCCCCGATGGCCAGTGCCGCCGCCGGAGTCAGGCCGTCCCCGGGCCCAAGGTCCCCCAGCTCCCAGCGCAGGGCCCGCTCCGGCAGGGCCTCCGCCAGGGCTGAAAACGCCGCCGGGGCCGTGTCGCTTCCGGCGGTGACGGCCGCAGCCCACAGCGTCCCCGCCGCCAAAAGCGCCGCCTCCAGCCGCCGAAGGACATTGGAAAGGGTCTTCTTTTGTTTCATATCCGCTCACCTCTTGGACAACCTATGTCCGGCGGGCGGGAAATATGTCAGTCTTGCAATCCCGGTTCATTCAGTATATACTTGGATAGGAATGGCAGCCCCAGCGCCGCCCCCGGGAACAGACCCCGATTTTACAAAAGGAGCTGAACCTCGTGACAAGAACCCAACTCGCCGAGGGCGTGTTTCTCACGTACCTTCCGGCGAAGAAATTCAAAACAAGCCTCCTCTCCGCCCAGTTCGCCGTCCCCCTGCGGTGGGAGACCGCTTCCGCCAACGCCCTGATCGCCGCAGTCCTCCGCCGGGGCACCGCCTCCTACCCGGACATGGGAGCCCTGTCCCGCCGCCTGGACGGGCTCTACGGCGCCCGGATCGACGTTACCGTCCGCAAAAAGGGAGAAACCCAGTGTGTGGGCTTCGTGGCCAGCCTTATCGACGACTGCTTCGCCCCCGGCAAAGAGCGCCTGCTGGAGCCCGCCGCAGACCTTTTAGGAGAGCTGATCTGCCGCCCCGCCACCCGGGACGGCCTGTTCCTCAGCGAGTATTTCGAAAGCGAGAAAATCAACCTCATCGACGCCGTGCGCAGCATTCTCAACGATAAGCGCTCCTATGCCGACAGCCGCCTCCTCCAGGAGATGTGCACCGGGGAGCCCTACGGCGTGCCGCGCCTGGGCAACGAGCAGATTGCCGCCGCCCTGCACCCCCAGCTGCTTTTCGAGGCGTACCGGGAGCTGGTTTCCGCCTCCCGGCTGGAGATTTTCTACAGCGGCAGCGCCGGACAGTCCCGGGTGGAGGACGCGCTCCGCGCCGCTTTGGCGGACCTTCCCCGAAAGGAGGCGGAGGCCCCGCTGAGGCCCGCGCCCCACGTCCCGCCGGAGGAGCCCCGCTTCGTCACCGATCGCCTGGACGTTACCCAGGGCAAGCTGGGCATGGGCTTTGCCTGCGGCAGCGGCGATACCGCCGCGCTGCTGCTGGGCAATACCCTGTTTGGCGGCAGCAGCAACTCCAAGCTCTTTTTGAACGTCCGGGAAAAGCTGTCCCTGTGCTATTACGCCTCCTCCCAGTTTCACCGGCAAAAGGGCCTCATCACCGTCTCCTCCGGCGTGGAGTTTGAGAACTACCAGAGGGCCTATGACGAGATCATGGCCCAGCTGGAGGCCGTCCAAAGGGGCGAGCTGGAGGCTTGGGAGCTGGAGGCCGCCCGGAGCACCCTGCTGAACGCCTACGCCTCCATGGGGGATTCCCAGGGGAAGCTGGAGAATTTCTATCTGGGCCAGGCCGCCACCGGCTGCGGCGAGTCCCCGGAGGACCTGGCGGACCAGGTCCGCGCCGTCACCCCGGAGCGCATCTTCGAGGCCATGTCCTCAGTGAAGCTGGACACCGTATACTTTTTGCAGGGAAAGGAGGCGGAGGCATGAAACCCGTCCTTTACGAGCGCCTGGGGGAAACCGTTTACTGCGGAACCCTGCCCAACGGCCTGGCGCTTCGGGTGGTCCCCAAGCCGGACCACGTGAAAAAATACGCCTTTTTCGCCGCCCGCTACGGCGGCATGGACACCCGCTTCCGGCTGAACGGCCGGTGGCTGGACACCCCCGCCGGCATCGCCCACTACCTGGAGCACAAGATGTTCGACACCAAGGAGGGCAACGCCCTCCAGGAACTGGCAAAAAACGGCGCGGAGCCCAACGCCTTCACCTCCAACGCCATGACCGGCTACTATTTCGATTCTGCGGACCACTTTGACGAGAATCTGGAAATCCTTTTGTCCTTCGTCTCCATTCCCTACTTCACCGCAGAGAGCGTGGCCAAGGAGCAGGGCATCATCGGCCAGGAAATCCGGATGATTGAGGACAACCCCGACTGGCAGATCTACGTCCGGATGCTCCGGGCCCTTTACAAAAACCACACCGCCCGTACCTCCATCGCCGGAACGGTGGAGAGCATCGCCCATATTACGGCGGAGACTCTCTACGACTGCCACAAGGCGTTCTACACCCCCTCCAACATGATTTTGACGGTGGTGGGCAATGTGGACCCCGTGAAGGTAGAGGACCTTGCCCGCCGGGTCCTCCCCAAAGAGGGCGGTCCTGTGGTTCCCCGGGACTACGGCGAGGAGCCGGAGGCCCCGGCGGAGCGGGAGACCCGCCTGGCCATGGAGGTTTCCAGTCCCCAGTTCCTGGCGGGCTATAAATGCCGTCCCGCCGGGGAGGGGGAGGACCGCCTGCGGACCATGGTGCTGGGGGACTTGGCCTGCGATCTGCTGTTCGGCGAGTCCAGCCCCCTCTACCAGCGGCTCTACAGCCAGTGGATCATCAACTCCAGCTTCGGCGGCGCCTTCGAGCTGATGCCCGGCGCGGCGTTCCTCTATGCCGGAGGAGAGAGCAAGGAACCTCGTACCGTGGCCGCCGAGCTCCAGAAGGAGGCGGACCGCCTGGTCCGCCAGGGCGTGGACCAGGAGTTCTTCCGGCGGACCCTCCGGGCCAGCTTCGGCTCCAGCCTCCGGGGGCTGAACTCCTTTGAAAACATCGCGGTTTCCCTGACTGAGGGGTACTTCGGCGGCTTCGATCCCCTTCGCTTCCCGGAGGTCTTCGACGGCGTTACCCAGGAGGACGTGCTGGGCTTCCTCCGGGAAAACGTGACGGCGGAGCGGTCGGTCCTCAGCGAAATCGTTCCCAGGGAGGCTTGATATGTCCGCTCCTGAACTGACCGCGCTGAAAAACATGCCCATCAGCTTCCCCGGCCTTTTCGGGGACTGGGAATTCAACCCGGACCCCGTCGCCGTCCACATAGGCCACGGCATTTACTGGTACGGCATCATCCTGGCCCTGGCCTTTCTGGCGGGGCTTCTGCTGTGCATGAAGCAGGCCAAGCGCTACGGCCTGACGGAGGACAACGTGCTGGATTTCGTCCTCTGGGCGGTGCCCTGCTGCATCCTGGGCTCCCGCATTTACTATGTCGTTTTCTACCTGGACCTCTACCGGGACGCCTCCGGGGCCCTGGACTGGGGCCGGATTATCGCCATCTGGGACGGCGGCATCGCCATCTACGGCACCGTCATCGCCGGGGCCCTGACGGTCTTCTTCTTCACCCGGCTGAAGCGCCTGAAATTCGGAGCTATGACGGACCTGGCGGTCATGGGGCTGCTGCTGGGCCAGATCATCGGCCGCTGGGCCAATTTCATCAACCGGGAGGCCTTTGGCAGCCTGACGGACCTTCCCTGGAGGATGCGGGTGTGGACCAGCGCTTACCAGTATGTGGAGGTCCACCCTACGTTCTTCTACGAAAGCCTGTGGAACCTGATTGGGCTCTTACTGATTCTCTTTGTCGTCTCCCGGGGCCGCCGGTTCGACGGGGAGAACACCTGGTTCTATTTTCTCTGGTATGGCCTGGGCCGCACCTGGATTGAGGGGCTGCGGACCGACAGCCTGTACCTCTTTGACTGGACGTTATTGGGCCAGCCCATACGGGTTTCCCAGGCGCTGAGCGCGCTTCTGGCGCTGACTGCGGCCCTGGCGCTGTTCTATGAGCTTAAAATCCGCAGGCACGTTCCTGGGGACCTGTTGGTAAACCGCGTGGCGGCGGCCTTGGCGGGGGCTCCGGCGGAAACGGAGACCGGCCCGGCGGAGACCCCCGCAGGGCCGGAAATTCCTGCGGAAACGAAGGCTTCCGCAGAATCGGAAGCCCCCATGGAAACGGAAGCTCCTGCGGAAACAGCGTCCTCCACGGAAGCGGAAGGAGGTCCCCATGGCGGTCAGGCTTGACGGCGCGGCCTTGGCCGCCCGGCTCAAGGCCCGAATCCGGGAGGAGGCCGCCGCCCTGTCCCGTCCTCCCATGTTGGCCGTGGTGCTGGCGGGAGACGACCCGGCCTCCCAAATTTACGTCCGGGGCAAGGAGCGGGACTGCGCGGAGTGCGGCATCCGCACCCGGACCCACCGCCTCCCGGCGGAGGTCTCCCAGGGGGAGCTGCTGGCCCTGGTGGACAAGCTGAACCGGGATGGGGCCGTAGACGGCATCCTGGTCCAGCTCCCCCTGCCGGAGGGGCTGGACCCCCGCCCGGTGCTCCGCGCCCTTTCCCCGGAAAAGGACGTGGACTGCTTCCACCCTCTGAACGCCGGGCTTCTGGCCCAGGGGGAGCCCCGCTTCCTGCCCTGCACCCCCGCAGGGGTTTTGGAGCTGCTGGACGCCTATAAAATTCCGGTCCGGGGACGGCGCTGCGCCGTCATCGGGCGGAGCCTCCTGGTGGGCCGCCCCCTGGCCCAGCTTCTCACCGCCCGGGACGGAACCGTCACCCTCTGCCACTCCCATACTAAGGACCTGCCCGCCCTGGCCCGGCAGGCGGACATTCTGGTCTGCGCCGCAGGCCGTCCCGGCCTGGTGACGGCGGATATGGTGAAGCCCGGCGCGGCGGTGATTGACGTTGCCATGAACCGCGGGGAGGACGGAAAGCTTGCCGGGGACGCAGACTTTCCGGCGGTGGAGGCCGTGGCGGGCTTCCTCACCCCGGTTCCCGGCGGCGTTGGCCCCATGACCCGGGCCTGCCTGCTGCAAAACGTCCTCCGGGCCGCCCGGCTTCGGGGGCGTTGACGCAAAAATTTTCGCAAGCGCTGGTCGGTTTCGCTGAAACCGACCAGCGTTTTTTGTCATACTCTCCAATTTTTCCCACTCCCTATCCCTGTTTATTGACTTTTTTGCCGTTTCTGGTATAATTAACGAAAAAAGTACAATATATAGTGGGTGAGCCTGTACATATCGTCCGTACATGCGCTGCAAAAGCAATAGAGGTGGTTGTTTGCTGGTTACAAGAGAGATGGATTACGCCCTGCGCATCCTGCGGGCGCTGCACCGGGACGGGCAGCTTTCCGCCGCCGCCGTGGCCCGGCAGGAGCACATGCAAAAGGCGATTACCCTGAAGCTGCTGAACCGCCTTTTGTCCGCCGGAGTGGTGGAGAGCCGCCGCGGCGTCAGCGGGGGCTATTTTCTTAAACGCCGCTGCGAGGATATGAGCATTTACGACGTGTTTCAGGCCATCGGCGAACCGCCCCTCCTCAACCGCTGCCAGCGGGAGGGCTACCAGTGTGAGAACTTCCCCAAGGGCGGCTGCGGCGTCTGCCGGGAGCTGGGGCGCATCCAGGCGGCCCTGGACCGGGAGCTGCGGCGCATGCCGCTGAGCGATATTTTTTAGCGTATCCAGCGTTTCTATATGCCATAAGGATCATTACGGGAAAAGGAGGCATTCAACATGCTGTACCAAACCACGCAGGCCCACGAAGACCTCCGGGCGAAAGTCCGGGAATTTGCGGAGACGGAAATCAAGCCCATCGCCTTCATGCTGGACAAGGAGAACCGCTTCCCCACGGAGGCCGTAAAGAAAATGGGGGAGCTGGGCCTGATGGGCCTGCCCTATGAAACGGAATACGAGGGGGCCGGGGCCGACGCGCTGAGCTATGCCATCGCCGTGGAGGAGCTGGCCCGGGTGGACGGCGGCGCGGGGGTCATTCTCTCCGCCCACACCTCTCTCGGCACCTACCCCATCGCCGCCTTCGGCAATGAGGAGCAGAAGAAAAAGTATCTCCCCGACCTTTGCAGCGGGCGGAAAATCGGCGCTTTCGGCCTGACGGAGCCCAACGCCGGGTCCGACGCCGGCGGCACCGAGACCACCGCCGAGGACATGGGGGACCACTACCTCTTAAACGGCGAGAAAATTTTCATCACCAACGGCGGGGAAGCCAGCACCTATGTCATCTTCGCCGTCACCACCCCCGGCATCGGCACCCGGGGCATCAGCGCCTTCATTGTGGAAAAGGGCTGGGAGGGCTTCACCTTTGAGGAGCACTACGACAAGATGGGCATCCGCTCCTCCGCCACCTGCCAGCTGAACTTCAACAACGTGAAGGTTCCCAAGGAGAACCTGCTGGGCAAGGAGGGCCAGGGCTTCAAAATCGCCATGGCCACTCTGGACGGCGGACGCATCGGCATCGCGGCCCAGGCCCTGGGCATCGCCCAGGGAGCCTACGAGGCGGCGGTGGAGTACTCCAAGGAGCGGGTTCAGTTCGGCCGCCCCATCTGCCAGCAGCAGAACATCGCCTTTAAAATCGCCGACATGGCCACCAAGCTCCGCTGCGCCCGCTTCCTGGTGTACAGCGCCGCCGAGCTGAAGCAGGCCCACGTGCCCTACGGCATGGAGTCCGCCATGGCGAAGCAGTACGCCTCCGACATCGCCCTGGAGGTCACCAACGACGCCCTCCAGATTTTCGGCGGCTGCGGCTACCTCAAGGGCATGGAGGTGGAGCGTTTCTACCGGGACGCGAAAATCACCACCATCTACGAGGGCACCAACGAAATCCAGCGGGTGGTCATCGCCTCCCACATTCTGGGCAAGGCGGGCAAGGCCGACAGCGCCGCCCCCGTCCAGCAGCGGGGCCCCGAGACCGGAGCGAGAAAGCGCGCCATCTTCAAGGACGGCACCGCCCAGGAGAAGGTGGAGGCCCTGGTTGCCAACCTCAAGAAGGACGGCCACGACTTCACCGTGGGCATTCCCATCAACACGCCCATCACCCAGGCGGAGCGGGTGGTCAGCGCGGGCCAGGGCATCGGCGAGAAGAAGAACATGAAGCTCATCGAGGACCTGGCCAAGGCCGCCGGGGCCGCCATCGGCTCCAGCCGCCCCGTGGCGGAGACGCTGAAATACGTGCCCCTGAACCGCTATG
>CAJUBX010000055.1 GCA_910585165.1 uncultured Oscillibacter sp. | reverse complement strand
GTGATATCAGCCGGGAAGAATATGAGATGGTCCGAGAGGATTTAGAAGTAGCGAGGGAAAAACGCACCCTGGAAAATACGATCTGTATGATGTGTTTTGTGCATTGCTGTATGTGGTACAGGGCGGAATACAGTGGCGAATGCTGCCCAGCGATTATCTCAAATGGCAGAGCGTGTATTATCATTTCCGAGTATGGTCGGAAAAAGATGAAGCGGGGGTCAGTATTCTGGACAAAGTGTTGCAAAAACTGGTGAAGCAGATACGAAATGAAGACTTGAGGCGGGATAAGACCACGTTCGGAATCGTTGATGCGCAAAGCGTGCAGAACGCAGATACAGCCGAAGAAAAAGGGTATGACGCGGGAAAAAAGTATCCGGAATCAAGCGCCACGTTGTTGTAGATACGATGGGCTTGCCCCACGCTATAGCCGTAACGACTGCTGACGTTGCAGAGCGGGATGGCGCCGTTCAGATGATTCTGCTCAACCTGGACAAGCTTTCCTGTGTGGAGAAGTTTCTGGTGGATGGCGGTTATTCCGGTGAACGCTTCGCCAATCAAGTGAAGGACATTTGTGGTGCGCAGGTCGAGGTGGTAAAGCGCAATGAATTACACAAATTTGTCGTTCTCCCCCGCCGCTGGGTGGTTGAGCGGCTGTTCGGCTGGCTTGATAAATTCCGCAGACTTTGGAAAAATTGTGAGCGCAAACTCCTTATTCCTGCTCAAATTCTTACCTTTGCTCTCATCGCGCTGTCCTTATCGGAAAATTTTAAACAGGATCTGAGGCCCGCCCTGGGCGGGCTTTTCAATCATGCGGGAAATATTTTTCTTTGAACGGCACGCTCTCCACCGTGAACTCCCGGCCCCGGAGATAGTTTAATATCCCCGCGCCTGTGGGGAAGGCGAACCGCAGCTTATAGGCGTACAGCGCCTGGCGGGTTTCGCGGTACTTCCGGTTCACAGCCCCGTTCCCATACTTTCCGTCCCCCAGCAAGGGACAGCCGATCTCCGCCATGGATACCCGGATTTGATGGGTCCGCCCCGTCAGCAGGCGGCACTCCACCAAGGACAGCTCTCCCCGGGTCTCCAGGGTTTTATACAGCGTAGCGGCGGACTTTCCGCCGGGGACGGGGCGGCGGTGGAAGGCCACCTCTTTTTTGGCCTCGTCTTTCAGCAAAAATCCCTCGATTTTTCCCTCCGCCGGGCGGGGACGGCCCACGGCGGCGCAGAGGTAGGACTTCTCCAGCTCATGGGCCCGGATTTTCTCGTTGATGATTCGCAGGGTCTCCGCGTTTTTCGCGGCGATGACGATGCCCCCGGTGTTCCGGTCGATGCGGTTGCACAGGGCGGGGGCGAAGGCGTTTTCGGTCCTGGGGCTCCACTCCCGCTTCTGGTAAAGATAGGCCTGAATGTGGTTGATGAGGGTGTTGACCTTCTCCGTCTCGTCGGCGTGGACCACCAGCCCGGGCCGCTTGTCCGCCAGCAGCAGGTTCTCGTCCTCGTAGACGATGCTCAGCCGGGGCTGGAAGATGGAGAGAAAGAGATTTTCCTCTTTGGGCTTGTCAAAGAACTCGTCGTTGATATATAATTGTAAAACATCCCCCGCCTGGAGGCGGGCGTCCCGCTTGGCTCCCCTGCCGTTGACCTTCACCCGCTTGAGGCGGATGTACTTTTGCAGCAGGGCGGGGGGGAGAAGGGGCAGGCTTTTGGCGACGAAGCGGTCCAGCCGCTGTCCGGCGTCGTTTTTTCCGATGGCGAGCTCCCGCATGGCGGACCTCCTGAATGGGTTTTGTCCATCATACCTGTTTTGGAGAAGATTGTAAAGGAGGAAGCGGCTGCGGCGGCGGAATTTTTTAGAGCGGCATTCCCCTGGCCGGTCTTGAAGCCGCTGGCGGGAATGGTTTATAGAGGACAGTGAGGCGGCGGGGAAGAAGCCCCGCCGGAAAAGGAGGCACAACCATGAGCGAAGTGAGGGCGGAGGTCCTGCTGGCCGCCATTCAGGACGGAAAGCCCTGGCTGGCCCGCTTTACCGGGAAGGAATACGACAAGGCATACCAGGAATACCGGGCGGAATACGCCCCCCTTTTCCGGGAGGCGGCGCTGTGCGATGGGGAGGAGGGCATAGAGGCCCTGGCGGAGGTGCTGCTGGACGGCCTGGCAGAGGGCTGGAAGCGGCAGAGGCCCTGGAACCGCTCCCTGGCCATGCTGAACGACAAGCAGATGATCGTCTGCTTCCTGGGCCCCATGCTGATGGAGGACCCGGCCTGTGCGGCGCTGGAGGAAAAGCTCCGGGAGGGCTGGGCCGCCCGGTGGCCGAAGGAGGCGTACCGGACCGCGTCCCTGGAGAAAATCCGTAAGGGCTTCCGGCCCACCTTCCTGGGGATTACCCTGCCCTTTGGGGGCGGAGACGGCGAGGAATAAAAAAGACGGCAAAAAACGAAAAAATTGTTTGACATTGGCGTGACCATCCTTTATAATACGTAAGGTATCGTTGCGAGGCAGCTGTTGTACGAGGAAACTTATGGTAATTGATGTAAGACCCATACTCCATACCCCCGGCAAGCGGCTGGACTTCCGGTTTGAGATGGATTTGTCCGACCTGGAATTTGATGGCCGGAACCCTGTCCGCCGCCCGGTGACGGTGGAGGGAGAGGTCCGCAACACGGCGGGCCTTCTGGAGCTGGCCCTGACGGCGGAGACGGTCCTGGACGCGGTCTGCGACCGCTGCGGGAAGGCGTTCCTTCTTGAGAAGGAGACGGAGTACCGCTGTATGCTGGCGGAGGAGCTTCAGAACGGCGAGAGCGACGAGATCGTACTGCTGGAGGATGGAAAGGCAGACGCGGGCGAGCTGGCCCGGACGGCGTTCATCCTCGGAATGGACAGCAAAACACTGTGTTCGGAAGATTGCAAGGGCCTGTGCCCCCGGTGCGGCGCCGATTTGAACCTCGGCCCCTGCTCCTGCAAAAAGGAGCCGGACCCCCGGCTGGCAGCCCTGGCAAGCCTTTTGGAGAACAAATAACGAGAAGCGCGCTCCGCGCCTTTTGTAGGATTAAGGAGGTGTCACAATGGCAGTACCCAAGGGTAAAGTATCCAAAGCGAGACGGGACAAGCGGCGCAGCTCCACCTGGAAGCTGGCGGCTCCCAATCTGGTCGTGTGCCCCAAATGCGGTGCTATGCACCTGCCCCACAGAATGTGCCAGGAGTGCGGTACTTACAACGGCCGGGAGATCAAGGTCGTGAAGTCCGTCGTCTCGAAGTAAGATTCTGTTGGATCAAGAGAGAGGAGCCGGGCTCCCCTCTCTTTTTCTTCAAGGAGGAAGGAGCGCCCATGCGTTCGGTAAAGCGTCCCCGAAGGCCGGTCCGCCGCTACAAGTCCCTGCTGTTTCCGGGCGCCGCCGTGCTGGCGGTGTTTTTGTTCTGGGCCGCCTTCGCCCCCTCGGAGAGGGGGGGAGACCCGGGCGTTTGCGATGGACGGCCTGCGGCTGAACATTACCGGCGTTCACCAAGAGGGCGGGTCTATGGCCCGGTTTGACCCTGTACGAAACACCCATGAGGCCATCGACACCTATCATGTCTATCCCGGCGCGAAGGTGATCGTGCTGGAAGCGCCTCCTATGGAGGATGGCGCGGCCCGCTGGGAGCTCCGGGAGGCATGGGAGGACGGCGTGCCGGACCAAGAGCCCCTGGGGCTGACGGATGGCGTGGACCCGGCGGGCCTTTCGGAGAGGGGCACTTACGAGATATACGATCTGGAGCGGAATCTTACGGCGCTGTATGTTATCGTCAGGGAGCCGGATGAGGATTACTGGAAATAAGCGCCTATCCGCAAATAATCCGTACACAGCTTGCTTGTATATTTTGGGTTATGCTTCGTTGTATTTCCTTGCCGGGCGTCAGCCCACCTGCGGAAAACCGCCTCGTCCGGCGGAAAATTCGACGGCGCAATCTGCGCACATCTAATTTACGGATAGTCTCTAACAGGGGGAGGGAAAGTCCCCCATAAGGACAACAACAAAATAACCGCATAACCGCTCAGGGCATAAGGCAAAGGATGGCAATCAGCTTTGATTGCCATCCTTTGCCTGTATGTAAATTTGATGGACTGGATAATGCCATAGGCTCAGCCAACGTTTGCCTGTAAAATCAGGTTGTAGTAAATACTTTCTATGGGCAGGAGGGAAAATACGCCAGTATGCATTGCGAATTAGGCGCCATTCTATCGAGCCAGATACCCGCCGTCAATCGGCATGACAATACCATTGACGTAATCGGCGGCATCAGATGCCAGCAGTAAAACAGGTCCCACCAAATCTTCCGGAACTCCCCACCGGCCCTCGGGAATGCGTCCCAGAATGCTCTGATAGGATGCTTCATCCTCCTGGAGCGCTGCGGTCATATCCGTTTTGATGTAACCGGGGGCGATGGCGTTGACGCGGATGCCGCGTCCGCCCCACTCGTTGGCAAAGGCCTTTGTAATTTGGCCGATGGCGCCCTTGGAGGCCACATACGCCCCCACACGCTGGCCGGAAACGAACGTGTTCATGGAGGCGAGGTTGATTACCCGCCCGCAGCCTTGTTTCAGCATATACCGGCCAACCAATTGGGTGCAGTATACGGCGGCATTCAAATTGACATTGATAACCGCATCCCAATCCTCCAAGGGAAAGTCTTCCAGGGCATAACGGCGGTTGATTCCGGCGGCGTTTATGAGGATATCAATCCTTCCGCCAAGGGCCTTCACGGCAGCCTCCACACCGGCCTCCAGCGACTTCCGGTCCGCAACGTCGCATTGGATTGCGTAGACCGCCGGGCCGCTGCCCTGCATCCTGGCCGCCAGATCGTCCACGCAGGTGCGGTTATAGAAAATTACAACCTCTGCCCCGGCATCGTGCAATGCCCGCGCGAGGCAATTGCCAATTCCCCGACTGCCGCCGGTGACAAGGGCTTTCTTTCCTGTCAGGTCCAGTAGATTTTTCATAGAGCGACCTCCTTAGCTATCCTGCTGTCCTGTTATTCGATTGTATTTTTGATCTCATCAATTACGGAGCCGTCTCTCCAATAGACACGTCCCACTGTTTTGGAACCTCGTTTCAGCGGCGGCAGCTTTCCTGTGAAGCGCTCAGCGGCCCGCTGCAAATCGTGGATATCCCGAACAGGGACGCCCGCGTCGGCCAGGCGGAGCGCCAGCTCCCGATTTCCGGGGATTGCAGTATTGACCGCCACACCCTCCTGGCAGACGAAGAGGTCTACAAACCGCCCCGGCGTGGCAATCGTGGTAACCCGATCCAAAATCGCCGGATATTTATTTCGGTAAAGCGGCGCTGTGATCACTGTCAGACTTGCGCCCTCGGCGGTGTCTCCGTGTCCTCCCGCACCGCTGATGACCCGGCCGTTGGAGTCTGTGATTACATTGACATTAAAATCCGTATCAATCTCCGTCGCGCCCAGAATAACAAAGTCCAAGCCATTGACAATAGGACCTCCTTTTGCCAGCGGGCTGGCGTAGGCCTCGGCGGATACCTCTACATGTCCCGGATTCCGGGCCAGAGAGGCGATGGCGGTTTGGTCAAAGCTCTGCGTGTCATACAGTGTGCGGATGAGGCCCTCCTCATGCATATGTACGAGCATCGCCGTGATGCCGCCCATGGCGTAGCTCCCCGCAATGCCCTGCCGCTTCATCTCCTCCTCCAGCCGGGCGGCCACAGACAGGGAAATTTTCCCGCTTCCGGTCTGCATAGCCATGCCCTCCCGGAGACAGCCGGAGTGAATGATGGCCTTTGCCGCCAGCTCCGCGATACGTGCATTCAACGGGCTGGAGGAGGGGCGCATGGCGCCGGTGGCGATGCCGGCAGGGTCGCCGATGCTCTCCACCTGGACCACATAGTCCACAAGGCTCTGGTCGATGGAAACGGGAAAAACCGGGAACGGGGAGAGGTGATCGGTTAAAACGATCACTTTTTTAGCATAGCGGACGTCCGTCAGAGAATATCCCATGGAGCCGAAGGCGGACCTGCCGCCAATGCCGTTGCAATTGCCGTTTCGATCGGCGGAGGCCGCCGCCACAAAAGCGACATCGATCTTGATCTCCCCGGTCTTCAGCGCGGCCGGACGGCCGCCATGGGTCCGCAGCTCGCAGACCTCCCGGATTCTCCCCGCCTGGAGCAGCTGTCCCAGCGCGGGGGAAAATCCGCTGGTCTGAAATTTCGTGAAGGTCCCGTCCTCAATATACGGAATCAGGACGTCGTTTCCGCCCGAAAGGCTAGAGGGAGCTGCCGTAAGATTTCGGATGCCCAGCGAGCGGATGGCCTCCGCAATCAGGCCGCTGGCGGCATCCCCGCCCCGCAGGCAGTGGTGAAACGAGACCGTCATTCCATCTTCCAGGCCGCACAGGCGGATTGCCTCGGCCAGCGAAGCTGCCACCTTACTCATAAAGCGCCTCCTCTTCCACGCGAAGCCCTGCGGCTTGGGCCATTGCCAGCGTCTTCTCAGCCTGCTGGAGCACCGGCTTATCCAGCATCTTTCCGTTCAGGACGGCGACGGCAAGACCCTTTTGCCGGGCCTCCCGCATCTTTGCTTTGACCAGGAGGGCATGCCGGATATCCGCCTCGCCAGGGGTATAAACCGCATGGACCACCGGGACCTGCCTGGGCGAAACAACGAACTTCCCGTCATAGCCCAGCTGTTTTCCCTGCTCTGTCATGGCCCGCAGGCCCTCGTCGTCGCTGTAATTGGTGTACACCGTGTCAATGGCCAGCTTCCCGGCGGCCTTCGCCGACACAACCAAGCGGCGGCGGCCATAATCCAGCTCTTCGTTGCTCTGAGAACGCCCGACGCCTAGGCTGGCCGCGAAATCTTCGCTGCCAAAGCTGCATCCGATGACCCGGCCGCAGCTGGTGAGGCAGGCATAGGCGTTCTCCACCCCCAAAGCGGATTCCACCGTCCCGATTATAAAGCGGGAACCCGGCTCCAGGCCGTGCGCCTCCTCTACCTTCCGCATGGCCTCATCTGCGTAACGGAGCTCTTCAACCCGCTCCATTTTGGGAAGCATAATGCCCAGGATCGGCAAGGGGAGGATATCTGCGATGTCATCCAAAAAGAAAGGCGTGTTTACGTCATTGACCCGAACCATGGCATTGCAGCGCGTCCGTCATTTCCTTTCCCACTTCGTAGACCGCGACGGCCCCGGTTTCCGGGTCAACCTCCCGGCAAATGGCAACCAGCCGCATTCGCCGCAGCTCCGCCGCCCGGTGTTCCCGTTTCGGCTCCCGGCAATCGCACGTTTCGCCTGCGTCCAAATGCGCGCCGCAATATGGGCATTCCCGGTAAGGTTTTCCCATGATTAAAGCCCCTTTCTATTCTTTCTTTCGCAATTTCAGGTAGATAGACCAGCCCGTCATGTCGTTATATTCGTACTGAACCCCGTAATCTTCGTCGGTCAGGGTCCAGCCCGGATACTTCTTTTCCCAAAAGGCGCGGCCCGGTTGCTCTTTCGCCCATTTCTCGATCTGCCGCCGGTTGTACTTCCCGTCGTTCGCCCGGCTGGTCGGCTTCTTCAAGTTATGGGAAGAGGACCACCGCTTTTTCCCGCCCGCCTGCTTGACAAGGTAGTTACAGAGGGCGGCAATCCCGTTTTCGTCGGCTTGCAGGCGGTCCGCGTTGCAATAGCCTATTCGGTCGCCCTGTTTCTGCCCCTTGCGCTTCCGTTTGCGCCACAACTCTTCCACGGTGTCACGGTCAAGCCCGCCATTCATAACAATGTGGTGGTGAATGCGGACGATCTTTCCGCCGTTCCGCTTTGTGGTGTAGGCCGTGACAAGGATATATTTCAGGGGCGGCAAGCCTGCTTTCTTCCGGGCGTATGCCACCCGGCGTAGATAGTTTGAAACTTCCTTTTCCGCGTCCTCCACGGTTGCCGGAAGATGTTTTGTGCTGTATGTAGCTGTTACGTGCAACGCTTCCGGGTCGTCCCCGAAATTCAGGTTCCCAAGCTGGACGAAATAGCGGCGGGCGTTCTTGTCATTCAGGTTCTTTTGTTTGGGTTCGGATTCCTGAACCTTTTTTGACCGCTTCCCGCAGCTGGCGGCTTTCTTCTGCGCTGTGGTGTAGGTGAAAATATCAACTTCCCTGTAATGATCGCCGCAATAGATTTTCTTTTCCCTGATAAAGCTTCGCACTATGCTTCACCCTCTTTCCTGTGGATGATGAAGCGGGCGTGATCGGCTTTCCAGCAAATTCTTTTGTTGTAGGGTAGGGGGTAGGGCGGCGCTGTGGAGCGGGACCGGCCCGGAATCCAGCGCGGCCCGTTTCCCCCGTGGTGTACGTGACAGACTTTGCTGGAATCTTAATACCCATTACAAGCCCGCCACGCCGCATAAAAACGGCGCTGAATCTTGACTTTTCCGCCGGTTTTTGCTATACTTATTCATAGGTTGATAAGCTGTGTTTTTACCGGCGGATTCCGCTTCGCTCCCGTTTTCGCACAACGGGCGCGGGGCGGTTTTTCTATGCAGTTTTTCGGCGGCGGGGCGGGGGCTGTCAGCCCTCCGCCGCGCCTGTGTTTTCTGTCTGATCGCCGGACGTTCCGTGTTCGACGCGCCCGTTTGCGAACCTCAAAGAATCGTTCAGTTCCCGCGTTGCCGCTTCCTCCTTTGCGGTGTCCTCCGCTTCCCGCTTGTGCCGGAAGAGGGAAGCAACCACGGCGGCGATAGCGTCGCCCCAAATGTCCGTGGGGTAGCCGTCCAAAGCGTGCCAGCCGTTTCGGTTCATCTGCCGCAATCCCAACATATTGTTTACTTCCGGGCGGCTGTTCCCTCCAATACGCTGTTATTGCCTTAACCTTTGCGCTCCCGTTCAGTTCGCACCGTCCCACCATAGGAAAGCCCAGCATTTTCCCGCAATGCTTCGATTTTTCACCCCGCACGTGATAGAAAAAATCTTTCATCGTTTTATCTGGGTGTAAAATCTTGACGGGAATTCCTGCCCGCTCCATAAACGGCAATGCGGTTCCATATATAAAGTCCCTGTGTTCTGGTACTTCTCCGCTTCGTTCATTGTCAAACATGATTTCGCAATAAACGATTTCGTCTAATGGCTCCCCGTGTTCAAGCGCAAGTAAAACCGTCGCTATGCTGTCCTTTCCAAAAGAGCATGAAGCAATGTATTTCGGGCTGGAATCCTCGCTTCTACCCTCCATGTCGTCCACATTCCGCCGCCGAAACCGGGAACAACCGGCGATATACGCAAACCGCTTCCGGGCCAACGTTCGGGTTTTCCGGCCTGAACGCAACGACGTATTCGTGATGTGGCGCGGCCCGCCACAACTGTTCAGCAAAGACAAGGGCGTTCCGCCATGCGGCGCGGCGGTTCGCTTCCAGCCGGGCCGCGTCCTCCGCTTCCTTGCTGTCGAACGCTTGAAAGAGGACCGAACCCCCGGCGATTTCCAGTGTTGCACGGAGGGAAAGCCATTCCGCCGGGTCCTGCGCGTACTCGCTCCAAACGGCCCGCACCCGGTCCCCGCCGCCGCGGGTGATCGTCACCCCGGCCCAGCTTGTCCAGTCCGGGAATTTGATTTTCCGTTTCATGCGTCCCGCTCCTTTCTATCCGTCATAGCACCCGCACGGCGCGCCGCAAATGCACCCGCCGGGGGATTCCGGGAAAAGATCATCAAATGTGATTTGCGCCGCTTCAAACTCTATGTTCCGTTGAACCTCTGCAATGTAGCTTTCCCACGACCATTGACGGCCCAGCCCTTTAACCTTTATCAGCGTCGGCGCGGCCCTGTGTTCAATGTCTACGGCGCGTTTGAATAAATCCGGGTATTTCTCCCACAACTCCCGAATCTCTTTTTTCTTCATGGACGGGCAGAAAAAACAGCTTGATTTCCCCGGTCGTGGAAGTCCTGCCCGCTCGATCACGCGGACACATTCGGCCCGGTCCCAGCCCCATTCATAAAGCGGGTAATGATTTTCATATTTCTTGTTTGCTTCATCCGCCGGGGCCGCGTGCTGTACGCGCCGGGTTTCGCCTGCGTCGTAGCCTATAAACTTATGAACCCGCCGCCCTGCGGCCCATTCTGCCCGGCAAGCCGGGTGATTGTTGCAGAATTTTTCTTGCGGGCCGATCTTGTGTTTTAGGGAACACTTTTTGAACCCGTATGCAATCGACGGCAACGTACCGGACCGCAAACACTCTTGTTCAAGGGTTAGGCGGTTTCCGTCCTTGTCTACACAATGAACAGGCGTGATTTTCGGCAACCCGTGTTTCACCAGCCATTCGTTGAACACTTCGATATATTCGTAAGTGTGCGGCTGTTCTGCGCCGGGGTCCGCAAACAAGATCAGGTCAATCGGGATTTTATGCAGATACATTCCGGCGATCATTGCCGTGCTGTTTGTCCCTCCGCCGAAAGAAACAACGTTCATTTATCGCCGCCCCTTTCCGGTGTCAGAATTTGCGATACCTCCGCCGCCCTGATCTGTTCCGGCTTGAAGAGGGCAAACAGCTTCCCCCACGCTCCCGCGGCGGATTCCGCTTCAACAACGGCCCCGGTTGCAGTCCCGTTGTTATAAGTTACGATCACCGCGTATTTTTCCGGGAAACCGTCGCCCGCTTCAAGGGTCAGCCACCAGCCGGGGTTGTTCCAGAATTCCTGATTCGGGCAAGCGTCGCAATTCTCCGCGGCGCACCCGGCGCAAAACTGCGCTTGAAATTCCTTGTCCCACGGCCCATCAATGACTGGCAAGGCCGCAAGGAACGCGCCCAGCTTTTCCGGGTTTTCTGTGATCTTTTCAAATACCGTCACCGTCGAAACCTCCTTGCAGGCCGTCCGCCGGGGTCCGGCCCCGCCGCCTGAAATTCGCCTGTACCCTCTGCTGGGCGACAACCGGGTTGTAAGCCCGCCGCTGGTTCCGGTCCAGAACCGGCGCGCCGTCCTCTCCGACGGTTTCCCCGCGCTTCAATTCCAGATAAACCGTTTTTGTGCTTACCCCCAGCCGGTCCGCAATATCCGCTGGGCGTTCGCCGGACTGATACCATGCGGCAATCTGCTTTCGGTCCGCAAAAGTTATGTATTTGTACCGTCGCACTATCTTTCACCCCGTTTCTGTTTGCTTTTCCGGCCTGCCGAAACATAAAAAAATAGGTTACAATCGGTCGTTTGACCTTTTGTAACCTAACTATACTGCTTGCTTTTTCCCATCCCCGGAAAGATTTTCCTTGCGCCTTTGGCCCATCCCGGTTATAATGATACTGGATTGCTGTGTTTAAAACAAGGCGGTGCGCCGCCGGGAGGGATGACTTATGCCAAAGCCTATCATCGCCATCGTGGGCCGGCCCAACGTGGGCAAGTCCATGCTGTTCAATAAGATTATTGGAAAACGCCTGTCCATTGTGGAGGATACCCCCGGCGTTACCCGGGACCGCATCTACGGGGAGTCCGACTGGTGCGGCCGGTCCTTCACCCTGGTGGACACCGGCGGCATCGAGCCCCGGACGGACAGCCAGATTCTGGAGTTCATGCGGGACCAGGCCCAGACCGCCATTGAGACGGCCACGGTGATTGTCTTTTTAACGGACATTCGGACGGGCCTCACCGCCTCGGACCAGGAGGTGGCCGCCATGCTTCTTCGCAGCGGGAAGCCCATCGTCCTGGCGGTGAACAAGATGGACTCCACCGGGGCCCCGGACCCGGATTTCTACGAGTTCTATAACTTAGGGCTGGGGGACCCCATCGCCGTTTCCGCCGTTCACGGCCACGGCACCGGGGACCTGCTGGACGCGTGCCTCCAATATTTCCCGCCGGAGGACCAGGAGGAGGAGGATGACGACGCCGTCAAGGTGGCCGTCATCGGCAAGCCCAACGCCGGGAAATCCTCCCTGGTGAATAAAATCCTGGGGGAGGAGCGGGTCATTGTCTCGGATATGGCGGGCACTACCCGGGACGCCATCGACTCCCGCTTTGAAAACGACAAGGGGAAATTCATCTTCATCGACACGGCGGGCCTCCGCCGCAAAAGCAAGGTGGAGGAGGCCATCGAACGCTACAGCGTCCTCCGGGCCACCATGGCCATCGAGCGCTCCGACGTGTGCCTCATCCTGATCGACGCCACAGAGGGCGTGACGGAGCAGGACACCAAGGTGGCGGGCCTGGCCCACGAGGCGGGGAAGGCCAGTATCATTGTAGTGAACAAGTGGGACCTGGTGGAAAAGGACGGCAAAACCATGGACCGCATGCGCAAGGAGGTTCAGGAGGGCCTGAGCTTCATGGCCTACGCGCCTATCCTCTTTATCTCCGCCAAGACCGGACAGCGGGTGGAACGGCTCTTTGAGCTGATTGACTATGTCTCCAATCAGGCGGCTACCCGCATCACCACGGGCATGCTGAACGACGTGCTGGCCGACGCCCAGACCCGGGTTCAGCCCCCCACGGACAAGGGCAGGAGGCTGAAAATCTACTATATGACCCAGGTGGGGATCAAGCCGCCCCACTACGTGATTTTCTGCAACGATACCCGGCTGTTCCACTTTTCCTATCAGCGGTATCTGGAAAACTGCATCCGCAATACCTTCGGTCTGGAGGGAACGCCCATCCGTATTTCCGTCCGGCAGAGAGGGGACAAGGAGGAGTAAACCGATGCTGAATTCTTTCTATTTGGACCCCAACGCCATCACGGGCCCCGGTTCCCTTGCAATTTTTATTGTGGCGGCGGCGGCCTATTTCTGCGGCTGCTTCAACGGGGCAGTGATTGTTTCCAAGTATATTCTGCGGGATGACGTGCGGAACCACGGCAGCGGCAACGCGGGGCTGACCAACTTCTACCGTACCTTCGGCGGGCCGCTGACCTTTGTGGTGATCCTTACCGATGTGCTCAAGGCGGTGGCGGCGGTTTTGTTCGGCAGTTGGTTCCTGGGCTATTATGCCGGAGCCAACGGCTATGCGTTCAACGTCCGGATCAGCACCATGTGGGCGCTGTTCGGGAAGTATTGGGCCGCCCTCTTCTGCCTGCTGGGCCATATGTTTCCAGCCATGTTCCACTTTAAGGGCGGCAAGGGCATCCTCTCCGGCGGTGCCATCGCCCTGATGATCGACTGGCGCGTCGCCCTGGTGGTCTGGGGGGGCTTCCTGATTCTGACGGCCCTGACCCGGTATGTGTCCTTGGGTTCTCTGTGGGCCGGGGCCAGCTTTCCCTTTGCCACCTGGTTCTGCTACCCGGACCCGGTCATCGTGACGCTGGGCTTCATTCTGGGCGGGCTGGTGGTGTGGCAGCACCGGGGCAACGTGAGGCGTCTGCTCAGCGGCACGGAGCGGAAGCTGTCGTTCCACAAGAAGAAGGAGGGCGGAGCATGAAAGCGGTGGTACTCGGCAGCGGAGGATGGGGCACGGCCCTGGCGCTGGTCCTCTGCGACAACGGACATGACGTAACCCTCTGGTCCCGGACCCCCGCCAAGGCGGAGGAAATGGCCCGGACCCGGGAAAATCCCCTGCTCAAGGGAATTCCTCTGCCGGGGGCGCTGCGGATTACCGGAGACCTGGACTGCCTGGAGGGGGCGGACCTGGTGGTCAGCGCGCCGCCGTCCTTCGCCGTCCGGGAAACGGGAGAGAAAATTGCGCCCTATCTGCGGCCTGAGACCATTTTGACAACGGTCTCCAAGGGCATTGAGCGGGACACGAACCTTCGCATGAGCCAGGTTTTACGGGAGGCCACCGGGGATATCTGCCGGGTGGTGGCCCTGTCCGGCCCCTCCCACGCGGAGGAGGTGGGGCTGCGGCTGCCCACGGCCTGCGTGGCTGCCTGCCCGGACCGGGACGGGGCCTGCTTCGTTCAGGACGCGTTTATGAGCGACTGCTTCCGGGTCTATACCAGCGTGGACATTATAGGCGTGGAGCTGGCGGCGGCGCTGAAGAACGTGATTGCGCTGAGCTGCGGCATCTGCGCGGGCCTGGGCTTTCAGGACAATACCAAGGCCCTGCTGATGACCCGGGCCATGGCGGAGATTACCCGGCTGGGGGAGCACCTGGGGGGCGTCCGTCAGACCTTCGGGGGCCTTGCGGGCATGGGAGACCTGATTGTCACCTGCACCTCCATGCACTCCCGGAACAACCGGGCGGGCATTCTCATCGGCCAGGGCAGAAGCGTTCAGCAGGCCATGGAGGAAGTGGGCGCGGTTGTAGAGGGCTACTACGCCGCCGAGAGCGTCCGCCAGCTGGCGGACCGGGAGGGCGTGGAGATGCCCATCTGCCGGTGCGCCTATGAGGTGCTGTACCGGGGAAAACCGGCCCGGGACGTGGTTCCGGAGCTGATGGGACGGCCGGGGAAGGACGAGCTTTTGGGCACCGCCTGGCTGTAAGAAGATTGGAAATTACGCTGAAGGACCCGCCGTCAGGCGGGTCCTTTCTTTCGCCGGAGTCGCCGGAAAGACTATATCAAAATTTTTTGAAAGAAACACAAAAATTTTGTTTGACAAAGGTCGACCTTTGTGCATATAATGGAAGACAAGCTCCCGGCGGCAGCGTCCGGCGGGAAATGCATATGGAGAAAGGAACCTGCCACTATGAATCAGACACGGCAAGCCCCGGAATGCAGCATTAACAACATCTACCAATTGGACGGACGGGTACCCATCGGAAAGGCCGTCCCCTTCGGGCTCCAGCACATTCTGGCAATGTTTGTTTCCAACCTGGCCCCCATTACCCTGATTGCCGCCGCCGCCCGGCCGGCCCTCAGCCAGGCCGAGGTGGCCGTCCTGCTCCAAAACGCCATGTTCGTGGCGGGCATCGCCACGCTGATCCAGCTCTATCCCATCTGGAAGGTGGGGTCCAGGCTCCCGGTGGTTATGGGCGTCAGCTTTACCTTCGTGGCGGTGCTGAGCTCCATTGCCGCCAACTACGGCTATCCCTCCCTGGTAGGCGCGGTGATCGTGGGCGGCCTGATGGAGGGAACGCTGGGGCTTTTGGCCAAGTATTGGCGGAAGATCATCACCCCCCATTGTGGCGGCGTCGGTGGTGACAGCCATCGGCTTCTCCCTCTTCACCGTGGGCACCCGCTCCTTCGGCGGAGGCTACGCCGAGGATTTCGGCTCCGCGCAGAATCTGCTGCTGGGCGTCATTACCCTAGCGGCCTGCCTGCTGTGGAATACCCTGGCAAAGGGCTATCTCAAGCAGCTCAGCGTCCTGGCGGGCCTGGCAGTGGGCTATGTCGCGGCGGTTTTCATGGGCAAGGTGGACCTGGGGACGCTGATGTCCGGCGGGCTCATCGCCCTGCCCCGCTTCCTGCCCTACGCGCCGGAGTTCCACGCCGGGGCCATCGCCTCCGCCTGCATCATCTTCCTGGTGTCTGCGGCGGAGACCATCGGGGACACCTCCGCCCTGGTTTCCGGCGGTTTGGACCGGGAGATTACCAGCGGGGAAATCTCCGGCTCCCTGGCCTGCGACGGCTATGCCTCTGCCATCGCCGCGCTGTTCGGCTGTCCGCCGGTGACCTCCTTCTCCCAGAATGTAGGCCTTGTGGCCATGACCAAGGTGGTCAACCGCTTTACCATCATGACCGGCGCGGTGTGCATGCTGCTGGCGGGCCTGCTGCCCCCGGTGGGAAACTTCTTCGCGTCTCTGCCGGAATCCGTGCTGGGCGGCTGCACCATCATGATGTTCGGCTCCATCGTCATCTCGGGCATGCAGATGATTGCCAACTGCGGCTTTTCCCAGCGGAACGTGACCATTGCGTCGCTGTCCCTGGCCATCGGCATCGGCTTCACCGCCGCCAGCGAGGCGGATATCTGGAATATCTTCCCGGAGACGGTCCGGTCGGTATTTTCCTCCAACGTGGTGGCCGTGGTTTTCGTGGTGTCCATCATTTTAAGCCTGGTTCTGCCGAAGGACATGGACATTAAAAAGGCAGCGGCGGAAGACTAAGAACCTGTATTCATAACCGGGGGATGCTGGATGGGCGAGGACTTTTCTCGTCAGACAAGGAGATTTTCCGCAGCAATCCTGACGGATTGCAAGGGAAATCGACGCAGTATGGCGGGAAAAAGACCGCCCAGACAGCGTTCAACGGTTGTGAATACAGGTTCTAAGAGCCTATCCGTAAATAGGTGAATGTGATAAAATACCCACCAAGGTAGGTG
>CAJUBX010000054.1 GCA_910585165.1 uncultured Oscillibacter sp. | reverse complement strand
CCATCAGCGCCGAGACCATCAGCCGCCTGGAGGCGGGGGCCCTCTCCGCCGCGGAGGAGGCCCTGCAAGTCGAAGACGAGGCCCGGCGGCAGTTTTTCATGGTGGGCTACACTGTGGTGCAGTACCGGCTGGACAACTACCCCCTGGCCTCCCTTCTGGACCACAGCGGCCAGAAGGCGGAGGCGGACGTGGTGGCCACGTTCCTCCCCGGCGAGGTGGTGGAGAGCCTCTACGCCGCCATGCGGGCGGCGGACCTCCAGGTGTCCAGCCTGACCCTGGAGCCCATCGCCGCCATGAACGCCGCCATTCCCGCGGAGCTGCGGCTTTTGAACCTGGCGCTGGTGGACATCGGCGCGGGGACCACGGACATTGCCGTCTGCCGGGACGGCAGCGTCACCGGATACACCATGGCCACCATTGCCGGGGATGAAATTACCGAGGCCATCATGCGGGCGTTCCTGGTGGATTTCCAGACCGCCGAGGAGATGAAGCGGGGCCTCCGCCCCGGGGAGGACGCCCGCTATACGGATATCCTGGGACTGGAGAACACCGCCGCCTTTGAGGAGATTCACGCCGTCATTCAGGAGCCTATGGGCCGCCTGGCGGAGGCCATTGCCGCCCAGGTGACGGAGCTCAACGGCGGGCCGCCCTCGGCGTTGTTCCTGGCGGGAGGCGGCAGCAAGCTGGATGGCCTGCGGGAAAGGGTAGCCGCCAGCCTAGGCATGGACGAGCGGAGGGTGGCCATTGCCGGGACCAACTTCGCCAAAAGCGCCTTTGCCGACGAAATTGACCTGAACAACCCTGAATACGCCACGCCCCTGGGCATCGCCGTCTCCGCCGGGCTGGGGCTTTTGAACGACAGCTACGTCATCACCCTCAACGGGGAGACCGCCAAGCTTTTCCGCAGCGGCGTGCTGACCGTCCGGGATATCCTGCTGATGAACGGCTATACCTACGCCGATATGCTGGGCCGCTCCGGGAAGAACTTAGGCGTAACCCTCAACGGGCGGCGCATGGTCCTCCGGGGAGAGCCCGCCGCCCCCGCCATACTCCAGGTGAACGGAGAGGCGGCGGCGGCCAACGCGGTGGTCCACGCCGGGGACAGCATCCGCTTCCAGCCCGCCCGCAGCGGCAAAGACGCGGCCAAAACCCTGGGAGAGCTGCTGGGGAAGAATTTCTCCGGCCGGGTGCTGCTGAACAACCGGGAGGGGGACTTGAAAACGCCCCTGCGCCAGGGGGATGTGATTTTGACCCTGGAGGGCCCCGCGGGCGTAGTCCCGCCGTCCCCGCCAAAGGCGGAAGCGCCGGAGGCGGAAGAAGGTCCAAAGCCCCCCGCGCCCGCCCCGGCGCCCCCCATAGAGGCGGCAAAGGCGGAACCGCCGGAGCCGGCAAGGCCCCGGATCCGCAGGCGGGAGGTGGAGATTCTTCTCAACGGCAAGCCGGTGGTCCTGCCGCCGAAGGAGAACGGCCAGCCCTATTACGTCATGGACCTGCTGGAGCGCTCCGGCGTGGACTTTGAGAAGCTGGAGGGCCCCGTGCATCTGACGGTAAACGGGGCGGAATGCGGGTTCAGCCAGACGGTGAAGGACCGGGATTCCATCACCATCCGCTGAGGCGGGCCCCGTGAGTATAGCTAGGAGAGTGAAGCGTTGAAACAGGATAAGGCTGATAAAATCATCCAGAAGGCCGAACGCAGGGCGGCGAAGGCCGCCAAGCAGGTGGAGATCGCCGGGAAAAAGGCCGAGGCGGCCAAGCAGAAGCAGGCGGCGAAGGACGAAAAAAAAGCCGCCCAGGCGGCCAGGCGCGCCGAGCAGAAAGTGGCCAAGCACACCAAAAAAGCGGAGCAGGCCACGAAGAAAGCCCAGCTTGCCGCCCAGAAGGCCCAGGAGAAAAAGGCCAAGGCCGCGGCGAAGGCCGCCTCCAAAGCTTTGGAGGGGGAGGAGGGCGCAGACGCCGGAGGAAAGAAGAAGGGGAAGAAAAAGCTGCTGCTGATTCTCCTTCCCGTGCTGCTTGCGGCTGCCGGCGCCGGAGCCTTCTTCTTCCTGAAGGGCGGCGGGGAGGAGGAGGAAGCTCCGCCGGAGCCCATCCCCATTCCCATGCAGTATCTCCTGAATGAGGTTCCCATCACCGCCCTGCCGGTGACCGGGGACGAGGTGCTGGTGTATCAGGAGGAGGTCCCGCCGGAGCCCCCGGCAGAGCCGGAACCCGCCCCGGAGCCGGAAAAGGACGCCGGGAAGGAGGGAGAGGCGGACTCCGAAGAGGACGGCGGGAAAGAGGACGCCGCCGCCCAGGCGGAGGAGGAGCCGGGCTTTACCAAAATTCTCTACCGCTATGAGGGACTGCAAAACCCCAAGAGTCTGATTTCCGCCTATGCGGCGCTGATGATCACCGAGGACGCGGGCTTCTCCGTAGTGGACGAGACGCTGCTGCGCATCGACCCGCCGGAGGAATACGGGGAGCGGGGCTCCGTTCAGCTGGCGCGAAACGCTCCCAAAGGGGAGGACGGCTCCGGCGGAGGGGTACACTCCCTGCTTCTGAGCTGGGAGGGGAGCAATTGCTCCGTGCTGTTGGATATGCCGGAGGGCCGGGTTCACGACCCGAAGCCGGAAACCTCCGCTCCTGCCGCCCAGAGACGGGGCCTGTCGGACCTGGAGGCCATCCATCCCTCCAAGCTGGGACTGCCGGGCGATTCTATGGAGGATTACGATCTGATTCCCCAGGAGGGCTCCGTCCGCATCGCCGGGGCGGTCTGCATGCGGGTGAATATCTACGGCCAGGGCAACCAGTTTGCCGGAAGCTACTTCCTATCCAGTGACGGGAAGCTCTACAAGCTGGACGAGGACGCCAACGCGGTGGTGGAGCTGGACTGGGAATAAGCCGGCAATAGCCGGAGATTTCCCGGCAGTCCCGTGAGGCGGCAGGCCGCGCCGCCGGAGGCCGCCGCCAGCAGGGGGGACAGCAGTCCCTCCAGCACACAGGCGGAGGACCGGACGGAGTGGGCCCCCTCCGGGGTCAGCGCCCGGGCGGTGTCCGGGGACACCTGGACGATGTCCAGGCCGTACTCCCGGCCAAGAGAGCGAATCTGCTTGACGGTGACGGCCTGCCGGGCCTCCCCGTCCAGGGACTGAAAGCCGATAATGCCGCCGAAGCGGCCCGCGATTTCCGGAAGCACGCCCAGCCGCACCATGCGGCGGCGTGCTTCCTCGTTTTCCCGGAAAAGCCGCTCCGCCAGCTCCGCCGGGGCGGCGGGCTCCCGTTCCGGCTCCGCCGGGCGCTTCCGGGGAGCGGAGGGGCCCTCGGAAAAGCCCAGAGGACGGTCTCCCGCCGCCGTGAGGTCCGCGTTAGTGGTGAAGACCAGAACGCAGCGGCGGAAATCCAGCTCCCTCTCCCCCTTCTCGTCGGCCTTGCGGGCGGTGCAGCGGCCCTCGTCCAGAATGGACATGAAGACCTTCAGCACCTCCGGATGGGCCTTTTCCAGCTCGTCGAACATAAAGACGGTGAAGGGGTTCTGACGCACCGCCTCGAAGACGGGCTGGTCCTCATAGCCCACGTAGCCCGGCGGCGCGCCGGTGAGGCGGTGGACGCAGTGGGCCTCGGTAAAGGTGTTCAGCTCCGTCCAGACAAAGGCGTACCGCCGCCCGCAGCAGCGCCCCAGCGCCGGGGCCAGGGCCTTTCCAAGCTCCGATTTTCCAACGCCCGTGGGGCCGTGGAAAATCAGGGACAAGGGCCGGGCCGGGTTCCGCTTTTCCACATGGCTGTAGAGCCGGAAGGCGGCGGCCTCCACCGCCCGGGGCTGGCCCAGGACCTCTTTTTCAAGCTCCTCCCGGAGCCTGCGGTAAAGCGGGGGCCAGGGGGAGGCGGGAGCGGGGGACGGAGGGGCGGCAGGGGGTCGCCCGGACAGTACGGGAGGGCGGAAGGGCCGGAGGACAGGCTCCTCCACCTCCCGCCGGAGGGAGGCCAGGCGGGCGGACAGGGCCTCGTAGCTGTCGAAGCGCCAGACGCTCCGGGCGAACAGGGCGGAGAGCACCGGGCTTCGTCCCCGGTAGGCCAGGGCGGGACGCCAGTAGAGGAGATACCCCCGGTCCCGCTTTAAAAATCCCAGGACGGCCTGCCGGGGAACGCAGCCCTCCGGCATCCGGCAGCCGGGAAACTCATAGCCCTGCCCCTGCTCCCCCAGGCCGTCGATGCGGCGGCGCAGAGCCTCCCGGAGCTCCGGCCCGGCGGCGCAGAATTGGGAAAATGCGACGTTCATGAATCAGCCTCCTTTTCCCAGTCCAGTATTTCCAGATTTTAGGGGATTTAAAAGCGGGCGGAAAAAGAGGAAGCGGCATACGCCGCTTCCTCTTTTCTGCATGGTTGGCCTTACTGGTCCCGTCGGGCCTGGAGAACCTTCCGCTGAAGGGTAAAGATGACCTGGAGCAGCCGCTCCTGCTCCCGGGGGGGAACATCCACAAACTGGCAGCCGTACTCGTACTTTTTCATAGGGCTGGCCGTCTCGGCCCGGACCGTGGTCCGTTTCACCCGGCAGGTGAGGGCAAAGGGCTCCTCCGTGGGGAGGAAGGACGCCTCCAGATGAAAGCTGGACTCCAGCTGAAAGAGCTTCGCGCTCAAAATCCGCGCGCCTCCGGCGCTGATATCCAGCACCTTGCAGGAATATTTCTGCCCCGCGTCGGAGAAAATCTGCCCCTCCACCCCGATGTTCTGGCGGAAAAAGCTGCGGCTTTCGCTGTTTTGCAGGGATTTCAGCTTCTCAATCCGCCAGAATTTGGGATCGTTGGGTCCCACGGCGCCGGTGAGGGTGAAGGTATCCCCATCCCGCTGGAAGCAGCGGAGCTTCACCGGCTGGCCGTACACCGCCCGGGGAAGGAATCCCCCGGTCTCCCCCAGAACGTCCACCTGGGAGGCGCCGGAGAGGCGGATGCGGCCCACGAAAATCAGGGCGTTGGCGGGGGTGAGAACCTCCGCCTTCATGCCGTTGTAGAGGTCGGGGAAATCGTCCGGCGGAATGCTGGAGACGGGTTCTTCCCGTTTAAAGAGGGATTTAAAGAATGCCATGCCGGAAGCCTCCTTGTCAGCGGGTCAGAACCCGGTGCAGGATGACCGCCATCTCCGCCCGGCTGATGGCCGCGCCGGGATTCAGGCGGGAGGAGCTGTTGCCCCGGACGGCTCCCATCTGGACCAGGGCGGCCACGGAGGACCGGGCGTAGGAGGAAACCTGGTAGCCGTCGGCGTAGGAGGCGAGAATGCCTGTGTCCGCCGCAGGCAGGGACTGCCCCGCCGCCTCGATGGCCCGGCAGATCATGGTCATGGCGCTTTGCCGGGTGATGGGCTGCTTGGGCTGGAAAAGGCCGTTGTTCCCCTGGACGATGCCAAGCTGCCTGGCGGCGGCCACGGCCCCGGCGTAGGCGCTGCTTGCGGGCACGTCCGGGAAGCCGGAGGAGCCGCCGGTAGAAAACTGGAAGGCCCGGCAGATCATCAGGGTGAACTCTCCCCGGCTGATGGACTGGCCGGGGCGGTAGGTGTTGTCGCCATACCCGTTGGCGACGCCGCTTTGGCGGAGGAACTCGATGGAGGGCTTCGCCCAGTCCCAGCCGGAGGCGGTGTCGGCGAAGGAGGCGTAGCAAAAGCTGTTGGAAAGCTGAATCTCCACCGTGCCGGAGCAGCTGCCGCCCTGGGCGTCATAGGCGGTGAAGGGGATGGAAACCGTCCCTTGGAGCTCCGCCTTGGGCACGAAGCTGATTTCCCCCAGCTCCTGAACGCCGTAGCGGACGCCCGCATTGACGCCGTAGCCCGTCCGGGCGGGGCCGCCGTAATTCTGGTAGAGGCGGCCGGAGGCGGGCAGGGAGGCGAACTGGACATAGGACAGGGAATTCCCCAGGGCCGATTGGCAGAGGTTCTGGAAGTCCTGGGCGCGGAAGGGAATAGCGGCGGCGGAACTCCCGGTATAGCGGATGGCGGAGACGGCGGAAGCGGCGGCGGAGACGGTAATCTCCACCGTGCCGCGGAAGGTATCCCCGCCGTTGCTGTATCCGGTGTAGCCAAAGGAGACGGTTCCAGAGGCGGAGGAGGCGGCGAAGCCCACGTCGCCAATCAGGCGGCTGCCGCCGGAGTAGTAATAGCCGGTGGAGGCGCTGACGCTGTTTCCGGTGCGGCTGGAAGCGCTGTACTGGTGGTACAGGGTTCCATAGCGGGAGGCGGGCAGCTCAAAGCGAACATAGTTCAGGCTGTCCCCCGTGGCGCTGCGGCAGGCGGAGGCAAAGTCCGAGGCGCTGAACCGGACAAAGGAATTGGCGGAGACACGGTAGGAAATGGTCCGGCCGCCGCCCCCCACGTCGATGGAGACGGTTCCGGTGAAGCGCTCGCCATCCTCGTCATAGCCCGTGAAGGGGATGGAGACGGTTCCGGCGTAGCTCTTGGCGGGGACGAAGGTGATGTTGGAGAGGGAGGGGGAGCCGCTGCGGAAGTAGTCCGTTCCGGTGGAGACCCGGGAGCTGGAGGAGCCGGAGTAGTTATAATAGAGAATTCCGGCGCTGGAGGCGGGAAGGCGGGTGAAGCGGACGCTGTCCAGCGTCTGCCCGGTGATGCGGCGGCTGGCGGCGTTGAAGTCCCCGGAGGCGAAATCCACGGACTGGTTTTTCGGAGCGCTGTAATGGACGATTCCCTCGTCGTCATCCACGTGGATCACCAGGTCGGCGTGGAAGGCAGTCCCGCTGGTATCGGTCCCCGTGAAGGGGATGGTGACGGAGCCGCTGTAGTCCGACTCGGGAACGAAGGTGATGCTGGAAATCCGGGGGGAGGAGCTGCGGAAGTAGTCCCGGCTGGTGGAGACCTCCGTCTCGGAATTGCTGGAGTAGTTCAGGTACAGCGTTCCGGCCCGGGAGGAGGGAAGATCGGTGAAGCGGATGTAGTCCAGGTTCCGCCCGGTGGCGTCCTGGCACACGTCGTTGAAGTCGGCGCTGACCAGGGTTTTGCGCTGGTTCTGGCCGATGGAGTACTCCACGTCGCCGCTTTCCCTGCTGTCCGCTCCGTAGACCCGGACGGAGACGACGCCGCTGTAGGACGCGCCGGAGCTGTCGGTGCAGCGGTAGGGAATCTCCACGTCGCCGGAGTAGCCCTCCGCCGGGACAAAGGTGATGGAGTCGATGGAGGGCGTGCTGGTGGCGTAATAGCGGGTATTGGTGTCCACCCGGGGGGAGTAGAGCCCGGCAGGGCTGTAGTTGACATAGAGCACGCCCCGGCTGGCGGAGGGCAGGCCGAAGGTGACGTAGGCGATGGCCCGCCCGGTGCGGCCCTTGCAGACGGCGGAGAAATGCTCCGCCGCGAAGTCAACAGGCCGGTCGATGGCGGTGGAATAGCTGACGTCCCCGGTGGCCTCCGCCTCGATGCGGATGGTCCCGGCGAAGGTGGTCCCGTTGGTGGAAACGGCGTTGTAGTCCACCACGGCGGTGCCGTCAAAGCCCGGCAGGGGGACGAAGCTCACGTCCCGCAGGGCCATCTGCTGGCCTGTGGGCTGGTAGTAATACCGCTCCGTGCCGCCCACGCCGTGGCCCGGGGTGTCGGGGGAGGAGAACTTGTAGTAAAGCACGCCGTTTTTCGTGGAGACCTTCAGGCTGTAGACGCACTCCAGAGGGTCCCCGGTCTTGTCCAGGGAACGGCTGTTCAGCTGGCCCAGAAGGCCGGAGAAGGAGTAGGAGGGATCGGAGCCCATGTCGATGCTGATGGCCTCGGCCACGTCCTCGGAGACCCGGACCTTGAAGCTGGCCTGGCAGTTGGTACCGTCGGCGGTGGCGGTGATGATGACGTTGTCGCCGGGATAGTGGGCGGTGACCCGGCCCGAGAGAACCTGGGCCACGGTGTTGTTGGAGCTCTCCCAGGTGATGTTCTTGTTCCGGGCGTTGCCGTAAGCCTTGAAAACCACACTGATATCCCGGTACTGGTAGATATCCACCACATCATCCTCGGACAAGGAGATGGTCTCGCCCCTGCCGCCGGAGGAGGACTTTTTCACATAGCTGAGGCGGAGGCCGGAGACCTCGATTCCCCGCTCGTCAAACTTCTCCCCCGCCCGGGCGGTGATGGTGGCCTCGCCGGGGGCAATGCCGGTGACCCGCCCGGTGTTGGGGTCCACCCGGGCGACGGAGGTATCGCTGGAGGACCAGGTGACCCGCCCGTCCTCCTCGGAAACGCCGGAGGGGGAGACGGCGGCGGTAAGCGTAACCGCGTTGTCCGATCCCAGGTCCACATAGTTCCGCCCGTCGAAGGTGGCGGGGGTGGTGATCCGCACGTCGGAAACCGCGGGAGGCAGGGGGCCTGTCACCCGGAAAGCGCAGACCGCGTAGGCGCTGGGGTTTGCCACGGAGGTGGCGATGACCGTAAACTCGTCCCCGGCCTTGGCGTTTCCGGTGAGGGTGACGGCGGCGGTCTCCGAGCGGTAGGAATCGTAATTCACCCGGGCCTTGCTCTTGCCGCTGTCGGAAAGGCTCCACCGGAGGGACGTGTCCACGCCCTCCGGGGCGGTCACTTCGGCCCGGAGGGTGACGGAGCCGCCGTCAAGGGGAAGGGAAACGCCGTCCTCCCGGTCCAGCGTTACGGTGATTTCGGGGAGGGGGGTGGCCTGTGTGTCTTCGGTGTCTTCGATATCCCCGGTGCCTCCGGTATCCCCGGTGCTCCCGGTATCTCCGGTATCTCCAGTATCTCCCTCGGCGGCGGGGAGGAGGGCTTCCCCCTCCTCCTCGGCGGCGGCGGGGAGGGTCAGCAGGGAGCAGGCCAGGGTCAGCGCCAGCAGCAGCGCCCCGGCCCGGCGGAGGATTCGCGATTTCATAAAGCATGCACTCCTTTTTCACAAAAGACGGAGGGGCGGGCGGTTCCGCCCGCCCCTGTGGGGTTGCAGGATGCTGTTGTGTTTACCAGCCGTAGGGCAGGTCCTGAAGCTCGAGCATACCGCTCTCGCCCTTTTTCACATTGATTACCAACGCGGAGATGGTCTGTCCGTCTTGACTCATGACAAAATCTCCCTTGTCGTTGCAGAGGCCCTCGCCGAAGGGCAGATAGGCGGAGTTCACATAAGGCGAAATCTCAAACTCCAGGGTTCTCCCCACTGCAACTTCGTGGTTGCCCGGCGCGGGGCTGACTAAATCGACGTTTCTGCGGCCGTCGGTCACAAAGCCGATGCTGACAAAGCCGTTGGGGCTTAGAGAGTTGGAGCCGGTGTGCTCCGTGCTTATGAGGCAGCTGTCGATGGAGTGGATGTCGTCCTCCCCATAGCCGAAGGTGTAACGGGGGGCCGTGTTGAACGAGACGCTGAGGACATAGTTGGGATTTTCCGCCGTGGGTTCGTCCAGTGTCACATGGGCGGTCAGCGCGGAAGTGGTCACCCGCGTATAGGGGCCCGTGGCCCGGAAGGCGTAATCGCCGTCTGGGGACTGGGCGGTCACAATGAGCATAAAGGGGGTCAGGGGCGGGTTCAGCCTATCGTTGAAGGAGGTGTTCTCGTCCCGGACCAGGATGGTGGGGTCGGCTGTATAGGACTGGGGATGCTGGTGAACCACCGAGCCGGCCTCAAAGCCGTTGCCCTCGTCCGGACGGTCCAGGTAGCCGAAGAAGGTCTTTTTGGCCCCTTCCGTGGCGTACTCGTCAAAGACGCTTCGGACATAGTTGTTCGTGTCGGTGGAGAAGGGATTCGTCATGGCCTGGAGCACGGTGTAGCTGGAGGCCATGTAAGCGTCCGGCACGTTTTTGGAGGTGTCCGCGTACAGGTTGAAGGGCTGCTGGAGGAAGCGGCCAGTCAGCATCCGCTGGTTTACCACGACATAGCGCAGCATGCTGTCGGTGGTAAGGCCGATGGTGGCGGCGTTGCTACCGGAGGAGATACGAATTCGAAGCGGGTCCGGAGGCGTGGTGGTAAACTTGTAGCACAGCGTCTGCCGGGCCAGGGTGTAGGGCTCCTCCTTGTCCTGGGCCACCAGGTAGAGAAGGTAGGTGGTATTGGGCTCCAGCCCCGGGATGGTCAGCGTGGCATAATAGCTGTTCAGCAGCGTGGTGTTCCTGCCGCAGACGACGCCGTTTTCCAGAGGCTCCCCGCTGGGGGAATTGCCCACCAGATTGACGATGTAGTCCGGCGCGGGGTTCTCGCTGTCCAGCCACAAGGGAGCGTTATCGTCAAAGCTGTCGGGAATGGTTTCCAGGCCGGGCTTCATCTTGTTGACCAGGGGCTCCAGGCCCCGGGGGGCGACATAGCCCGTGCCCGTCAGGGTCCCGCTCAGGGGCACAGCCGCGTAGTAGAGAGTGCCGAAGCGGTCCATAGTTACGCTTACAGTGGCGTCGTTGGCCTTGGGAATGAGCTTTTCATCGTCCACGGACACCACGGGGGCCCGGTCCGGCGGGGAGATGGGGATGGCCTTCATGTCCGGCTCGCCGATGGGCGTCACGCCGTCGGTAATGTTGCCGGCGGAGCCCTGTCCCCAGGAAACGTTGTTGAAGTCCATGTCGTCGTCGCCCGCCAGAAGCTGGACGTACACCGTCAGCTTCTTTTCCAGGGTGGATTCCACGGGAACAATGGCGAACTCCAGCTTTTCTACAAACTCGTTGAGGAAGGGACGGCCCTGTCCCTTCTTGACGCTTCCGAAAAGTCCGCTGTCAATGAGGGAATAACTGTAGGTGTTGCTGTTGAAGTTGCCGTTGAGGCTGTTGTAGACCTGGGTTCCCGGGTTGAGGCTGGAGACGCTGGGGGCCATGCGCCCCAGGAGGGTCCACTCCGCTGTGTCCGCCAGCCGGACCAGCAGGTCGTAACGGAAGCTGGTGTCGGTCCAGAGGAGCATATCCCAGCGGGTGTCCTTGGGGACGGCCTCGGTGTTCTGGGGGTCCAGGGTGAAGTAGTAGGCCCGGCGGGAGACGGTCTGGCCGTCCGCGTCCTGATAGGTGACGTTGTTCCCGTCGCCGGAGCTCTGGTCCACGTTGACCGTGGCGTAAACCGTGGAGAAGGAGAGGTGGGAGGTGGGCAGGTTATAGCCGGAGGTATCCTCAATGGTGCGCTCCAGCCGGAAATAGTAGGACTGGCCGCTCTGCATGCGGATGCCCGTGCCGCCGGGGAAGATGATGGTGGTCTTTCCCCCGGCCTGGGTGACCTTGGCCTCCCGGTAGTCAATCCAGTCGGGGAGCTCCTCCACCTCCTCCGGCTTCTGGGTGCCGTCCAGAACCGTCACCTTGAACCGGTCCGAGGGCTTGGTGTTGGGATTGGGGGTGGGCGCGGAGCCCTGGTAGAAGGTGATGTAATCCTGGAGCACATTGGCAAGGTCCCGCTTGGCAAGCTCCTTTTCGTCGCCGGAGCTGTTTTCCACCCGCTGGTACAGCGCGTAGAAGTCGTCGGGCTCCAGCCCCTGGCTGCTGTTCCGGCCGCCCAGCACCGTCTCGCTGAACTCAATCAGCACGGAGCTCTCCGGCCAGGGGTACAGCTTTTGATTGGCGTCCTCGTTGGCGGGGTCAAAGTTCAGCGCGGCAGAGGGCGGGGTGGTGTCCAGGGTCTTGATGGGGAAGGGAAAGTCGACGGCGGCGTTGTACACGCCGTAGTTCCCGGCGGTATCCTTGAAGGCGTAGAAGAGGTCGTACTCCGTCTGGGGCTCCAGCCCGGTGACGGTGAAGTTATAATAGGTGGCGGCCCTGGCGGCCCGGACGGGGCCGCCCTTGTTGATGACCTTGCCGCTTACAAGAACGCCCTCGATCTTAATCTGGTCCAGCTCGGTGGGGTCGGTCTTGCTGACGCCGAAGTTCTCCCCCCGCTTCGTCACGGCCCAGCTCAGGGTGCCGGGCTCATCCAGCATGAAGGACAGCGTCACGGAGTTGCCCGTGCAGGAGACGAACTTCAAATCCTGCAGGGTGGGCGGGGTCATGTCCTTGGTGGTGAACTGGACCCGGCGGACGGCGGAGCTCTTGCCGTTGTCCGCGTCGTTCAGCCAGAGGTAGAGGTCGTAGGTGGTCTGCTCCTGAAGGTGGGAGGTATTGATGCGGGAGAGGAGGAAGGGCGTGTTCTTGCGCAGCGTCACAATGCCGTAGCCGAGGTTCCCCGGCAGGGCCGCGGAGCGGAAGTCCGCCGCTGTGGGGGCTGTGGAGCCCTGGGGCAGGAGGACGTAGTACATCTGGCAGGACTTGGTGGCCATGACCATGACCTGGGCCACCTGCTCGTTGTCCGCGTCCACGGTGAGGATGGGGTTCTGGGGATAGCCCGTGGCAAAGTTGGGCGCGGTATCGTCCGGGGTGGTGAAGGCGGCGACCTTCACGGGGCTCCGCCGTCCCCGGGCGTCCTCCAGCAGGGCGGAAATGTAGTAGGAGCCCTCCCGGGTCAGTCCGGCCAGCCGGGCGGTGAAGTCCTGGTTGGGGGCGGTGGCGCTGATGGTGCCGCTGCGGAGAATCTTGGCGTAGGAGCCGGGGTTCATCAGCTCCTCCTCGCCCAAAGAGCCGTCCATCAGGGCGGTGACGGCCCAGTGGATGGTGCCGGTCTTGTTGGTGCGGAACACCGCGTCGGCGGAGGTAGGGGCGATGTTCTTCGCCTTGGGATAGCCGGAGAGCAGCCGGGGGTCCGCAGAGGACGCGGCGGCGGCGTTGGTGTCCATGTTCTGGTTGCTGACGTTCCCGGTGATGCCGGGCCGGACATAGATGGTGTCCGGCAGCATGGAGACGTTGGAGCCGGGGGCGTTGATGTTCAGGTGGCTGACGTTGCCCTTGCCGGTGACGGCGGTGCCCCGGTCCAGGTTCAGCTCCCGGATGACGGCCTCGTCGTCGACGGTCAGGGCGGCGTCCACGGCCCGCTCGTCGATGGTGACCATGTCCGCCACGCCCTGGGCGACCTGGAGGGTGGAGCTGGGGGTCAGGTCAATCACCCGCTTGATGTTGCCCGCCAGCTGGAGCAGGGCCCCGTCCACGCCGTCCAGCCGGATGGTCTGGAGGCCCAGGCCGTCCTCGGTCCGGTCCTCCACATAGCCGGAGGTGCGGATGGTGACCTCCTTGATGTCGGTCAGGCCCTCGGCCTGGAGGGAGAGGAACTGCTCCGTCAGGCTGTCCAGCTCCAGAGCCCCGGCGGTGACGTTGCGCAGGAGGACGCTCTGCTTGCCCCCCTCGGCCTCGCCGCCGCCGCAGATGACGATTTTGCCAAGGACGCTGACGTTTTCCAGCTCCACGCTGCCAAGGCCCACGCCGCCGGTAAGGTAGAGGTTGCCGGTGACAACGGTGTCCTTCAGCTTCACGCCGGGGGTGGTGATGGTCAGGTTGCCGTACACGCCGCCGGAGGTCTGCTCGCCGGGCTCCTGAACCAGGGTGCCCAGGGCGCGGACCAGAAAGCAGGCCATCTGGCCCCGGGTGATGGGCTGCTTGGGACGGAAGGTGCCGTCGCTGTAGCCGCCGATGATGCCCAGGTCCACGGCCTCCTGCACCAGCGGGCGGCTCCAGCCGCCGATTTCACGCATGTCGGTGAAGGCGGAGCTGGCGGCGTTGGGGACCCCCTGGAACCGCAGGCACCGGCCCAGAAGGACGGCGGCCTGCTCCCGGGTCACCAGGTTCATGGGGGAGGCGGTGGTGGCGCTGGTGCCCCCGAAATAGCCCGCGTGGTAGGCGATGGCGATGTCCTCGGCGTACCAGGCGTTGGGCGGCACGTCGGCAAAGGGGATGGGGCCGGTTTCCACATAGCCGAAGGCACGGTTCATCATGGTGACGAACTCCGCCCGGGTGAGGTTGCGGTCTTCGTGAAGGCTGCCGCTGGCGTCCGGCTGGATCACGCCCCACTCCTGGACCTTTTCCAGGTAGGGGGTCATCCAGTCCGCCGCCCGGGCGGGCCGGGCGGCGAAAAAGAGGGCCAGGGCGGCGAGAACCAGGGCCGCCAGCTGGACGGACCCCGGCAGATGGGCGCGGCGGGCGCGGGTGTTGTGCGTCATGGTCTATTTCCTCCTTGATCCGTCAGTCCTGGGCGGCGCGGCTTTGCAGCTGAAGGCTGAACACCGCCTCCCGCACCACGACCTCCTCGTCCTCGCACATGTCCACAAACTTGGTGGCGTATAGAAAGCGGCCGTTTTGCAGCTCCTGCCTGCGCAGGACCTCGCACCGCAGAATGACCGGCTCCTCCGTGGGGACTATGACAATTTCCATCAGCTCGTGCAGCTCCAGCAGGCAGTCCGCGTAAAAGGCGATGCCGCCGCAGCTGAGGTCGATGGACTGCGCCCTGCGCCGCCCGCTCCAGGCGGAGCCGGGCAGGGCGTATAAAAACGTGTCGAATTTCACCGGAACCCGCAGGTTCCGCCGGACCTCCGGGTCCAGGGTGGCGATTTTCTCCAGAAGCACCGCGTCTCCCCGCTGGCGGAGGATGCGGCATTGGATGGGCAGCTCCTCGCTGCTGGCGCTGAACAGGGTGACCACCTCATGGGCCATCACGTCGTCCACCTTGTGGTCCTGAATGTTCAGCCGCATGGGGGAGGCCCCCGGCGCCGTGGCAAGCTCCCCGTTGGCCAGGGCGTGGTTCTGGGTGTCCAGAATCAGATAGGTGTGGTTGGATGTCATGTCGTTTCCTCCGTTTCGCTGGGCGGCGTCCGGCCGCGCTCCTCCTGGGCCTTCAGATTTCCGGCGGGGTCAAAGTGGAGGAAGTACACGTAAATCTCCACAATGGCCTGGTAGAGGCTCTCCGGCACCTCCTGCCCCAGCTGGAGCTGGGTGAGGATGGTGGAAAGGGAGTTGTCCTCGTAGATGGGCACGCCGCAGTCGGCGGCGGTTTCCACGATTTTTTCAGCCATATACCCCATGCCGGAGGCCACGATGACCGGCGCGGCGTCTCCCGGGCCGTATTGCAGGGCCACGGCCTTCTTGGCCCGGACGGTTCTATCAGATCTTGACATTCACACTGTTCTTCCCTTCAAAGATTTTGGGGAACACCTCGGTCAGTGTGACCGGGCGGTCCATCCGCCGGACGGCCACCCTGGCGGGCTTCAGGTCGTTCCGGGTCAGGATTTGGGAGACGGCGTCCCCGATCTGCTTGGAAAAGGGAGCCGCCGCCTCGGGGCAGGCGATCTGGATGTCCACGTCGGTCCCCTGGGCGGTGAGGATCACGTCGAACAGCCCCAGGGACTGAACGTCCATTTTGAACAAAAAGCGCATGGTGTTCTTTCCGCCCCCGGCCCGGCTCTGGCCGTCCTCCGCGTTGGGGTCCACCCACAGCTCGGAAAAGAGCATCCTCCCGTTCCACTCCAGGGGGAGGAGGTAATGGTTAACGGGCATGTAGACGCTCTCATTCACCAGCATGGCGGCGATGAGATTCTGAAACGCCTGCTGCACCTCGGCGCTGCCCTCTCCCCGGAAGGCCCGGGCGGCGGCGGCGGCCAGGTGGTTGGAAAACTCGACGGCCTTGGCGCCGGCCTCCCCGCCGCCCCGGCTTTTGAGAAGCAGGAGGAGGGACTGGTCGTCGATGCCCCCCAGCTGCCCTTTCAGCGTGCCGTAGCCGCTGAGCTGGTGGAAGCCCTCCAGCAGCTTTTCCTCGGAGCCGTTTTCGTACCGGGCCACGTTCAGCGCCAGCATGGTCAAAAGGGCCCGGGGGGCGCCCATGTCGTGGGTCCTCTCCACATAGGAGGACATGTAGGGGAAAATCTCCCGCTGGAGGAGCTGGAGGTTCCCCTGCCGGTTTCCGGAGGCGACGCCGTTTTGAAGCTGGGCCGTCAGGTCCCGGAGCTTCTCCGCCCAGCTGGCGGGCATGGCGTCCGCCATGGACCTGAGGTCCCGGAGGAGGCCGGCCTCGATGTGGCTGGTGGAGTCGAAGTCCACGTAAGCCTTTAAGAATTGCAGGATGTCCGTCCGCACCCCGCCGGAGGCGGCCCGGTCATAGGCGTTGCGGAGCAGGGCGAAAAGGGCCCCGCCGAAGCGGGTGCCGGTTTTGAACTGGCCCTGGAGAAAGTCCAGCAGCTGGCCCTCGTCCATCCGCATCATTTCCAGAAGCCGGCCCATCTCCTCGGCGATGCCGGCGCTGAGGCCGGAGGAGACGACGACCCCCTCCCGCCCCGAGAAGATGCGGGAGAGGCTGTCCGCCATGCCGGGGGTTTCCTTCAGGCGCTGGAGGAAGGTCTGAAAATTGGAGTCGTAACGGATTCCCCCGTCTCCCTGGAGGTTGCTGTCCTGCTGCTCCGTCCGCCCGTCGGCGCGGACGACCTTG
>CAJUBX010000053.1 GCA_910585165.1 uncultured Oscillibacter sp. | reverse complement strand
ACCTACCTTGGTGGGTATTTTATCACATTCACCTATTTACGGATAGGCTCTTAAATGAAATTTTGTCCCAGAGGGTAGAACAGAGTCTCGGTGTTGGAGTGATCGATCTTGCAACTAAGGAGATTCGTATATTTGAGAACCAACTCAGTGGTTTTACGATGGGAGATTTTTATATTGATTGCAATCTGATCGCGTCCACTAAAACAACAAAACGAATGAGCACTTTGTTGTTTTACTGCCCGATACAATACTAAAAGATTATCCCTGAGGAGGGATGGACAAAGAGCGTCGGGGCGTACAAGGCCCCGACGCTCTTTATTTCAGATCGCTCATTTAGAATGTTTACTCGCCTTACTGAATACTGGTGTTGGCTGCTTTGTGAGGCGGATCAAGATTTCTATTTTGTGGGATACTCGGTGCAGAGCAGCCGGTACGGAGGTTCGTCTTCCTCAATCGTTGGGAAACGCCCAATGGGCTCGTAGAAGCGGTTGTCATGCTCATCGTCATTACACATGGAAACCTCGCCCAACAGAACCGGCCCGGTACCTGCTTCCACTGTGAAATCATGGTACATATACGGATAGATTGTGATGCTCTCTCCGGGTTTTAACGTTACCTGTGTTCCAGCCGGTATAGAAAAGGTCCGTCCGTCGCAGTGAACGGTGACCTCTTCGTCGGAAAATCCGCCGCTCTCTGTGGAGTTATAGACCCGAATCAGAACATTTCCGCCGCCGCGGTTGATAATATCCTCCATTTTGTTCCAGTGGAAGTGCATGGGGGATGTTTGCGTCTCTTTGATGTAGAGCAGCTTCTCAGCGTAAGTCTTGGGGTATGTACCGGCCATCTTCAAATTTCCGTTGCGTAAGGTAATCAGAGAAAACCCTACTTCATCAAACCGGCCAAGGCCATAATCCGTAATATCCCACCCCAACATATTGTCCCGAATTTCGTCATACTCATGACCCAGCTCCAGCCATTCCGCTGGCGTAAAGCGGCAGAAGGGTGGAAGCTGAAAACCGCATTTTTGAATCATAGCTTCCATTTCCTTCAAGGCCGCGTTGATTTCTGAACGTTTCAATACAATTCCTCCGTTTGTTCTAGAATGACCAATACACTAAAATAATCGGACTGCACGGCCTCTATCAGCAAACCTCCCTGCATCCACCCGGCGCCGGAACGAACCTCCCCGGTATCCCGGCGGCGATAGCGGACAGTCTCATCCAAGCCGTCTAGCTTCAGCCGCAGGGACCTCTGATAAGCCCGGGACCGGACCTGCACAAAGCTGACCACCGCCAGAGATCGGTCCTTGGCTGCGCAAAGAAACGCGTCATAGGCGTGGTTCTCCCGGTAAGAGGCCAGACGGTAGCAGTCTCCCTCCCGAAACAGCGGGCCATACGCCCGGTACTCTTCCAGCTGCCGGGGAATCAGATCCCGTTCGTCCTGAGACAGCTGCTCCAAATCCAGTTCATAGCCAAAGCATCCGGGCAGAGAAACCCTTCCCCGAATCGCGAAGGGCGTCACCCGGCCGTTGATATGGCTGGGACAGGCGGCCACATGAGCCCCTATGGCAGACAGGGGATAGATTAGAGAAGTCCCCTCCTGAATCACCAGGCGGTCCACGGCCTCGGCGTTGTCCGAGGTCCAGATCTGGGGGCTGTAATAGAGCATTCCCGGATCGAAGCGCCCGCCGCCGGAACAGCAGTTCTCCAGCAGCAGATCGGGAAAATCCGTCACCAGCCGCTCCTGGAGTTCATAGAGCCCCAGGACATACCGGTGAGCCGCCTCGCCCTGGCGCTCCGGGGGCAGCGCGGCGCTGTACACGTCGGTGAGAGGCCGGTTCATATCCCATTTCAGATAGCAGATCGGGGCGGAACGCAGCACGTCGGAAATCTGACGGTAGATACTGTCCCGAACCTCTTTCCGAGTTAGGTCCAGCACCAGCTGGTTCCGGGCCAGGGTGGGGGGGTAGCCGGGAATCGCCATGGCGTAATCGGGGTGCTGCCGGTAGAGGTCGGAATCCGGGGAAATCATCTCCGGCTCCATCCAGATACCAAGCTTTACTCCGATTTCCGCAAGCTCTTCGCCCAGCCGTTTCAGGCCGCCGGGGAGCTTTTTCTCATTCACCTGCCAATCTCCCAGGCTGGTGGTCTCGTCCTTCCGATTTCCGAACCAGCCGTCGTCCACCACCAGCAGCTCGATGCCATAGCGGGCGGCTTCCTCTCCCAGGTGCAGAAGACGGTCATGATCGAAATCAAAATAGCACGCCTCCCAGCTGTTTACCAGAGTAGGACGATGTTTCTTCTGCCCCCGGATGAGGTGGTTTCGGAACAGATCGTGAAAAGCACGGCTCATGCCGCCCAGGCCCGCGTTGGAACAGACCAGCACGGTTTCCGGGACCTGAAAGGATGCGCCGGGCTCCAACCGCCACTGGAAACCGTCGGGATGGATGCCCAGCACGGCCCGTACCCGGTTGAACTGGTCCAGCTCCGCCTGGGCCAGGAAATTCCCGGAATAAACAAAGCTCATTCCGTAGGCCAGCCCCCGGCTTTGGGTGGCCGTCCCCTCGCACAGGGCCAGGAAAGGGTGGAACTGATGGGAGGAGATGCCCCGCAGGGAATAGGCCCCCTGTTTTCCATAGGCCAAGGGACGGCGGTCGATGGTCTGCTCTCTGGCCCAGCTGCCGTGGAGGGTAATCAGGTCAAAGTCCTCATTGTCCAGTTCCAGGGAGGCGGACAGGGCGGCAGTGAGGTCCAGTGCCTCCCTGCCGCCATTTTCGATGCAAACAGAGCGGCAGATGGCGTCCGTGTCCTCAAAAACGGTGTAGAGCAGGCGGACCTTCAGCTCCAGCGCCGGGTCCCGCAATGTGATCTCCAGGGTGGTACATTCCGCCGGACCGCCATAGGCGGCAGGGAGTCCCTCCAAACCAGGCTTACCGGGGAAGATTCGGTGGCTCTCATAAAACAGCTCGCAGTTTCCGCCCCCTTGGGCCGTCCGAACCCGCAGACAGGGCTCCCGGAAATTTCCGCCGCCCCAGGTAGGATATTCAAAGGGAAAGGCGTCGTAAAAGGAGGCCCGCTCCCGTGGGTTTTCGTCCGGAGAAAAGGGACGCTCTTCCAGCCGCAGGAGATAGCGCATGTTATCGTCGGGAATCCTGGGTCCGTAGTAAATATGGCCCAGGAATCCCTCGCGGCCCGCCAGGCCACAGAGATAGGTGGTGCGGGGGGTGTCCAGCCGGAACACCCGCTCTGTTTCATTATAAGAAATTGGCATCGGCGATTCTCCCTTACACGGTGTCCATCAAGGCTTTGGCCCCGGCGGTGAGCCGCGCCATCATTTGCTCTGCCTCCTGCTCACTGCCGCCCCGGACGGAGAGATAGAGCTTGATCTTGGGTTCCGTGCCCGAGGGGCGGACGATCACCTTGCCGCCGGACTCGGTGTGGAACTCCAGCACGCCTCCGCCGTCATGGCTGACCGTATCCACCACAGAATCGCCGCCGATCTGTTCCGGGGACTTCGCCCGCAGACCGGACATGAGCCGCTCCATGGCCTCCATGCCGGCTTGCCCCTCGAAGGTCTGGGTGAGCAGGGCGTTTTTGTACCAGCCGTATTGCGCATACAGATCATTCATGGCGTCCAGCAGCGTTTTCCCCTGCCCGGCGTACCAGGCGGCGCACTCACAGGCCAGCATGACCGCGTTCACTGCGTCCTTGTCCCGGACGTGGGAACCGGAGAGATAGCCGTAGCTTTCCTCGAAACCGAAGATGTAGCGCTCGGGATGGCCCTCCGCCTCCAGGATGCCGATTTGCTCGCCGATGTATTTGAACCCGGTCAGGGTCCTCCGCAGCTCCACGCCATAGTGCTCCGCCACAGGCGACGCCATGTCCGTGGAGACGATGGTGGTGACGGCCACGGGATTCTCCGGCATGGTCCCCCGCTCCAGCCGGGTGCGGCAGAGATAGTCCAGCAGCAGAACACCCATTTCGTTGCCGGTAATTAGGCGGTAGCCGCCCTGACCGTCGGGCACCGCCGCGCCCATGCGGTCGCAGTCCGGGTCCGTGCCCAGCAACAGGTCGGGCCGGACCTGATCGCACAGCCGGAGACCCGCCTCCATGGCCTCCCGGATCTCCGGGTTGGGGTAGGGGCAGGTGGGGAAATTCCCATCCGGCTGTTCCTGTTCCGGGACAACGGTCAGCTCTTGGACGCCCATTTTCGCCAGCAGTTTTTTCACGCACTCCAAGCCGGAGCCGTTAAGGGGCGTGTAAACCAATTTCAGCTTGGACACATCGTTGCCGGGCCGCAGAGCCAGAACCGCATCTACGAAAGCATCCAGGCAATCATCGGCAATCTCGCGGATCGTCCCGGCCCGCAGGGCCTCGTCATAGTCCGCCAGCTTCACGCCGTCGAAGCAGTCGGTTTTCTCGATGCACGCCAGCACCTGTCCCGCCGCCTCCGGGGTGATCTGGCAGCCGTCCGCGCCGTAGACCTTGTATCCGTTGTACTGAGCGGGGTTGTGGCTGGCCGTCACGCAGATGCCCGCTCCGCATCGAAGATACCGCACTGCCCAGCTCAGGGCGGGAGTCGGCTCCAGGCGGGGATACAGGTGGGCGGTAATGCCGTTGGCCGCCAGGACCCGAGCGGCCTCTCTTGCAAACAGCTCTCCCTTGAGGCGGCTGTCGTGGGCGATGGCAACGGCCTTGGGCAGGTTGGTCCCATTCAGGTAATCTGCCAGCCCCTGGGTGGCCCGGCGGACGGTGTAGATGTTCATGCGGTTCGTTCCCGCCCCCAGGACGCCCCGGAGACCCCCGGTGCCAAACTCCAGGTCCCGGTAGAACCGGTCGGAAACGGCGGCGGGGTCCTCCTGCACCGCTTTCAGCTCGGAAATCAGATCGGGGTCCTCGGTGGCCTGCTCCAGCCAACGCTGATAGATGGTATTCATGATAGAAATCCTCCTGTTTATAAAATCTGTCTCAAAAAATCCGCAATCGTCCGCGCCGCCGCCTCATGGCAGGCAGGGCCGGGATGGAGACGGGCGCCCATGGTCTCCTCCGTCACGGCGGGGAGGGGGAGATACCAGGCGTTTGAATCCCCGGTATCCCGGCGGAACCGGTTTACCGCCCTTTCCAGGCAGGGCCGCAGGGGCTCCCCCAGCATCCCATAAGCCCAGACCAGCTTTGCGCCGGGGTTGTGGCGCCGGAGTTTTTTCAGAAAATCAACAGCGGCCGTCTCCAGCAGTGCCAGGTCCTCCGGTGTGGAACGCTGCTGGAAGATCGTCCCATCCAGGCCTTTCCATGGCGGCTGCTCCATGGCTCCGGCGTCGTTGGTTCCCAGATTCACAATCACGGCGTCCGGCTGCCAGGAGGGGAAGTCGTGGTCCTCCTGCGCCCCCAGGGCGGCGTTGATCGTTCCCGCCGCCGGTCCGCAGACGCGGTCATACCAATCCGGCAGGGCGTGGCAGGGGTTGTTGGACCAGTCGGACCGGATGCCCCAGCCGCTTTGGCTGATGACATGCCAGTCCGCGCCCAGCAGGTCTGCCGTCAGACGGGGAAAGGCTCCGGCGGCGCTGAACCAGGGGGCGGCGTAGTCGGATTCTTCCCGTGCGCCTCGGACGCCTTCGCCGCTGGAGAGACTGTCCCCTATAAATTCCAGACGGCAGGCGGGGGCGGGAAGGGGAAGAAAGGTCCCCCCGCTCCAGCGCAGTCCCGAAAGCCAAAGGCAGCCGCTGTCCTCATCCGGCATGGGCTGGGTTTCCTTTAGCAGCCGGACCCGCTTGGGAACATTCTCCGTCAGCCCTTGGAACAGGCAGATCTTATTGGAACCCTGGCGCAGGGGCATCCGAATGAGCGGGGCCCCGTTGACCTCCACGGCGATCCAGGGCTCCAGCCGGTCAAACTTTGCTTCCAGCGAGACATGAAGCTCTGTACCGGTAAAACACAACTCCATCCCACTGCCAGACCAGAACAGGGGCAGCACCCCGGCCCGCTGGGCGGTTTCCCGGTGAAAGCGGCCCAGCGGGCGGATGTTCGGACAGGTAAAAATCTCGGCGGCATTCATGGAGACCATCCTCCTTGTTTATTCTTCTCCCTCAGAATAACACGGTCATTTCCAGAGCGCAAGTAAATTATTTAGCTTAATTTTAGGTTAAAATAAACAAACTATGACAGAACACCATTGACGGGAAAAGCTAAATCGTCTATAATCAAAGACATCAACTGGAAATGATTATGGATCAGAACAGGAGGAATCCTCCATGGGAAAGCCTGTGCGGATGGCAGATATTGCGGAACGTCTGAATATCAGCATTGTATCCGTGTCCAAGGCGCTGGCCGGAAAACCGGGCGTCAGCGAAGAAATGCGCGCAAAAGTGATTTCTCTGGCCCAAGAGCTGGGCTATGAGGGATTTCGGGCCCGCAGCGACGCATCCGGCAACAATGTGGGCGTTTTGGTGTCCGACCGTTTTTTTGATGAAAATACCTTTTATACCAGCCTGTACCGCGCGTTGGTCCTGGCCTGCGGCCGGGGCGATCTGACCTGCATGGTCGAGATTGTCTCCCAGGAATCGGAGAGGGCTGTCACGCTTCCGGCCCTGGTGACCGGGCGGAAGGCGGACAGCTTATTGCTGTTGGGCCAGCTGGAGCGGCCCTACCTCCAGGCGGTGATCTCCTGTGGTCTGCCCTGCCTGCTGCTGGATTTTTACGTTCCCGGCGTGGGACTGGACTGCGTGGTCAGCGACAATCTGGATGGCGGCTGCACACTGACGGAACACCTTCTGGCCCAGGGAATCCAGAAGATTGGCTTTGTGGGCAGCATCCGGGCTACCTCCAGCATCATGGACCGGTATCTCGGTTATCAGCGGGCCCTGCGTCTGGCGGGGCTGGTTCCCCGAGAGGACTGGCTGCTGGAGGACCGGGACAAAGACGGGCACTTTATCCCCCTGGACTTGCCGGAGGAACTGCCGCAAGCGTTCCTTTGCAGCTGTGACGAGGTGGCCTATAATCTGGTGACGCTCCTGCGGCAGAGGGGGCTGCGGGTGCCGGAGGACGTGGCGGTATGCGGCTATGATGACTTCCGCTACGCCACCCTCTGCCAGCCGCCCCTGACCAGCTATCGGGTCAATGTGGAGCAGGTCGCAGAAACGGCGGTGGGCCGCATCGCGGCCAGGATGCGCCAGGAAGAGGCCGCGCCTTTGACCTTCAAGATCTCAGGGCAGATGATTGTGCGGGAGAGCAGCATCATCCAGCCATAAGAACAACCCTTTGAAGACGATTATCCTCAAACCGGCAGGTTCCATCGCGTGATGGGACCTGCTGGTTTTTTTGCGCCCCAGGGGGCACTCGGCGGTTTAGCCAAAAATAAATTAAAAGATTTAGCCATAACATAAATTTTTTAATTGACTTATTGACTAATTTTTTACTCTGTTATATACTCGCAATTAAGGAAAACGCCGACGAACAGGCATGGGCGTTTCAACAAAGAAATGGGAGGAATTGATTATGAAAAAAGCGATGTCCCTGCTACTGGTTCTGGTCATGCTGACCGGACTGCTGACGGCCTGCGGCGGAGGCGGCGGCGGTAAGGAGCCGGAGTACAACGGCCCCAGTTACGCCGCCTTGAAAGTTGGCGAGGATTACACCGATCTCTCCGCCGAGCTCCGGGTCATCACCCAGCGCACCGACCTGGTGGACACCACGTTCGCCGAGTATGTGAAGGAATTCAACAAGCTCTACCCCAACATCACCATCAGCTACGAGGGTATCACCAACTATCAGGACGATATGACGGCCCGCCTGTCCTCCAGCAACTGGGGCGACATCTGCATGCTGCCTACCAACATCCTGCTCCCCGACCTGAACCTGTATTTCCATCCCCTGTGCTCCCTGGACGAGCTCAAGGATGTGTATAACTTTGCATCCAACCGCGCCTTTGACAACAAGGTCTACGGCATTCCCTCTACCGGCAATGCCCAGGGCGTCATCTACAACAAGAAGGTGGCCGAGGCCGCGGGGTATACTTCCGACCAGGCCAAGCTGGAGGCCGATCCCAACCTGAAGCCCATGCCCAAAACGCCGGATGAGTTCCTGCAATTCCTCCAGGATATCAAGGACAAAACCGACGCCATCCCCCTGTACACCAACTTCGCCGACTCCTGGCCCATGGGCGCGTGGGACGCCTACATCGGCGGCTGCGCCACGGGCAGCGCGGACTGGATGAACATCGACATGCCCCAGACCAAGGACCCCTTCGCCAAGCGCAGCGACGGCACCGGCCCCTATGAGGTCTACAACATCCTCTACCAGGCTGTCAGCCGTAAGCTGACCGAGGACTCCCCCACCGCCACCAACTGGGAGGGCTGCAAGCCCATGATGAACCGGGGCGAGATTGGCGTCATGGTCCTGGGCTCCTGGGCTGTTATCCAGATGCAGGAGCCGGATATGAACAACGCCGCCGATATCGGATACATGCCCTTCCCCATCACTCAGCCGGGTGGAGAGCAGACCGCCGCCGCCGGCGCGGACTACTGCTTCGGTGTGAACAAATACGACAGTGAGGAAGGCAAAATTGCCTCCATGCTGTACATCAAGTGGTTCACCGAATCCAGCAACTTCTCCTTCGACCAGGGCGGCGTGCCCATCATCAAAGGCTCTCCGTACCCCGACAGCCTGGTGGAGTTTGAGGGCATTGAGCTGATCGAGGATACCCAGGCTCCCACCGAGCTGGCCGATCTCCAGCCCAACGTCAACCGGGAATCCGAGATCGGTGTAAACACGGACAACACCCACGTCCAGCGGATCGTCGAGGCGGTTGTCACTGGAAACGAAACACTGGAGGATATTATCAACGACTGGAACAGCCGCTGGAACGCCGCCGTGGACCGTTACGCGCCGCAGAGCTGAGCCCAACTCCGCACGGGAGGGGCTTCCCCCTCCCGCAACATTGAAAGAAAGGGAGGACCGCTTCTATGAGCAATGCTCCAACACCGGCGGCCAAGCCGAAACTCACCTTCGTACAAAAATGCAAAACCATGCGGGGACAGCAGATCATCTGCACCCTCGTCTTCCTGTTCGTCCCCCTGCTGCTTCTCTTCACGTTTACTTACCTTCCCTTTTTCAAGATGGTCCAGTTCAGTTTCTACGACCGGGACTACCTGCGGGTGCGGGAGTTCGTGGGCCTGCGGAACTATATGGACGTGTTCACCCGTAGCGACTGCTTCCAGGCATTGAAGCTGAGTCTGTACTACATGGTAGGCTCCGTGTTCCAGATTTCTCTGGCCCTGCTGTTCGCCACCATCCTCAGCTTCAAGGTCCGGGGGAGCAAATTCTTCCGGGGTGCGCTGTACTTCCCCTGCCTGATCTGCGGCATCGCTGTGGGTTTCATCTTCAAGTTCTTCCTCAACCCCGGCTTCGTGCTGGACACCCTGCTGGGCTGGATCGGCATCACCAACACCCCCAACTGGCTGGAAAACCAGGCCATCAACAACATCGTCCTGGTCTGCTGCTCACTGTGGAAATACATCGGACAGAACATCGTCCTCTTCATCGGCGCCATCGCCTCGGTGGACCCCACGCTCTATGAGGCCGCCGACCTGGACGGCGCCAACGCCTGGCAGCGGTTCAAAAGCATCATCGTTCCTTCCATCCGCACCATTGTGGTGCTGAACCTGATCCTCTCCATCTCCGGCGCGCTGTCCGTCTTCGAGATGCCCTATGTGGTCACCAACGGAACCTTCGGCACGTCCACCTACTTCGTGGTCATGAACAAGCTGGCTCATACGGATATGAAGGTGGGTCTGGCCAGCGCCATGGCAGTAGTCCTGCTGGTGCTGATTGTGCTGGTGACCATTGTACAGAAGCTGGTGGAGAAGTGGCTGGATTACCGGGAAAACCGGCCCCACGACTACGGCGTTACGAAAAAGGAGGCGGCGAAATGAACAAGGGAAAGAAAACCCTGGTCAACATCTTGAAGTACGTCCTGCTGATCTTTGCCGCCTTTGTCGCGCTGGTGCCCATCGTCTCCTGCGTCATCACGGCCTTCAAGAGCGTGGAGGAATACCAGACCACCAACGTCATGGTCCTGCCCAAGAGCTGGCTGTATTTTGACAACTTCACCACCGCCTGGAAGCAGGCCAACCTGGGCAGCGCCTTCCTGCACAGCTTTATGATCCTGATCTGTGTTTTGGTTGGCAGCGTGGTCATCAGCGCCATGCTGGCCTATGTGCTGGACCGGTTCAAGTTCCCCGGCAACAACCTGATCCGAAACCTGTTCATGATCGCCACCCTGATTCCCGGCATCGCCAGCCAGGTCACGGTCTACCAGATCATGGACAGCCTGGGACTGGTGAACACCATGCACGGTTACATTATCCTGATGCTGGGCACGGACGTCATCACCATTTACATCTTCCTGCAATTCTTCGAGAACCTGCCCGTGACCCTGGACGAGTCCGCCATCATCGACGGCTGCTCCTACTTCGGCGCTTTCTTCCGCATTCTCTTCCCTCTGCTGAAACCCGCCATCGTCACCAGCGCCATTCTCAAGGGCGTCAGCACCTACAACGAATACTACATGGCCGGACTGTACCTCCAGGACAAGACCCGTTTCAACGTGGTTTCCACGTCCCTGTACGTCTTCACCGGCCCCATGGGGAGCCAGTACAACTACATCTGCGCCGGCGTCCTCATCACCATCATTCCCGCGCTGATCATTTTCCTTCTCTGCCAGGACCAAATTTACAGCGGCATGGCCGCCGGTGCAGTGAAGGGATGATGTCTCACCTCATTTCTCCCATCCCGCCCGGCTTTGCGGCCGGGCGGGGAAATGGGAACATCTCAGAAAGGGAACTGACCGCATGAGCAAATTGATTTGTCCCGCCCTGCCGAATATCCCCTGGCAGGACCGGCCCCAGGACAGCGCTGCCCCACTGTGGCGCTGCCGGGAGAACCCTATCATTGGCCGGAACCCCCTTCCCGGCGTGGCCCGTGTCTTCAACAGCGCCGTGGTCCCCTACGAGGGCGCGTTCATCGGCGTATTCCGGGGAGAGCAGACCAACGGCGTACCCTACATCTACCTGGGCCACAGCGCCGACGGTGTCCGCTGGTCCTTTGACACCGAGAAGATCCCCTTCGTGGACAAGGACGGAAACCCCGCCCAGCCCGTCTACGCCTACGACCCTCGACTGGTAAAAGTCGAGGATACCTATTACGCCATCTGGTGCCAGGACTTCTATGGAGCCTCCATCGGCATGGCAGAGACCCGCGATTTCAAGACCTTCACCCGCCTGGAAAATCCATTCATCCCCTTCAACCGCAACGCCGTCCTCTTCCCCCGGAAGATCGGCGGTATGTATGTCATGCTCTCCCGCCCCTCCGACTCCGGCCACACCCCCTTTGGGGACATCTTCCTCAGCCAGAGCCCGGATTTGGAGTTCTGGGGCCGTCACCGCCATGTGATGGGCCACAGCGGCAACTGGTGGGAGAACCTGAAAGTCGGCGGCGGAGCGGCTCCCATTGAGACCGATGAGGGGTGGCTCCTCTTCTACCACGGTGTCACTGGCACCTGCAACGGCTACGTCTACTCCGTCGGCGGCGCGATCCTGGACCGGGAGGAGCCCAGCAAGGTTTTGTATCGGTGCAAGACCTTCCTGCTGACGCCGGAGGAGTGGTATGAAGAGCGGGGCTTTGTGCCCAACGTCTGCTTCCCCTGCGCCGCCCTGGCCGACAGCGACACCGGACGGATCGCCGTCTACTACGGTTGCGCCGACAGCTATGTGGGCCTGGCCTTTACCACGGTGGACGAGATCACCGCCTATATCAAAGACAACAGCGAGACCAGCGAGACCGACCGCGAGGCCGGCGTCCGCTGAAAGGGGGGATTTCCCATGCGGCGCATCGCCACAGCAGCGGCGGAAATGCTGACCGAGCGGCTGCTTCCTTTTTGGAAAGCCCTCCGGGATGAGGAACACGGCGGCTATTATGGCTACATGGACTTTGACCACCGCCTGGACCGGGGCGCGGAGAAGGGCTGTATTCTGAACAGCCGCATCCTCTGGTTCTTCTCAGAGGCCGCCATGACCCTCCAAGATAATTCCCTGATCCCCTATGCCCGTCATGCCTACGACTTCCTCCGGGAGAAGTGCTGGGACCAAACCCACGGCGGCGTCTACTGGTCGTTGACCTATGACGGGAAGCCTCTGGATGACACGAAGCACACCTATAATCAGGCCTTTGCCATTTATGCTCTCAGTGCCTATTACCGTCTCACGAGAGAACAGGAGGCCCTATCCATGGCGGAAAACCTTTTCCGCCTCATCGAGGAGAAGTGCAGGGACGAGGGAGGCTATCTGGAAGCCTTCAGCCGGGATTTTCAGCCGGTCAGCAATGAGAAGCTGTCGGAAAACGGCGTGCTGGCGGAGCGGACCATGAATACCCTTCTCCATGTGTTTGAGGGTTATTCCGGCTTATACCAGGTGAACCGGAGCCCTGCGACTGCAAATGCCATGAGTTACATATTAGGGCTGTACGGGAAAAAGATTTATGACCCGGAAAACCGCCGTCAGAACGTCTTTTTTGATAAGGAATACCACTCTCTCATTGACCTGACCAGCTATGGGCACGACATCGAGTCCAGCTGGCTCATCGACTGGGGCTGCGGACTGCTGGAAAACCCGGAGCTGACTGAGCGGATCGCGGCCATCAACAGCGAACTGGCCGACAGTACCTTGCAGTCCGCTTTTCGGAACGGCTCCCTTGCCAATGAATGTGAAAACGGCGTAGTGGACGCCCACCGGGTCTGGTGGGTCCAGGCAGAGGCCCTGCTGGGCTTTGTCAACGAATACCGCAAGCACCCTCAGCGCACCGACTGCCGGGACGCCGCCGCCGCACTCTGGAAGTTTATCACCGAGAAGGTGGAGGACCACCGTCCCGGCGGCGAGTGGTACTGGCGGCTGGATGAACAGGGCTGCCCTGACCAGGCCAAGCCCACAGTGGAGCCTTGGAAGTGCCCGTATCACAACGGGCGGATGTGTATGGAACTGATAAGGAGAGACCCCGATGTCTATGTTTGAAACCGCCTATGAACGGGAGAAGGCCCGCTATGAGGCGCTGATTACCAAAGAGAACCACCCCATCGACGCCTATAACGGCATCTTCACCCGGTGGCAGAATCCGGTGCTCACACGGGAGCACGCGCCGCTGATCTGGCGCTTTGACTTCAACCCGGAGACCAACCCCAACTTTATGGAGCGCCTGGGGGTCAACGCGGTCTTCAACGCCGGGGCGATCAAGCTGAACGGCAAATACTGCCTGGTGGCCCGTGTGGAGGGAAACGACCGCAAGAGCTTCTTTGCCTTGGCGGAGAGCGACAGCCCTGTGGACGGTTTCCGGTTCCGAGACTACCCGATACAGCTGCCGGATACCTGCCCCGAGGAAACCAACGTCTACGACATGCGCCTCACCCAGCACGAGGACGGCTGGATTTACGGCGTCTTCTGCTCCGAGAGCAAGGACCGGTCCAGCCCGGACCTCTCCGCGGCGGTGGCGGCGGCGGGCATCGTCCGTACGAAGGATCTGGAGACCTGGGAGCGCCTGCCAAATCTGGTGACGAATGAGAGCCCCCAGCAGCGCAACGTCTGCCTTCTGCCGGAGTTTGTGGACGGGAAATACGCCTTCTATACCCGCCCCATGGACGGCTTCATCGAAACCGGCAGCGGAGGCGGCATCGGCTTCGGCCTCTGCGAGGATATTACCCATCCGGTGATCGAACACGAGCGCATCACCAGCCGCCGGAAATACCATACTATTACAGAATCCAAAAACGGCGCGGGAGCCGTGCCCATCAAAACGGCCCAAGGCTGGCTCCACATCGCCCACGGTGTGCGGAATACGGCGGCGGGACTGCGGTATGTGGTCTATGTCTTTATGACAGCCCCGGACGACCCCGCCCGTGTCATCGCGGAGCCCTCCGGCTTTCTCATCGCCCCCTATGGCGGGGAGCGGGTAGGAGACGTCAGCAATGTTGTATTCACAAACGGGGCGATTGTGGATGATAACGGCACACTCTATATCTACTATGCCTCCGCCGACACCCGATTGCATGTGGCTTCCACCACCGTAGATTTGCTGGTGGACTTCGCCCTGCATACCCCGGCGGACCCTCTCCGCAGCGCGGACTGCGTGAAACAGCGGTGTGAATTGATCGACCGGAACCTGGCTTATCTGCGGCAGCAGGGCTAATGAGAACAAGGAGGCGGCCATGGCGGAACGAGGATATTGGGAGGACCCCAGCCTGACGGCGAAGCAGCGGCGGGACAACTGGTGGCGCTATCACTGGCTGCATGTGCTGTGCGCCGTGCTGGCCCTGATTGCCCTGTGCGGCGTCGTCTGGGAGCGAGTCACACGGGAAACCTATGACTGCTCCGTGGCGCTGGTGACCCGTTATGCCGCTGTGCCGGGCGAGATTGCCTCCATCCAAGCGGCTCTGGAGGCCGTGTGTCCCGATGTGGACGGAGATGGGGAAATCCATGTGGCGGTGAATGCCATCCAAATCGACTATACCTCCACCGACCTGGACGACGCGGCCATCCAAGTCATGACCACCAATGTGGATAAGCTGAACTCGGACTTTTATACCCGCCAGAGCGGCATCTTTCTTCTGGATGACCCGGAAAATTTTCAGGCGAACCACGGGGCGCTGGCCTATCTGGACGGTTCCCTTCCCCCGGAGGGGGCCATGGACTGGGAGCATATGACCATTCCCTGGCAGGACTGGCCCGGCAGCGGGGACGTGGAGCTGGTGAACTGCCAGGAGGATCGGCTCTGGTTTGCCCAGAGAATTGTGACCGGCCCCAAGGATGAAGCGGCCTTTGCCGGGGCGCGGCTCCTTTGGGAGCGGATGTTTTAAGAGAGGAGCGGGCCTATGGGATTTCTGCCAAATCATGACCGGGCGCCGGAGCGGGACCTCCCCCGTAAGACGGGCCTCCCCCGCCTGTGGGAAACCTTGAGCCGGGATTTTTGGGATCTGTTCCGGGCGGGCTTCCTGGCTCTGCTGGGCTGCGTTCCTTTCATCCTGGGACTGGCATACAGCCTGACCTCCCATGTGCTGATCTATGCCCCGCTGTTTGGCCTTTTGGGCGGGGCCGTTGCCGGGCCGGAGCTGTGCGGCCTTGCGGACACGGTACTGCGGGGCCTCCGGGACGAACCGGGGTTCTGGTGGAAGATTTACCGCCGGGCTTGGGTTCGGAACGCCAAGGCGTCCCTTCTGCCTGGAGCCCTGGGCGGCGGGCTGCTTTCCACCCAGGCCTTTCTTCTCTTCCACGCCGGAGCGCTGGGTATTTCCACAGTCACCGGAGCCGCCCTGGCAGCAGGGATTTTGCTGGTGCTGGCGGTATCCCTTTACCTCTGGCCCCAGCTGGCGCTGATGGAGCTGTCCTTCCCCCAGCTGGTGAAAAATTCGGCTCTGCTCTTTATCGGGCAGCTGCCCCGGAGCGTTTCCGCACTGGCGATTCTGGCCCTTTACCTGGGGCTGACGGCGCGGTTCTTTTTCCTGGCGGTGACGCTGCTGCCGTTTACCAATCTGTGGCTGCCGGTTCTGCCGGCCCTGTTCCTGATTTATCCCGGCATCAATGAGAACTTCCAAATTGAAGAAAAATTAGGAGGAACCTGATATGTCTACCTTGAATCTGAAGGGCATCACAAAAATCTACCCCCACAGCGGCGGCCAGAAGAAGAAAAAGGGCGGCGAGAAGAAAACGAACCTCCAGGTCACGGATGCGGGCGTGGTCGCGGTTCAAAAATTCAATCTGGACATCGCGGACAAGGAATTCATCGTCCTGGTCGGTCCCTCCGGCTGCGGCAAGTCCACCACCCTGCGCATGGTTGCCGGATTGGAGGAGATCTCCGGCGGAGAGCTGTACATCGACGGAAAGCTGATGAACGACGTGGAGCCCAAAAACCGGGACATCGCCATGGTCTTCCAGAGCTACGCCCTCTATCCCCACATGACCGTCTATGAGAATATGGCTTTCCCCCTGAAACTGCGCAAGGTAGACAAGGACGAGATCGACCGCCGGGTCAAGGAGGCCGCCTCCATCCTGGACATCACCCAGTATCTGGACCGCAAGCCCAAGGCGCTTTCCGGCGGCCAGCGCCAGCGTGTCGCCATTGGCCGGGCCATCGTCCGGGAGCCCAAGGTGCTGCTGATGGACGAACCCCTCTCCAACCTGGA
>CAJUBX010000052.1 GCA_910585165.1 uncultured Oscillibacter sp. | reverse complement strand
CCTCCTTCTCGACCCAGATGCCGCTTTTGAACTCGTTGGCCTTCTGGATGAAGAACGTGGCGGGGCGGGCGTGCAAACCAACTTCGTTGTTGACCGTGATTTCCTGCGTATACATGTTGCAGCTCTCCTTTTTTGTATCGAATCAAATAGATGGTTGCCCACGAGTCATTACTTTATCATCATAACCGCTTTTCTGTCTCCCGTCAATGGACAATTGCACAAACATTTCAAGAAATTTTCCTTGACAGTAAAATTCTTTTTGTTAGTTTACGCCAATTTTGCAGAAACTTATACGTCATTTTGCCGAAAATGCAAGACTTTTCCAAAGGACCTCCCTCCAGGCCGCTCTGCCGGCCCTCCTGCGCCGCCCGTTTCATTCATATGTATGGCTCTCAAGGGCCCTTCATGCCGCCGGACCCGCCGTTTTCTAAAAAAAGCCTCCGCTTCCCGAAAGTACCGGGGTTTGCCCGGCGCGGCCCGGGGACAATAGCGCATGGGTATCGTGCACGCGGGGCGGTTTTCCGTTCCCCGCGCCGTCAAAGCATTTCACGGGCTTTGGCCCGTGGGCTTCTTTGACGGATGGGCTTCGGGCTCCGCCTGGACGGCGGGGCCCGGAGCCGGAAAGATCGAAGGAGGAGTATCTCATGAAAAATACTCTGATGTTCCTGCTGGTCTCCCTTCTGCTGGCGTTCAGCCTCACGGCCTGCGGCGGCGGCGGCCAAACCACCGGGACTGTGGACAACGGCGGAACCATGGATAACGGCGGAACCATGGATAACGGCGGAACCACAGGCAGCGGCGGAACCATGGATAACGGCGGAGTCACAGGCGGAGGCGGAACCATGGATAACAGCGGCAGCGCCGCGGGCGGCTCCGTAAACGGCGGCAGCGCCGGCAGCGGGGACTACGACGGCGGCGGCTATGACGGCAGCCTGACGGACGGCGCCCAGGACGCTCTGGACGACGCAGGGCGCTCCGTCCGCAATGCTGTGGACGACGCGGGCGACGCCATCGGCCGGGCGTTTTAATCCCCGCCGGACCGCCGGAGGCATGGAGAATTTCTCCGGCGGCCCGGCTTACATCTTCCCTTTTTCCGCCGCCTCCTGTATAATGGAGGAAACTACCGGCAGGGAGGTTCGTCCATGCCCCAGGAATTTACCATGAAAACCATTGCCCGGATGCACAGCGACTTCGCCGGGAAGTTCGGCGTCCCCCGCCAAAGCGGCCTGGTGGAGGCGCTGGAGTCCCTGGTGGTGTTCGAGCCGGAGTACCGCAGCCCCGCCGCCCTCCGGGGGCTGGAGGGCTTTTCCCACGTGTGGCTGGTGTGGGCCTTTGACCAGGCGGCCCGGGAGGGCTGGTCCCCCACCGTCCGCCCGCCCCGGCTGGGGGGAAACGCCCGGCTGGGGGTCTTCGCCACCCGCTCCCCCTTCCGGCCCAATCCCATCGCCCTCTCCGCCGTCACCCTGGCGGGCATTGAGGAGACCCGGCAGTGGGGAACCGTCCTCCGGGTCCGGGGGGCGGACCTGGCGGACGGCACCCCCATTTTGGATATCAAGCCCTACCTCCCTTACGCCGACTGCCGCCCGGAGGCCCTGGGGGGCTTCGCCTCCGCCCCCGCCGGGGAGACGCTGAAGGTGGAGTGCCCGGCGGAGCTTTGGGAGAAGGTTCCGCCCCGGCGGCGGGAGGCCCTGCGGGCGGTACTGGCCCTGGACCCCCGGCCCCGCTACCAGGAGGATGCGGAGCGGGTCTACGGCTTCGGCTTCGCCGGGCTGGAGGTGCGCTTTTCCGTGGAGGGGGAGGTCCTCCATGTCCGGGAGATCGAAAAGCCGGGGGACTGACGGCTGTCAGCTCCCCGGCTTGGGTTTTTGAAATCCGTATTCTCCGGCGGCGGGGCTCCTCACTCCAGCTTCCGCACGAAGTTGCCGAAGACCCGCACCCGCTCCTGCACGGTGACGAAGGCGTGTTCGTCCCGCTCGTGGACCGCGTGGAGCAGCTCCTCAATCTCAAACTTGGAAAGGCACACCACCAGCACGTGGAGCCCCTTGCCGCTGTACGCGCCGGTGCCCTCCCAGTAGGTGACGCTGCGGCCCAGCTTCTCGATGATGAAGCGGCCCAGCTCCTTCTCGTCCTCCTTGGTGAAAATCATGGCCTGGACGTTGACGTTCTGCTGGTGGACCCGGTCCAGCACCATGGCGGAGAAGAAGTTATAGATGACCGAGTAGATGGCCACCTCCGGGATGAACAGAATCAGGCAGGCGGCGTAGAGGAAGAAGTTGACGGTGAGGGAAAACTTGCCCACGGTGAAGCGGCTGCCCCGCTTGCTCAGGCACAGGCCCACAATGTCCAGCCCGCCGCCGCTGCCGCCGCAGGTCAGCACGATGCCGCTGGCGGTGCCCACGATGATGCCCCCCAGCAGGCAGGAGGTGAGATAATCCTCCACAATGGGCGCGGAGGGGGAGGGAATGATGCTGTAGAAAAAGGAGAAAGACACGGTGCAGGCGATGGTCTTGAAGGTCATGACCTTCCCCAGGGTCTTCCACCCCAGCAGGAGGATGGGGATGTTGCCGATAAAATACAAAATGCCTGCGATGTCCGCCCCGCCGAAGCCGAGGCCCAGCTTTTCCTGGAGCAGGGTGCGGATGAGCTGGCAGAAGCCCATCAGTCCGCCGGTGTACAGGCCCAGCGGCACAATGAACAGGTTCAGGGCCAGGGCCACCACCCCCTCCCCCAGCATGGCGGCCAGCAGCCGCAGCCAGCGGTGGTGCAGGGAATTATACATCATGTCCTTCATGTCGTTCCTCCCGGTCCGGCGGGCCGCCGGCTCCTTCGTCCGCCCCGGCGGGGCGGTTTTTCCTTTTATCTTGAGACGCTGGCTATGATTATATCCGCTTCCGGGAAAAACCGCAAGGGGTAAAGTGGGGCAGAATGGACGAAAACCCTGGAAAATCCCGGGTTTCCCCGTGGAAAACCTACAAGGCGTACCGGAGGCAGCGGTACAGCCGGTCCCTGGCCCGCCGGAGGGTCCGGGAGACGGTGGAGCGGTTCAGCCCCAGCTCCTCCGCAATCTGGGGTATCGTCATCCCCTGCTCGTAGTAGAGCTCCAGCAGCTGCCGCTGGCGGGAGGTCAGCTCCCGCTCCCGGGCCTGGCGGAGGCTGCGGCGCAGGCGCTCCAGCCGCTCGCTGTTATCCCCGGCGTTCTGCCGGGTCCACACGGCCAGGTCCCCGGCCCACTCGCTGGCCCGGTTGGCAAAGGGCTTTTCATAGCGCGTACTTCCCATATTTGTGATAGCTCCTGTCATAGTAATGGGCGGTCAGGGCCGCCAGCTCCCGGGCCTCCCGCCACAAGGGCGTCAGCTCGTCGATGCGCCGCCGCAGGCGGAAGGCCGCCTCCGGGTCCTCCTGGGCCCGCTCCAGCGCCCGCAGTTCCACGATGCGCCCGTGGATCACGGCGGCGCTGCGGCCGTAAGAGGCCGACATCTCCAGCAGCGTCATGGCCGCGCCTCCCTTCCGCAAATCTCCCGGCAGGGCGCCAGCTCCCCCCGGGCCAGGTCCAAAAAGCACTCCCCGCAGGCCAGGCGGCCGTTGCAGGCCCAGTACTCCTCTCCCCGGAGAATCTCCCGCCCGCATCCGGTGCAGCGCAGGACCCTTTTCCCGGGGCGGCGTTTTGCAATGGTCATGAAATCCTCTCCTTTAAAAAAACGTGAAAAGCGGGAAAATTTTTGTTGACAAACGGAAATCCGTCTGCTAGAATAAACACTGCTGTTGGAACTGCTGGTGTAGCTCAGTTGGTAGAGCAGCTGATTTGTAATCAGCAGGCCGGGGGTTCGAGTCCGTCCACCAGCTCCACAATTTCATAATGACATGGGGGAGTTCCAGAGCGGTCAAATGGGGCAGACTGTAAATCTGTTGCTTCGGCTTCGGTGGTTCGAATCCACCCTCCCCCACCACGTCGGAGCAAGCGTTCTATCGCTTGCTCCGGCTTTTTTTCAAAAGCCGGAGCGCGCTCATTCCGCTGCTCCTCCTTTCCAAATCAAAGCCGCCAGCTTCGATTTGGTTTTAAATGCAAACCGAGGAGAAAACTGCTTTCCCTTTCACCTGCGGACCGCTGTGCTGGGTCCGCAGGTGATTTTCTTACGGGGAACGAAGGACGGAAAGCAGGAGGCTGCAAACCGGGGAAAAACCGTTTTTTCTTCACCTGCGAACCGCTGTTGCCGGGTCGCAGGCGATTTTTTATGGGGCGGGGGCGGGTTCGTCTCCGGCTCTGCCGGAAACATGGCGGGAGTTGACGGACTGGGCGGGGTAACAAGAATCTTGGCGGCAAATCTAAAATAGCACATTTGTTCGAGTATGTCAAGAGGATTTTTACAAGTTTCTTGTAAAAACGATTGACAGAACTTTTCAGGGCTGGTAAGATGGGGAAAACGGAAGGAGGGACGGGAATGTCGTTCGGGGAGAGGATGCGGGCCCGCCGGGGGGAATTGGATATGACCCGGGCGGAGCTGGCGGCGCTTTTGGGGGTCTCCCCCTCCGCCGTGGGAAACTATGAGACCGGGGTCAGCTTTCCCAAGGAGGAAATCATGCTCCGGCTGTTCGACTCCCTGGAGACGGACCCCAACACGCTCTTTCAGGACAGCTTCCGCCACAACAAGCAGCTCCTGGACCCAAGGGAGCGGAAGCTGCTGGAGGACTACCGGGGCCTGTCCGCCCTGGGCCGGGAGACGGTGCGGACCATGGTGGAGGCCCTGTGCGCTTACCGGGACGAGGCGGAGGCGGGCCCCGGGACGGCGGAGCCCAGGCGGATTCCCCTGTACCGGACCCCCGCCGCCGCCGGGTACGCCGCCCCGGCCTTCGGGGAGGATTTCGACTACATTCCCGTAAAGGGTGACGTGCCCCCGGCGGCGGAGTTCGGCGTGCGGATTCAGGGGGACTCCATGGCCCCCTACATCGCCGACGGCTCCGTGGTTTACGTGAACCGGGACCCCCTGAAGGCGGGGGACGTGGGAATTTTCTGCGTGGACGGGGACGTTTTCTGCAAGCAGTACTATAAGGACCCGGCGGGAATCGTCTACCTCTTTTCCCTGAACCGGGCCCGGGCGGACGCGGACGTGGTGCTCTCCTCCGCCGGGGGGCGGTCCCTGGTGTGCTTCGGGCGGGTGATTCTGCGGTCCTTCCCCCTTCCGGGGCGGTGAGAGGCCGGAATCCCCCTGAAACAGTTGACAATCCCGCCCCGGGCGGATAAAATGATATGGTTATTTTGGAACCTCATACAGGAAAGGAACTAAATGTTATGGATAAGAGACAAGTGGACGCCATCACCCCCCGGGACGTGGACTTCGCCCAGTGGTATACCGACGTGTGCAAAAAGGCGAAGCTCATCGACTATACCTCCGTCAAGGGCATGTTCATCTACCGTCCCTACGGCTACGCCATCTGGGAGAACATCCAGCGGGAGATGGACAAGCGGTTTAAGGAGACGGGCGTGGAGAACGTGTATCTTCCCGTCCTCATCCCGGAGAGCCTCCTCCAGAAAGAGAAGGACCATGTGGAGGGCTTCGCCCCGGAGTGCGCCTGGATCACCATGGGCGGCAGCGAAAAGCTGGAGGAGCGCCTCTGCGTCCGCCCCACCAGCGAGACCGTGTTCTGCGACCACTGGTCGAAAATCGTCCACTCCTGGCGGGACCTGCCCCTTCTCTATAACCAGTGGTGCAGTGTGCTGCGGTGGGAGAAGACCTCCCGCCCCTTCCTCCGCCACCGGGAGTTCCTCTGGCAGGAGGGCCACACCCTTCACGCCACGGCGGAGGAGGCCATCCAGCGGACGGAGCAGATGCTGGAGGTCTACGCGGACGTGTGCGAAAACGTGCTGGCCATGCCGGTTTTGAAGGGCCTCAAAACGGACAAGGAAAAGTTCGCCGGAGCGGAGCGGACCTATACTCTTGAGTGCATGATGTACGACCACAAGGCCCTCCAGAACGGCACCAGCCACTTCTTCGGCGACGGCTTCGCCCGGGCCTTCGGCATTACCTATACGGACAAGGACAACCGCCAGGTGACGCCCTTTGAGACCTCCTGGGGCTATTCCACCCGGACCATCGGCGGCATCATCATGACCCACGGCGACGACAACGGCCTGGTTCTGCCCCCCCGGGTGGCCCCCATCCAGGCGGTGGTCATCCCCGTGGCGGCCCATAAGCCCGGCGTGCTGGACGCGGCGGCGGCCCTCCGGGACCGGCTGAAGGCCGCCGGAATCCGCTCCAAAATGGACGACAGCGACAACTCTCCCGGCTGGAAGTTCGCCGAGTACGAGATGAAGGGCGTGCCCCTGCGTGTTGAGATCGGCCCCAAGGACATGGAGAAGAACCAGTGTGTCATCGCCCGCCGGGACACCGGGGAGAAGACATTCGTCCCCCTGGGAGAGCTGGAGGAAACGGTGAAGAAGCTGCTGGACGCGGTGCATGACAGCATGTACGCCATGGCCCTTCAAAACCGGGAGGACAACACCTTCGACATCTCCACCCCCGAGGAGGCCAAGGCCATCGCCGAAGGCAAGGGCGGCTTCCTCCGCTCCAAGTGGTGCGGCTCTTTGGAGTGCGAGCTTGCCATGAAGGAGCGGGCGGGCGTCACCTCCCGCTGCATGCCCCTGGAGCAGAGCGGCACGGAGGGCGTGTGCCCTGTGTGCGGCAAAAAGTGCGTCACCGACATCTACTGGGGCGTTGCGTATTGAGTACCGGAAAAGGGGGAGCGCCGCTCCCCCTTTTTAAGAACCCTGAAAGGAGGACTGCCGTGGAACGCCGCCGTTATCAAATCCTGGACGCCATCCGGGGCTTTGCCCTCCTCAGCATGCTCCTCTACCACGCCGCCTGGGACCTGGTTTACCTCTTCGGCCTGGACTGGCCCTGGTATCACGGCTTTGCCGCCCACGTCTGGCAGCAGAGCATCTGCTGGACCTTCATCCTCCTCTCCGGCTACTGCTGGGCCCTGGGCCGCCGGCAGCTTCGCCGGGGGCTGGAGGTGTTCCTCTGCGGCGCGCTCATCACCGCCGTCACCTGGGCGTTCATGCCCGGGAACCTGGTTTACTGCGGCGTGCTGACCCTTCTGGGGGCCTCGGCCATGCTGCTGGTTCCCCTGGCCCCGGCGCTGAAGCGCCTTCCCGCCCGGGCGGGGGCGGCGGGGAGCTTCCTTTTCTTCCTGCTGGCCCGGGACATAAACGCCGGGTTCCTGGGCTTTGAGGGGACCCGCCTCGCCGCCCTGCCGAAGGGGCTGTACCGCAGCCATCTCACCGCCCTGCTGGGCTTCCCTCCGGCGGACTTCTTCTCCACGGACTATTTCCCCCTCCTGCCCTGGTTCTTCCTGTTTCTCACCGGGTGGTTTTTGTTCCGCCTCCGGCCGGAGGAGGTCCGGGAGACCCGGCGCTTCCCCCTGGCGGCGGCCCTGGGGCGGCGGTCCCTTTTCCTCTACATGCTCCACCAGCCGGTGATTTACGCCCTGCTTGCGGCGGGCCATGCGTTCATGACGGGAGGACGGGTATGAAAAAACTGGTCATGGGCGTTCTGGCCCACGTGGACGCGGGGAAAACCACCCTCTCTGAGGCCCTGCTGTACCAGAGCGGGGCCATCCGCCGCCTGGGCCGGGTGGACCACCGGGACGCGTTTTTGGATACCGACCACATGGAGCGGGAGCGGGGCATCACCATCTTCTCCAAGCAGGCGGAGCTGAGCCTGGGGGAGTTGTCCGTCACGCTGCTGGACACCCCCGGCCACGTGGACTTCTCCGCCGAGGCGGAGCGGGTCCTCCAGGTGCTGGACTGCGCGGTTTTAGTGGTCAGCGGCCCCGACGGCATCCAGGCCCACACCCGGACCCTCTGGCGGCTTTTGGAGCGGTACGGGGTTCCGGTGTTCCTGTTCGTCAACAAGATGGACCTGGCGGGGGCGGACCGGGGCAGGCTCCTGGAGGAGCTGAAACGCCGCCTGGACGGCGGCTGCACGGACTTCTCCCTGCCGCCGGACCGTCTGGCGGAGGAGGCCGCCATGTGCGGCGAGGAGGCCCTTTTGGAGCGGTATCTGGAGACCGGGGCCCTTTCGGAGGAGGACCTGGCGGACCTCATATGGCGGCGGAAGCTGTTCCCCTGCTTTTTCGGCTCCGCGCTGAGGCTGGAGGGAGTGGAGGCCCTGCTGGAGGCCCTGGGCCGTTATGCGCCTTTGCGGGCTTACCCGGAGGAATTCGGCGCCCGGGTCTTCAAGGTCTCCCGGGACGAGCGGGGGGCCCGGCTTGTCTGGATGAAAATTACCGGCGGCGCCCTGCGGCCCAAGGACCTTCTCACCAACCGCCGCCCCGAAACGCCGGAGGAGGAGATTTGGGAGGAAAAGGCGGACCAGCTCCGCCTCTACTCCGGGGCGAAGTTCCGCCCTTTGGAGAGGGCCGAGGCCGGAACCGTCATAGCCGTCACGGGCCTCAGCCGGGCCCTCCCCGGCCAGGGGTTGGGCTTTGAGACCGCCTGGACCGCGCCGGTTCTGGAGCCGGTGCTGGCCTATCAGATGGAGACGGAGGCGGACCCCTCCGCCGCCCTGAAGGCCCTGCGGCTTTTGGAGGAGGAGGACCCCCAGCTCCGGGTGTCCCAGGAGGGGGGCGTCCTCCGCGTCCAGCTGATGGGCGAGGTTCAGACGGAGATTTTGCAGCGCCGCCTGCAAGAGCGCTTTGGTATTGAGGCCCGCTTCGGCGCGGGCCGGGTGGTGTACCGGGAGACCATCGCCAAGGCCGTGGAAGGGGTGGGGCATTTTGAGCCCCTGCGGCACTACGCCGAGGTCCACCTGCTTCTGGAGCCCCTGCCCCGGGGGACGGGCCTGCGCTTCGCCTCCGCCTGCCCGGAGGATATGCTGGAGGGCCGCTGGCAGCGGCTGATTTTAACCCACCTGCGGGAAAAACCCCACCTGGGGGTCCTCACCGGCTCCCCCATTACGGACATGAAGCTGACCCTGACGGCGGGCCGGGCCCACGAGAAGCACACCGAGGGCGGCGACTTCCGCCAGGCTGTCTACCGGGCGGTGCGCCAGGGGCTTATGGGCGCCGAGAGCGTTCTTCTGGAGCCCTGGTACGCCTTCCGCCTGGAGCTGCCGGGGGCCCAGCTGGGCCGGGCCCTGAACGACGTGCAGCAGATGGGCGGCGAAACGGAGCCCCCGGAAACCCTGGGGGACGAGGCCGTCCTCACCGGGGAGGCCCCGGTGGCCGCCATGGGGGACTACGCCCGGGAGCTGGCCGCCTACACCCGGGGCCGGGGCCGCCTGAGCCTCCGCCCCGCCGGATACCGCCCCTGCGGCGACGCGGAGTCCGTGATTGCCTCCCTGGGCTACGACGCGGAGCGGGACGTGGAGAACACGGCGGACTCCGTCTTCTGCGCCCATGGCGCGGGCTATACGGTGAAGTGGCGGGACGTGCCCGCCCACGCCCACGTGGAAAGCGGACTGCGGCTGAACGCCCCTCCCCCGGAGGAGGCCGGGGACCCGGAGGCCCGCCGGAGCGCCGCCTACGCCGGGACCATCGAACAGGATAAGGAGCTCCAGGCCATCTTCGAGCGGACCTACGGCCCGGTGAAGCGCCGGGACTTCCTGCCGCCCAGGGCCCCCCGGAGGCCCGCCCAATCCCCCGCCCCGGCGGGCCGCTCCGCTCCTCCCCCCACCGGGCCGGAGTACCTGCTGGTGGACGGGTATAACATCATCTTCGCCTGGGACGAGCTGAAAGCCATGGCACGGGAGAGCCTGGACGCGGCCCGGAAGGCCCTGTGCGACCTTCTTTGCAACTATCAGGGCTGCCGCATGTGCCGGGTCATCGCCGTCTTCGACGCGTACAAGGTCCGGGGCGGCCAGGGGTCCGTGGAGAAGTACCACAACATCCGCGTGGTCTACACCAAGGAGGCGGAGACGGCGGACGCGTATATCGAGCGGGCCACCTACGAGCTGGGAAAGCGCTGCCGGGTGCGGGTGGCCACCTCCGACGGGCCGGAGCAGCTGATCATTCTGGGCCACGGGGCCCTGCGCCTTTCGGCCTCCGCCTTCCGGGAGGAGGTGGAGGCCGTCCAGGGCCGCATCGCCCAAATTCTGGAGCAGAACAACCGCCACGGCCACGGGGCCCTGCGGGCCGCCATGGAAAAGGCGGAAAAGCAGAAGGAGGAATGAAGCATGAAAACGGCTTTCACCGCACTGGCCGCCTTTTCCGGCTGCGCCGCCCTCCGGCGGCGGCTGGACCGCCGGCCCATCCCCTCCGGTGGGGAATGCCTGGGGGGCCGGGTCCGGCTGAAGGTTTTCTGGAACCAGGGGGCGGCCTTCGGCCTGCCCATCCCGGCGGAGGCCCTGCCCCTGGCCTCGGCGGCGGCGCTGGGGCTGCTGTGGGCCCGGCGGAGGCGCTGTCCCCTGGGAACGGGGCTGATTCTGGGCGGGGGGCTGAGCAACCTTTTCGAGCGCGTTTCGGACGGGCGGGTCTGCGACTACCTCCAGTTCCCCCGGGCCCCCGGGCCCCTGAACCGCTATGCCTTCAACCTGGCGGACCTGTGCGTCTTCGCCGGAGGGGCCCTGTGCCTTCTGCGGGGCGGCGGGGACTCCCGCCTCGCTTCCCCGCCGCGCCGGGGAGTTTGAGAAGCCGGGCCAGTCGTCCGCATTGGCTGAAACATTCTGAAAAACGGCAAATCCATGATGGGAGGCGCTTTTCATGATAAAAATCTGGGGCTGGGAGAAAAAGCGGCGGACCATGCTGCGGTATATAAAAATCGGGGATATTTTCTGCTTCCAATTCGACGAGCACACCTACCGCTTCGGGCGGATCGCGGCAAAAGAGATCTTTCATATTGCGGAAATTCTCGATTACGCCTCCGAACAGCCGGTGATTACCGAAGAAGATATCCTCCGTTCGGACTGGCTGACCGTAACCCCTGTGGACACCTACAGCCTGTTTGACCGCAAGTCCGAGGGGGAGTGGAGAATCATCGGCCACCAGGAGGATTACGTCCCCCAGCACATGGAGGACATCTGGTTTTCCTGGGGAATCGCCTCGGGGTGCCGGAAGTCGGACGTCTATGGGCACACCGTATTCATCGGCGAGCAGGAATGGAGGGCGCTTCCGCCCCTTTCTCCCGGCGGGGATTATGACGTGAAGTATGAAATCGCAAAGAAGCTGGGCAGGACCCTTTAAGCGGCGGCAAGGGCCTTCCGCCCCTCTTGACTTTCCGGCGGTCCTATGCTAAACTGTCGAAGACAAAAGGCCGCTTCTTAGAGCCTGATTAAAATCTGCCAAAACGCCGTCTTTGCACATCTTTTTCCGCTGGGACTGCGTTGGTTTGACTTGAAATCCGTCAGGATTCCTGCGTCAAACCGCCTTGCCCAACAAAAAAATCTGTAACAATCCGGCATTCCGTCAGATTTTAAACAGGCTCTTAAAGCGGAGCGTTACAAATTCAATCAGAGGGGAGAATACCGTATGAAGAGAATCAAGACCCTGGAGACCCGCAGTCTCTGCGAAAGCGCCAAGAAGGGCGGCTGCGGCGAGTGCCAGACCTCCTGCCAGTCCGCCTGCAAGACCTCCTGCGGCGTCGCCAACCAGAAGTGCGAGCAGAAGTGAACAGCCGAAGCGCCGCCCGGTGAGGCGGCGCTTTTCCTGTCAAAAAGTCCGCCGCCCCTCCGGGCGGCCTTAGGAGGAAGCTATGGTACATCAATACAAGCTGAACGGCTACAGCATCGTTCTGGACAGCTGCTCCGGCGGCATCCATGTGGTGGACGGCGTCGCCTATGACGTCATCGCCCTCTACCCGGACCACACGGCGGAGGAAATCGTCCAAGCCCTGCTGGAAAAGTACCCGGACCGCCCCGGCGTGACGGAGGCGGAAATCCGGGAGTGCCTGGCCGACGTGGAGTCCCTGGTCCGGTCCGGGCAGCTCTACACCCCCGATACCTTCGCGGATATCGCCGGGACCTTCAAGCAGCGCTCCGGGGACGTGGTGAAGGCCCTGTGCCTCCACGTGGCCCACACCTGCAACTTAAACTGCGCCTACTGCTTCGCAAGCCAGGGCAAGTATCACGGGGACCGGGCCCTGATGTCCTTCGAGGTGGGAAAGCAGGCCCTGGATTTCCTCATCGCCCACTCCGGGAGCCGCACCAACCTGGAGGTGGACTTTTTCGGCGGCGAGCCGCTGATGAACTTCCGGGTGGTGAAAGACCTGGTGGCCTACGCCCGGACCCAGGAGGGGCCCCATCACAAGCGCTTCCGCTTCACCCTCACCACCAACGGCATGCTCATTGACCAAGAGGTCATCGACTTTGCCAACCGGGAGATGGACAACGTGGTCCTCTCCCTGGACGGGCGGAAGGAAATCCACGACGCTCTCCGGGTGGACTATGCCGGAAACGGCAGCTATGACCGCATTGTCCCCAAGTTCCAGGAGCTGGTGAAGGCCCGGGGCGGAACCCGCTACTACATGCGGGGCACCTTCACCCATCGAAACCCCGATTTCACCAAGGACCTCTTCCACATGGCGGACCTGGGCTTCACCGAGCTTTCCATGGAGCCGGTGGTCTGCGCCCCCGGGGACCCCGCCGCACTGACGGCGGAGGATTTGGAGATCGTCAAGGAGCAGTACGAGCTTCTGGCAGTGGAGATGCTGAAACGGCATAAAGAGGGCCGCCCCATCACCTTCTACCACTACATGCTGGACCTCGCCGGGGGCCCCTGCGTCTACAAGCGGGTATCCGGCTGCGGCTCCGGCACGGAGTACATGGCCGTCACCCCCTGGGGGGACCTGTACCCCTGCCACCAGTTCGTGGGGGAGGAGGCCTATAGGTTGGGGGACGTGTGGAGCGGCGTGACGAATACCGCCCTGCGGGAGGAATTCCGGGCCTGCAACGCCTACGCCCGGCCGGAGTGCGCGGACTGCTGGGCCAAGCTCTACTGCTCCGGCGGCTGCGCCGCCAACGCCTACCACGCCTCCGGCTCCATCCGGGGGGTCTATGAGGCGGGCTGTGAGCTCTTCCGCAAGCGGATGGAGTGCGCCATCATGCTCCAGGCCGCCCTGGCGGAAGAGGTGGAGGAGGCATGACCACGCCTGTCTGGGACTTCCTGCAAGGATACGAGCGGGAGGGCCTGTGCCGCCTCCACATGCCGGGGCACAAGGGCATCCGCGGCCCTCTGGGCTGCGAGGCGTGGGACGTGACAGAAATCGCCGGGGCGGATTCCCTCTACGAGGCCTCCGGCATCATCGCAAAAAGCGAGGCCAATGCCGCCGCCCTTTTCGGCTCCGGGGCCACGTTCTACTCTACGGAGGGCTCCAGCCAGTGCCTCAAGGCCATGCTGTTCCTGGCCCTCCAGAGCCGCCCCGCCGGAACGCCGCCGGTGATCCTCGCCGCCCGGAACGTCCACAAGTCCTTTGTATACGCCGCCGCCCTGCTGGACTTTGAGCCCCGCTGGCTGTGGCCGGAGGGGGAAACCCCCTCCCTCTGCGCCTGCCCCGTCACGGCGGCGGGCCTGGAGAGGGCCCTGGCGGCCCTGGATGCCCCTCCCGCCGCCGTGTACGTCACCAGCCCGGATTACCTTGGCAATATGGCGGACATCTCCGCCCTGGCGGAGGTCTGCCATGCTCACGGGACCCTTCTCCTGACGGACAACGCCCACGGGGCCTATCTCCGCTTCCTGGAACCCTCCCTCCACCCCCTGGACCAGGGGGCGGATATGTGCTGCGACTCCGCCCACAAGACGCTGCCGGTCCTCACCGGCGGGGCCTATCTCCATGTCCGGAAAGGAGCCCGGGCAGGGCTCGGGATCAACGCCAAGGCGGCCCTGGCCCTGTTCGGGTCCACCAGCCCGTCCTATTTGACGTTGGCCTCCCTGGACCTCTGCAACGCCTATCTCGCCGGGGAGGGCCGGTCCCGCATCCGCGCCGCCGCCGGGCGGCTGTCCGCGCTGAAGCAGGACCTGACCCGCCGGGGCTGGACCTTGGCGGGGGACGAGCCCCTGAAGCTCACCCTGGACGCCGCCGCCTGGGGCTGGGACGGGCGGGAGCTGGCGGAGCACCTGCGGGTAGGCGGGGTAGAACCGGAGTACGCGGACCGGGATTTCTGCGTGCTGATGGCCTCGCCAAAAACCACGGCGGAGGACCTGCAATGGACCGCCGACTCCCTGGACTGCGCCCTGCGAAAAGCGGCTCTGCCCCGTCCGGCCCTGCCCATTGCCCGGGGAGAGCGGGCGCTGTCCGCCCGGCAGGCCCTGTTCGCCCCCCGGGAAACCGTTCCGGCGGGAAAGAGCCTGGGCCGTATCTGCGGCGCGCCCACGGTGAGCTGCCCCCCGGCGGTGCCCGCCGCCATGTCCGGGGAGCGCATCGGGCCGGAGGCAGTCAAGCTGTTTCAATATTACGGCGTGGAGGCCGTGGACGTTTTGAAGGACTGAAAATCGAAAAACGAGGCACACTAGACCTTGCCGCCCCGTTCCCCTGGGACGGGGCAGATTTTATGCTTCAATAGGAGAAACAGTTATGAACGCAACGGTCAACGAAAACTGCATCGGCTGCGGCCTGTGCGCCGGGAACTGCCCGGAGGTGTTTTCCATGGGAGACGACGGCTTCGCCCACGGCGGGGAAATCCCCGAGGGAATGCTGGACGCAGCCCAGAGCGCCCGGGACGAGTGCCCGGTCAGCGCCATCAGCATCGGCTGAAGTCTCCCGCAAAAAGAGAGGACCTGCCCGGCAGGTCCTCTCCGTGTTTATTCGTCCAGCTTGAGCACCGCCAGGAAGGCCTCCGTGGGAATCTGGACGCTGCCCAGGGAGCGCATCTTCTTCTTGCCCTCCTTCTGCTTTTCCAGGAGCTTCTTCTTCCGGGTGATGTCGCCGCCGTAGCACTTGGCCAGAACGTCCTTGCGCATGGCCTTGACGGTCTCCCGGGCAATCACCCGCCCGCCGATGGCCGCCTGCACCGGCACCTCGAACAGCTGGCGGGGGATGTTCTCCTTCAGCTTTTCGCAGAGCTTCCTGGCCCGGGGATAGGCCTTGTCCTTGTGGGCGATGAAGCTCAGCGCGTCCACCTGGTCCCCGTTTAAAAGAAGGTCCACCTTCACAAGCTCGCTGGGCCGGTAGCCGGAGAGCTCATAGTCCAGCGAGGCGTAGCCCTTGGTATTGGCCTTCAGCGTGTCGAAGAAGTCGTAGATGATCTCGTTCAGCGGCATCTGGTAGTGGAGCTCCACCAGGTGGGTGTCCAGGTACTGCATGTCCCTGAACTCCCCCCGGCGCTCCTGGCACATGGGCATGATGTTGCCCACATAGTCGTTGGGGCTGATGATGGAAACCTTGACGTAGGGCTCCTCCGCCCGCTCGATGGAGGCCGGGTCCGGGTAATTATGGGGGTTGTCCACCCGGATTACGCTGCCGTCCGTTTTATAAACGTCATATATAACAGATGGTAATGTGGTCACCAGGTCCAGATCGAACTCCCGCTCCAGCCGCTCCTGGATGACCTCCATGTGGAGCATGCCCAAAAAGCCGCAGCGGAACCCAAAGCCCAACGCAACGGACGACTCGGGCTCGAAGGAGAGGGACGCGTCGTTGAGCCGGAGCTTTTCCAGGGCGTCCCGCAGGTCCGGGTACTTGGACCCGTCCTCGGTGTAGATGCCGCAGTAAACCATGGGCTGGACGGGGCGGTAGCCAGGGAGGGCCTCCGCCGCCGGGCTCTGCGCGTCGGTGACGGTGTCGCCCACCCGGGTGTCTCGGACGTTTTTGATGGAGGCGGTGAAGTAGCCCACCTCCCCCGCCCGGAGGCATTCGCAGGGCTCCAGCCCCAGGGGCAGCAGGTGGCCGCACTCCACCACCTGGTAGGAAGCGCCGGAGGCCATCATCCTCACCGTCTGCCCCGCCCGGAGGCTCCCCTCCATCAGCCGCATGTAGACGATGACCCCCCGGTAGCTGTCGTACTGGCTGTCAAAAATCAGGGCCTTGAGGGGGGCGGCTTCGTCCCCGGAGGGAGGCGGGACGTTTTTCACGATATCCTCCAGCACCGCGTCGATGTTGATCCCCATCTTGGCGGAAATCTCCGGCGCGTCCAGGGCCGGGAGGCCCACGATGTCCTCCACCTCCTGCTTGGCCTTGGCGGGGTCGGCGGCGGGAAGGTCGATTTTGTTGAACACCGGGAGAATCTCCAGGTCGTGCTCCATGGCAAGGTAGGTGTTGGCCAGGGTCTGGGCCTCCACGCCCTGGGTGGAGTCCACCACCA
>CAJUBX010000051.1 GCA_910585165.1 uncultured Oscillibacter sp. | reverse complement strand
TGGCCTCGGCAAAGGGGAAGCGGGAGAGGACCAGCTCCGCGTCCCCCCGGTCCAGGCGGGAGAGGGTGAGCAGGTCCTGGACAATGTGGGTCATCCGGTCCGTCTCCGTGATGATGATGTCCAAAAAGCTGTTGGCCGTGGGCAGGGGGATGTCCCCCTCCGCGTCCCGGAGGGTCTCGGCGTAGGTGCGGACGTTGGTCAGGGGGGTCCGCAGCTCGTGGGAGACGTTGGCCACAAACTCCTTGCGCCGCTCCTCGTTGCGGTGCTGCTCCGTCACGTCGTGGAGCACGATCAAAACGCCGCCCCGCTCCCGGTCGGAAAAGGGGGCGAGATACACCTCCAGGGTTTTCTCCCCGGCCTCCAGCTCCCCCTCGGCAAAGTCCGGCCGCTGGAGGGCCAGCATCTCCCGGAAGGGGTAGAGGCCGCCGAACAGCTCCTCATAGGTGCACTCCGGCCCCACGGGCCGCTGGAGCATGGCCGTGGCGGCGGGGTTGCAGTGGATGAGCTTCCCCTCGTGGGAAAAGGCCACCACGCCGTCGGTCATGTGGAGGAAGAGGGTATCCAGCTTGTTGCGCTCGTTCTCCACGGCGGCCAGGGTGGCCTGGAGCACCCCGGCCATCTCGTTGAAGGTGCCGGTGAGGATGCCGATCTCGTCGGTGGACTCCACGGGCAGGGCGCTGCCGAAGTTGCCCGCGGCCATCTTCTCCGCCCCGGCGGTGAGCTTTTCAATGGGGCCCACCATGGTTTTGGAGAGGAGGAAGCTCAAAAGCACGGAGATCAAAAGGCCGATGAACAGGGCCTGCATGATGATCTGGAACAGCTGGCCGTTCAGACCGGAGACGGTGTCCCGGTTGTCCAGGATATAGATAATGAAGGCGTTGTCCCCGCCGAAGATGGGAATGGCCGCGTCCATATAGTCGGCGGTAATGTCGCTCAAATCCCCGATGCCCCCCTCGTCCCGCCGCAAAACGGCCCCCCGGGCGGTGAGGAGGTTGGGGCTCTGCTCCCGGGGCATGGCCGCCTCGGCGGCGGAGCCGTTGAGGTAATTCCCCGTCTTTCCGTCCAGGACGAAGTAGTTCCGGGTGCGGTAGTCGATGCCCAGCTTCCCGGCGGTAAGCTCCATCATGTCGTGAACCCGGTCCGCCCCGTCCTCCTGGGCGGCCTCCCCCCGGAGGGAGGAGACGAATTCCGCCTGGTCCGCGCCGAAGACGCTGTCAATCTGCTGGTAGAAGGTGTTGGTAAAGAAGTTGGAGACGTTGATGGTCAGAAAGCCCCCCACCACCGCCATGAGGGAGGTGATTAAAAGCAGCAGAATCAGCGTCAGCTTCATGTGCAGACTGCGGAACATGGCGGCGCCTCCTTTCTCAAGAGCTTCTGTCTTTTGCTTAGAGCCTATCCGTGAACAAGACGTGCGCAGATTGCGCCGCCGGATTTTGGGTCAGACAAGGCGGATTTTCGCAGGCGGGCTGTCGCCCGGCAAGGAAATCCAACGAAGCATGGCACAAAATCTGCAGGCAGGATGCGTGTGGATTATTTGCGGATAGGCTCTTAGTTTACCGCGAAATAGTACCCCGCCCCCCGGCGGGTCAGGATCAGCTGGGGGCTGGCGGGGTTCTTCTCGATTTTCTCCCGCAGGCGGCGGACGGTCACATCCACCGTCCGCACGTCGTCGCCCACATACCCGTAGTTCCAGACCTGCTCCATCAAATCCACCCGGGAGTAGACCTTGTTGGGGTGGCTGGCCAGGAAGGTCAAAAGCTCGTACTCCCGCTGGGTCAGGCTGACGGCCTTCCCGGCCCGGAAAACCTGGTGGCTGTCCGTGTTGATGGACAGATCTCCCGCCACAGGCATGGCGCTGTCCGCCGCCGCGGCCCCGGCGGGGGCCGCCATGGAGGTGCGGCGGATGTTGGCCTCCACCCGGGCGATGACCTCCCGCATGGAAAAGGGCTTGGTGATATAGTCGTCCGCCCCGGTCTCGAGCCCCCGGACCTTGTCGTCCTCTTCCTCCCGGGCGGTGAGGAGCAGGATGGGCACGTTGTCCCCCTCCCGGCGCAGGGCTTGGCACACGTCGAAGCCGATCATCTTGGGCAGCATGATGTCCAGCAGGATGAGGTCCGGCTTGTCCTCCCGGGCCCGGCGCAGGCCCTCCTCCCCGTCGCAGGCCTCCAAAACCCGGTAGCCCTTCCGCTCCAGGTTGAAGCGCAGGATGTCCACAATGTTCTTCTCGTCCTCCACCACCAGGACGGTTTTTTCCTCAGCCATATTCAACCTCCAAACTCCCATGCCGCCCCCGCCGGGACGTTCCGGCTTCACAGGTTCAGCAAAATCTTGGCCTTCAAAACCGCGGCCACGGTCTTCGCGTCCTCAATCTCCCCGCTCAGGCAGCGGCGGACCATCTCGCCGAAGGGAATCCGCCCCACGTTTAAAAACTCGTCCTCGTCCAGACACTGCTCCGACATCCGCAGCTCCCGGGCCAGGTAGAGGTGGAGGATTTCCCCGTAGCAGCCCGGGGAGGGCAGAATGCGGCCCAGGGACTCATAGCGCCCGGGCACCGCGCCGGTCTCCTCCCGCAGCTCCCGCAGGCCCGCCTCATAGGGGTCCTCCCCCGGGTGGTCCAGCTTCCCGGCGGGAATCTCCAGCAGGGTCCTGCCGAAGGGGTAGCGGTACTGCGTTACGGTCAAAACATTGTTGTCCCCATCCAGGGCCAGCACCGCCACGCCGCCGGGGTGGTCCGCCACCTCCCGGGAAGCGGTGCGGCCCCCGGGCAGCTCCACCGTGTCCACGTGGACGGTGAGAATCCGCCCCTCAAACTTATCCTCCCGGCAGAGCGTCCGCTCCGTCAGGTCCATGTTCCCGCTCATATCTTCCAGTCCTTTCCAAAAGGGGCCCCGGAGGGCCCGGCGCTTGGCGGCCGCGGGCCGCGCCATGGCGCTTCCCGGGCGCTTGTTTATGGAATTATACCACGCCGGCCGGAAAATGAAAAGAGAAATTGTCCCGGGAGGAACAAAGGGCGGAAAAAAGTTTGTCCCGTTCATAAATTACCACTTGTTTTTGCCTGGGGAAAGGCGTATGATGAAGCAGACGAACCACAAGATATAGTGGGCTTGGAAAGGAACTGCGGCAAATGAATTGGATGAAACAGGCGGCGGCGCTGCTGGCGGCGCTGCTTCTGCCCGCAGCCCCGGCGGGGGAGTCCTATAAGACCCTCCTCCGGGAGCCGGAGGCGGTTTTTGAGGCCCGGCTGATTTCCCCCCAGGAGGCGGAGGAGGCCGCAAAGCTGCCGGAGCTGGCGGTGGTGAGCCCGGAGCCCGCCGGGGAGCCGCTTCCCCCGGAGCAGGGCCCCGTCTTTCCGGAGGCGGAGGACTGGCAGCTTCTGCTGGTGAACCCCTGGAACGAGCTGCCGGAGGATTACGAAGTGACCCTGAAAGCCCTGCCGGACGGAATGAAAGTGGACGAGCGGGCCTACGAGGATTTAAACGCCATGCTCCAGGCCTGCCGGGACGCAGGCCTGCGGCCCAAAATCTGCTCCGCCTACCGGACCCAGGCCAAGCAGGCCTATCTCCACAACAACAAAATCGCCCGCCTGCGGAGCGCGGGCTACAGCCGGGAGGCCGCCCAGGAGGAGGCGGGCCGCTGGGTGGCCCGCCCCGGCACCAGCGAGCACCAGCTGGGGCTGGCCCTGGACATCGTCTCCCAGTCCTACCAGGCCCTGACCAGGAAGCAGGAGCAGACGAAGGAGCAGAAATGGCTCATGGAACACTGCTGGGAGTACGGCTTCATCCTCCGCTACCCCAACGACAAAAGCGAGATCACCGGCATCGGCTATGAGCCCTGGCACTACCGCTATGTGGGGCGGGACGTGGCCCTGGACGTGCGGGCCAGCGGGCTTTGCTTTGAGGAGTACTTACTGCTGCGGGAGGAGACCCTGGCGGCGGAAAAGGAATCGTAAGAACCTGTATTCATAACCGGGGATGCTGGATGGGCGAGGATTTTTCTCGTCAGACAAGGAGATTTTCCGCAGCAATCCTGACGGATTGCAAGGGAAATCGACGCAGTATGGCGGGAAAAAGACCGCCCAGACAGCGTTCGACGGTTGTGAATACAGGTTCTAAATCCGGCGGAGGCGGCGCAGGCCGCCTCCGTTTTTTGGCATCTTGTCCAAGGTGACTTGGATTTTTCGTGAAAAACTCCCGAAAAATGTGGATTCTTCCGTTGAAATGCGGCGCGGAGTGGCATATAATAAGAAACCGTGAAATTTTATCCTGGATTCTAGGGCGGAAAATCCGCCTTTTAAAGGAGCCTTTGAACGTATGCAGAACGAACACCTGAGAAATATCGCGATCATCGCCCACGTGGACCACGGCAAGACCACCCTGGTGGACGAAATGCTCAAGCAGGGCGGCGTCTACCGGGACAACCAGGAGGTTGTGGAGCGGGTCATGGACTCCGGCGATCTGGAGCGGGAGCGGGGCATCACCATCCTGGCGAAAAACACCGCCATCCAGTACGGCGACACCAAGATCAACATTGTGGACACCCCGGGCCACGCCGACTTCGGCGGCGAGGTGGAGCGGGTCCTCAAAATGGTCAACGGCGTCATCCTCCTGGTGGACGCCGCCGAGGGCCCCATGCCCCAGACCCGCTTCGTCCTCAGCCGCGCCCTGGAGCTGGGGCACCGGGTCATTGTGGTGGTCAACAAAATCGACCGCCCCGACCAGCGGGTCTACGAGGTCATCGACGAGGTGCTGGAGCTTCTCATGGACCTGGACGCGACCAGCGAGCAGCTGGACTCCCCCATGCTGTTCTGCTCCGGCCGCAACGGCACCGCCTCCTGCTCCCCCACGGTGCAGGGCACGGATTTGAAGCCCCTCTTCGACACCATCCTGGAGTATATCCCCGCCCCCGAGGCCAATGTGGACGAGCCCTTCCAGATGCTGGTGAGCTCCATCGACTACAACGAGTTCGTGGGCCGCATCGCCATCGGCCGCATTGAGCGGGGCTCTTTGAAGCAGAACCAGGAGATTGCCGTGTGCAACTACCACGACCCGGAGGCCGTCCTCCGCAAGGCCAAGGCCACGGCCATCTACGAGTTCGACGGCCTGGGCCGCAAGAGCGTAACCGAGGCCTTCGCCGGGAACATCATCGCCATGAGCGGCATCCCTGACGTGACCATCGGCGACACCATCTGCGCCCCCGCCGCGGTGGAGGCCCTGCCCTTTGTGAAGATTTCCGCCCCCACCCTGGAGATGACCTTCTCCGTCAACGACTCCCCCTTCGCCGGGCGGGAGGGCAAGTTCGTCACCTCCCGCCAGATCCGGGAGCGGCTGTTCCGGGAGACCCTGCGGGACGTATCCCTGCGGGTCACCGAGACGGACAAGGAGACCGCCTTCAACGTGGCGGGCCGGGGGGAGATGTCCCTTTCCATCCTGATTGAGACCATGCGCCGGGAGGGCTACGAGTTCCAGGTGTCCCCCGCCCGGGTGCTGTACAAGGAGATTGACGGGAAGAAGTGCGAACCCATTGAGCGGCTGGTGGTGGACGTGCCCGGCGAGTGCGTGGGCGCGGTCATCGAGAAGCTGGGCCAGCGGAAGGCGGACATGGTGGAGATGACCCCCGTGGGAAGCCGCATGAAGGTGGAGTTCCTGATTCCCGCCCGGGGCTTATTTGGCTACCGCAACGACTTCCTCACCGACACCAAGGGCGAGGGCATCATGGCCTCCGTCTTCGACAGCTACGCCCCCTATAAGGGGGAGATTTCCCGCCGGGGCAGCGGCTCCCTCATCTCCTTCGAGACCGGCGAGTCCATTACCTACGGCCTCTTCAACGCCCAGGAGCGGGGGACCCTCTTCATCGGCGCGGGGGTGCCGGTGTACGGCGGCATGGTCATCGGGGTCTCCCCCCGGAGCGAGGATATGACGGTGAACGTGTGCAAGAAAAAGCAGCTGACCAACACCCGGGCCAGCGGCTCCGACGAGGCCCTGCGCCTGGTGCCCCCCAAGCAGATGAGCCTGGAGCAGTGTCTGGAGTTTCTGGCGGACGACGAGCTGCTGGAGGTGACCCCCAAGAGCCTTAGGATGCGCAAGAGCATCCTGGACCACGAAAAGCGGATGAAGGCTCTCCACGGGAAGAAGTGAGGGGCGTTCTTCCCCCTGGAAACGATACCCTGCGGGGTATCGTTTCTTTTTGGGGCCCGGCGGCCCTTTTCTTTTTTCCAAATTTGTGCTATACTATATTCAGTTCAAATCCGGGGAGGGATTTTTATGCGGGCCGGGGAACGGCGCCAGGCCATTTTGGAATATCTGCGGCATTCCAGCCGCCCCGTCAGCGCCGGGTATCTGGCGGAGCGCTTTTCCGTCAGCCGCCAGGCGGTGGTGGGGGACGTGGCCCTGCTCCGGGCCGCCGGGGCGGACATCTCCGCCACGCCCAGGGGCTATGTCATTCTCCGGGCCAGCCGGGGCCTTATCCGCCATGTGGCCTGCCGCCACGACGCGGCGGGCATGGAGGCGGAGCTCAACGCCATCGTGGACCAGGGCTGCGACGTTCTGGACGTGATCGTGGACCACCCCGTCTACGGCCAGCTCACCGGGCCCCTCCAGCTTTCCAGCCGCTACGACGTGGGCCAGTTCCTCTCCCGCTGCGCCCAGGAGGGGGCCCGGCCCCTCTCGGACCTTACCGGCGGCATTCACCTCCACACCCTCTCCTGCCCGGACGAGGCCGCCTTTTCCCGGGTGCGGGACGCTCTGCGGACCCTGGGCGTCCTGCTGGAGGGCTGAGGCGGGCCGCAAAAACCCGCTTGTATTTTTCCGCCGCTTCCGGTATAATAAACCGGCTGTGAAACCGCCTGCGCCTGTCAGTACCGGCGGCCCTTCCATCCGGGGCCGCCGTGATAAAGGAGAAAGACCATGGACAAGAAGAAGTTCTATATCACCACGCCGATTTACTACCCCTCGGACAAGCTCCACATCGGCCACACCTACTGCACCGTCGCAACCGACGTGCTGGCCCGCTACCACCGCCTTCTGGGGGAGGACGTGATGTTCCTCACCGGCACCGACGAGCACGGCCAGAAAATCGAGGACAAGGCCCGGGAGGCCGGCGTCACCCCCAAGGAGTTCGTGGACCGCATCGTGGAGGGCCCCCGGGGCGTGCGGGACCTGTGGAAGCTGATGAACATCTCCAACGATCGCTTCATCCGCACCACCGACGATTACCATGTGAAGTCCATCCAGTATATCTTCCGCAGGCTCCATGATAACGGGGACATCTACAAGGGCACCTACAAGGGCAAGTACTGCAAGCCCTGTGAGTCCTTCTGGACGGAGAGCCAGCTCAAGGACGGCAAGTGCCCCGACTGCGGGCGGGAGGTGCAGGACGCGGAGGAGGAGGCCTATTTCTTCCGCCTGAGCAAGTACGCGGATAAAATCCGGGACCTGCTGGAAAACACGGACTTTCTGGAGCCCCGCTCCCGGGTCAACGAGATGATCCGCAACTTCATCGACCCCGGCCTGGAGGACCTGTGCGTCTCCCGGACCAGCTTTTCCTGGGGCGTGCCCGTGGACTTCGATCCGGGACACGTGGTCTATGTCTGGGTGGACGCCCTTTCCAACTATATCACCGCCCTGGGCTATGGCAACGGCCGCTACGACGACTACGAAAAGGGCTGGTGGCCCGGCGTGAACATCGTGGGCAAGGAGATCGTCCGCTTCCACTCCATCATCTGGCCCGCCATGCTCATGAGCCTGGGCGAGCCGGTGCCCAAGAAGTGCTTCGGCCACGGCTGGCTGCTGCTGGACGGCGGCAAGATGTCCAAGTCCAAGGGCAACGTGGTGGACCCCTATATCCTGGCGGAGCAGTTCGGCGTGGACGCCCTGCGCTTCTTCCTGATGCGGACCTTCCCCTTCGGCTCCGACGGCAATTTCTCCAACGAGCTTTTGATTCAGACCATCAATACCGACCTTGCCAACGACCTGGGGAACCTGGTCTCCCGCACCACCGCCATGGCGGGCAAATACTTCGGCGGGACGCTGCCCGCGGCGCGGCGCTATGAGAAGGAGCGGGACGACGAGCTGGTGAAGCTGGTGCTGGGCCTGCGGGATAAATATGAGGACGCCATGGAGCACTACGCCCCCCACAAGGCCCTGGAGGAGGTCTTTAAGGTGGTCCAGCGGGCCAACAAGTATATCGACGAAAACACCCCCTGGACCCTGGCCAAGGACATGGAGCAAAACGGCCCCCGCCTGGCCAGCGTCCTCTACCACCTGCTGGAGGCCACCCGTGTCTGCGGCATTCTGCTGACCCCCTTTATGCCCGTGAGCATGGACAGGCTCTTTGCCCAGATTGGGGCGGACGCCTCCGTTCAGACCTGGCTGAGCGCCTCCATGTGGGCCGCCCTGCCGGCGGACGTTCACGTGGCCAAGGGGGAGAACCTGTTCCCCCGGGTGGACACGGACAAGGCCCTCCAGGAGCTGGAGGCCGCCGTGGAGGCCGCGAAGCAGGCGGAGTCCGGCGTGGAGCTGGAGCCCCAGCTTGCCGAGGCGGTGGACTTCGACACCTTCTGCAAAAGCGACTTCCGGGTGGTGAAGGTGAAGTCCTGCGAGGCGGTGAAAAAGAGCGAAAAGCTCCTGAAGTTCATTCTGGACGACGGCACCGGCACGGACCGGCAGATCCTCTCCGGCATCCGCAAGTGGTACGAGCCGGAGGCCCTGGTGGGCAAGACTTTGGTTGCCATCGTGAACCTGCCGCCCCGGAAGATGATGGGCCTGGAGAGCTGCGGCATGCTGATCTCCGCCGTCCACAAGGAGAAGGGGGAGGAGGTCCTCCACCTTCTGATGGTGGACGACGCCATTCCCGCCGGAGCCAAGCTCTGCTGAGGGATTAAGAGCCTGCCTCAAAATCAGGACAGGCTCAAAGCAAGACCCTTCAACGGGCCCGGCCTGCCGCCGGGCCCGTTCCTTTGTCCTTGCAAACCCCCGCCGCAAGTGCTATGATATAGTCCGTTAAGTTGAAAAATGGCAATGCCATTTTTCAAGCAGCAGGCTCTAGGCCTGCCGGCGCGCAAAGCGCGCAGTAACGGAACTATGAAGTCATATAAACTGGCCGCCGAAGGCGACCACAGCGAAACTCGCTGTTGAAAAGTATCTTTGATACTTTTCAAGTTTATTGACTATAAGGTCGATATCTAAGAAAGCGGTGACATGGCATGGCGATCATCGGCATTGATTTGGGCACCACCAACTCCCTGGCCGCTGTCTGGCGGAACGGAAAAAGCGAGCTTATCCCCAACGCCGCCGGGGAGGCGCTGACCCCCAGCGTGGTCAGCGTGGACGAGGACGGCGGCGTTCTGGTGGGCCGGGCGGCCCGGGACCGCCTCATCTCCCATCCGGAGCGGACCGCCGCCCGGTTCAAGCGCTTTATGGGCACGGCCAAGACCTATACCCTTGGAAGCCGCACCTTCACGCCGGAGGACCTCTCCTCCCTGGTCCTCCGCTCCCTGCGGGAGGACGCGGAGGCCTATCTGGGGGAGCCGGTGGAGGAGGCGGTGGTCAGCGTCCCCGCCTATTTTGCCGAGGCGCAGCGCTCCGCCACCAAGCGGGCGGCGGCCCTTGCAGGACTGAAGGTGGAGCGGCTGGTGAACGAGCCCTCCGCCGCCGCGGTGGCGGGCCACATCGGCCAGGGCGGGGAGGACAAGGTCTGCCTGGTCTTCGACCTGGGCGGCGGCACCCTGGATGTGTCGCTGGTGGAGCGGTTCGGCAATGTGGTCAGCGTCACCGCTGTCAGCGGGGACAACCGCCTGGGGGGCGCGGACTTCGACCTGGCGGTGGCCCGGGGCTTCTGCGAGGACTGCGGCCTGGACTTCGACAGCCTTTCCCCCCGCCGGCGGGAGCTTTTGATCCGCCAGGCGGAGCGCTGCAAGATGGCCCTGACCAACCAGGAGCGGGTCATCTTGTCCATAGACGACGGAACCGTCTCCGCCGCCCTGACCCTTTCCAACGAGTGGCTCATCCGTAAGTGCGGGGCGTTGTTCCGGCGGATGACCGCCCCCGTCCAGCGGGTCTTTCTGGACGGCGGCGTCTCCCCCCAGGAGCTGGACGACCTGGTGATGGTGGGCGGGTCCAGCCACATGCCCGCCGTCCGGCGCTACATTGCACGGACGCTCCATAAAGAGCCCGTGAAGGACAGCCGCCCCGACACCGCCGTCGCCCTGGGGGCGGGCATCTGCGCCGGGATGAAGGCCCGGGCGGCGGACCTCAGGGAGCTGGTCCTCACCGACGTGTGTCCCTTCACCTTGGGGGTGGCCCGGTACAACGAAAGCGAGCAGGGCCGGGACCTGATGAGCCCCATCATCGAGCGCAACAGCGTCCTGCCCACCAGCAAAATGGGAATTTACTACACCGTCCGGGACGGCCAGGATAAGGTGGACGTCCGGGTCTTTCAGGGAGAGAACCGCTACTGCGAGGACAACACCCTCCTGGGGCAGCTCCAGCTTCCCGTGCCTCCCGCCCGCCGGGGGGAGCAGTCCATCCGCATCCGCTTCACCTACGACATCAACGGCCTTCTGGAGGTGGAAGCCGTAAACGAGACGGGCCGCGCGGAGCGGCTGGTCCTCCAGAACGGGGACATGACGGCCCAAGAGGCGGAGCGCCGCCTGAAGGAGCTCGCCCGCCTGAAGCTCCACCCCCGGGAGCAGGAGGAGTGCCGGGCCATGGTGGCCCGGGGCGAGCGGCTGTACGCCGTCACCGTGGGGAGCCTGCGGGAGCAGGTGGCGGAGCTGCTGGACTGGTATCAAAAGGTCCTCTCCACCCAGGAGGCGCTGAAAATCGCCAAAGCCACCCGGCGCCTGGACCGCTTTTTCGACCGGGCGGAGGCGTATCTTGGGGACGCGGCCCTGCCGCCGCCGGAGCCGGAGGATGAGGAGGCGGACCTGTGAGCTGGCCCTGGAGCGAGCTGGGCCTGAGCGGCCCCGCCGGACTGCCGGAGATTCGAAGCGCCTACGCCCAACGGCTGAAAACCACCCATCCGGAGGAGGACCCGGAGGGCTTCCAGCGCCTCCACGCCGCCTATCAGGAGGCCAGCCGCCAAGCCCGCCAAAAGGCCCGCTCCGCCGGCCCCTCCTCCTCCCGGCCCGCCCCCCGGCCGGAAGTCCCGCCGGAGCGGGAGAAAACGGAGGAGTGGGACTACGACGCCCTTCTGGAAAACCGGGAAGCCTCCAAGCCGGAGGCCCCGCCGGAGGAGGCGGAGGAGCCGGAGAACTGGGATTACGGTGCGCTTTTGGAGGAAGAGGACGGCGGTCCCAAGCCCGAGGCCGCCCCGGAGCCCAAGGCCCCGGAGTGGGACTTTGAGCGCCTCTTTGCCGAGGGGGAGGAGGAGGCCCAGGCGGCCCGCCGCCGGAAGCTGGAGGAGCTGCGGGAGAAAAACCGGGCCCGCCGGGTCCGGCAGGAGGCGGAACAGCGGAAGCGGGCGGCGGACGAGGAGGAGTCCTGGACCGCGGTGATGGCGGCGGCCCACGCCCTGGAGCTTCTTTACTCCTCCGGCGCGCCGCTGTCCCAGTGGAAGCGGTTTCTGGACAGCCCGGTGTTTCAAAACGTCCGGGCCAATCTGGACTTTGTCTTCGCCCTGGAGGATTTTCTGGAACAGCGCCCGGACCTCTCCCCGGAGGTCCGCCGGGCCATATTCCTGGCCTACGAGGCCTACCACGCCTCCAAGTACCCGGTGTACCGCCGCCTGTACAAGCTGCTGGGCGTAAAGCGGAAAGACAAGCGCCGCCAGGCCAAGGCCAAAAGCGCCTGGCGGGCCAGGTGGCGGAGCTTCCCGCCCTGGCGAAAGGGGGTCATCGTGGTCTGCTCCCTCATTCTGGCGGCCTTTTTCATTGTGGGCTGGGCCGTCAACCTGAAGACCGCCTACCGGGATTTCACCGGGCGGCGGGAGGCCCGGCGCCTGACGGAGCTGCTTCCTCAGTGGCTGGAGGAGGACTTCGGGGAACCCTTTGTCCACGCCGCCTCCAGTGATATCTATGCCCCGGCGGCGGACCCGGATTTGTACTTCCATGCCTCCCCCCAGGGGGAGAGGTCGGACCGCTGGTCCGGCTATGAGACCAACTATCCCCAAATTCTGGTGCGAAAGGCCCTGGAGGACTTCGCCGCGGAGCGGAGCCTGGACCTGGATTTGGCCTCTTATTCCCATGGCGTGGGGGACGCGCCGGGGGCCTATCTTGTAAATCTGCCCCTGCTGGGGGCGGAGGAGGATATCGCCGCCCTGGGCGCTCTGCTGGAGGACCTCTCCCGGCAGGAGTGGTATCAGGTGTTCCCCTCCGGCGGCGGGGAAGACCCTCCGGCCCGGGAGCCGGTCCCCTACACGGTGTACCTCTGCCACAAGGGCCTTGCCTTCTACGAGGCCCCCTCCGCCCAGGGCTTCGGTACGGAGGAGGCCCTGTCCCGCTACGCCCAGGCGGGCCCCGCCCTCTGCCGCTACATCCTGGAGCAAAGCGGCCTGGCGGACGGCCACATGGGGGAGGGGACCTACCGCCTCCTGGACGGGGAGGCGCTGGAGCTGGAGGAAGGGACCTTCTTCCAGGTCGGCGGCGTGGATAAGGACAGCGGAGAGGTCCACGTCCGCTACCTCCTGGCCTCCGGCGGGGGCATGCTGTTCTGCGTCCCCGAGGAGCGGATGGCCCAGGTCCGCTCCGTCATCGACCTTTACCGGGGCACGCCCCGGACCGTTCAGCTGGACAAGCTGGGCCTGATTATGGTCACGGACCAGGTTTCCTCTTAAACGGCAGGGGAGCGCGGACCTATCCGGTCCGCGCTCCCTTTCGTCTATTATTGGCAAACCATGGCGTGCCAGCCGCCGTCCTCCCGCCGCTGCCGGATTTCCAGCCCGGCGGCGGCCAGGGCGGCCTCCACCTCCTCCGCCCGGCCCTCGATAATCCCGGAGCAGAGGAAGGTCCCCCCGGGGTTCAGAAGGCCCCGCACCCGGGGAGCCAGGGCGATGATCACATCCGCCACGATATTGGCCAGCACCAGGTCATAGCCCCCGCCGACCCGCTCCGCAGCGGTTTTGTCCGTCAGGATGTTCCCCACCAGCACGGAAAGCCGGTCCGGGCCGATGCCGTTCAGTCCGGCGTTCTCCTCCGCCGCGTCCCGGCACTTGTCGTCAATGTCCACCGCCAGGGCGGACGCCGCCCCCAGCCGCAGGGCGGCCACGGACAAAATGCCGCTGCCGCAGCCCAGGTCCAGCACCCGCTCTCCGCCCCGGACCAGGCCCTCCAGGGCCTCCAGGCACAGCCGGGTGGTGGCGTGGGACCCGGTGCCGAAGGTGAGGCCGGGGTCCAGGTACAGCGGAATCCGCTCTCCCGGGTCCGCCTCCTCCCACTGGGGGATGACCAGCAGCCGCTCCCCAATCTCCATGGGCTTGTAGTACTGCTTCCAGTTGTTCTCCCAGTCCGCGTCCTCCACATTTTCCAGTGTCATCCGCAGCGTCCCCAGGTCCCGTCCCTCCTGCTTCAGGTCCTCCAGGGCGATGCGGACCTCCCCCAGCTTGGCAAAGCCCGCCTCCCGGGCCTCCAGGTAAAAGGTGATGCGGGACCGGCCCGCCATATGGCGCTCCAAATCCTCGTCCACGTAGTCCCAGTAGTCGTGGTTGTTCTCCAGGAAGTCCTGGAACTCCTCCTCGTCCTCAATCATCACGCCGTCCACGTCCAGCCCGGACAGCATTGCCTGGACCGTCTCCAGCCCGGCGTGGTTCGTGTCGATGCGTACCTCCAGCCAGCGCATATTAAACCGCCTTTCTCCCCTTCCTCACCGGCTCCGGCCGACGAAGAACAGCGTCATAACCCCCGCCCCGGTGTGGCTGCCGATGACGGGACCCACGTAGTTGATATGGACCTCCTTCACGCCCAGGCGGCGGCGGACCTCCTCCGCCACAAACTCCGCGTCCTCCCGGCAGTCCCCGTGGCTGATGAAGACCGGGTAGTCCTCCGGATTCACGGCGGTTTTCTCCATGTGGTCCACCAGGGCCAGCAGGGAGGCTTTCCGCCCCCGGCACTTCTCCATCGGGATGAGCCGGCCCTGATCGTCCACGTGGAGCACGGGCTTGACGGACAGCATGGTCCCGAACAGCGCCGCCGCCGCGCTGACCCGTCCGCCCCGCTTCAGGTGGTTCAGGTCGTCCACAGTGAACCAGTGGCAGATGTTGGCCTTGGCCCCCTCGGCAAAGTCCAGAACCTCCTCCAGGGTCTTTCCCTTCTTTTTCTCCCGGGCGCAGAGCCAGACGAACAAGCCCTGCCCCATGGAGGCGCAGAGGCTGTCCACCACCCGGACCTTCCGCTCCGGGAACGCCTCCTCCAGCTCCCTGGCCGCAATGACGGCGGACTGGTAGGTGGTGGAGAGGGCGGAGGAAAAGCACAGGCAGAGAATGTCCTTCCCGGACTCCAGGATGGGACGCATGGCCCCCTCAAACTCCCCCACGTTGACGGCGGAGGTGACGGGCATGGCCCCGCCCCGGACTTTATCGTAAAACTCCTGAAAGCCAATCTCGCTGCCGTCCAGCAGGTTCCGGTACTCCCGGCCCTCCAGCTCCAGCCGCAGGGGCAGCACCTCCACCTCCAGCTCCGCCGCCATCCCGGCGGCGAGATCGCAGCAGCTGTCGGTCATAATCACGTATTCCGGCACGCTCAGTCACGCTCCTTTTCTTTTTTTCCCTTGGGCCCCTTGCGCTCCCGGAGCAGGGCCACGCAGCGGCTCCCCGCCACCCCGGCGGCGTAGCTCAAAAGGGCGAAGTGAATGGCGGCGTCCGCCAGGGCGGCGTCGTCCAGCTCCCCGTCCCCCGTCCGGGCGGCCAGCTCCCCGGCGGTGATGTTCAGGGCATTGTCCAGGCTCTGGCGGAAGGCGGCGTAGCCCTCCCGCACCGGGCGGTCCTGGAGCTCCTCCCGGATGAGCAGGTCCATGTCCCGGGTGGACATGACCCGCTTCAAAACGCAGATGGCGGTGAAATAGGCCAGGTGCTCCCGGCCGTACTTCTTCCCCTCGGCCCGGGGGGCCAGTCCGCTTTTCGTGTAGTTGTTCACCATGGCGGCGGTGAGGCCGTCGTCCCCGTCGAAGCGGATGACCTGCCGGTCCATGTAGGAGAGGACCTGGTCCATGTACAGGGCGAAGTCCGGCAGCTGGTCCCAGTCCACGGGGCGGTGCTCCCGGAGGCGGGCAAGAAGGTCGGTGAGATCGTTCATGGGTCGTCCTTTCTGAAAATCCGTAATTGTGGATAAAGCAGCCGCCCGGCTGGCCGGACGGCTGGGCAATGGTTATTGTAACACCGCCACGCGGTCTTGTAAACCATATTTTGAGGGAATGAAAAACATATTTTACTTCCCCACGCAGAACCGGGAGAAAATCCGCTCCACAATTTCCTCCCGGGCGGTCCGCCCCGTCAGCTCCCCCAGGGCATCCAGGGCCTCCTCCGCGTCGGTGAGCACCGCGTCTGGGGTCAGCCCGCCCTCCAGGGCCTCCCGCGCCCGACGGACGGCGGCCCGGGCCCGAAGGGCCGCCTCCTCCTGCCGCCCGTCCGTCAGGAGGCTCCCGGCCTCCTCCGGCGCTCCGGCGGGGAACAGGGCCGCCACGGCCTCCTCCAGCTTGTCCAGCCCCTGCCCGGTGACGGAGGAGAGGGACACATAGGCGGCGGGGCCGTTCCATACGCCTTCGCCGCCGATAGCGCCGATGGACCCGGCGGTTTTTCCTGTCAGGTCCCGCTTGGACGCAATCCAGAGCCACGGCGTTTTCCCCCCGCCGACCTCCCCCAGAAGCTGGCGGAAGTCCTCCCAATATGCCTGGGGCCTGGGGCGCTCTATTTCCACGTCGATATCGGACACCAGCAAAATCAGCTCCGCTTCTTCCATAGCCCGCCGGGACCGCTCCACCCCCAGCTTCTCCACCGCGTCCTCCGTTTCCCGGAGGCCCGCCGTGTCGGTGAGCCGCAGCAGCACCCCGCCGCAGAGGACGGCCTCCTCCACAGTGTCCCGGGTGGTTCCCGGCACGTCGGCGACGATGGCCCGGTCATAGCCCGCCAGGGCGTTTAAAAGGGAGGACTTCCCGGCGTTGGGCAATCCCACGATGGCGGTCCGCACCCCCTTTTTCAGCACCCGCCCCCGCCTGCAGGTGGCCAGCAGGGCCGTCAGCTTCCCCTCCGCCTCCCGGAGGGCGGCGGCGATCTCCTCCGGCCTCACGTCTTCGACGTCCTCATCGGGATAGTCCACCACGGCGTAGAACCGGGAGGTGATTTCCAGCAGGGCCTCCTGAATGGGCTCCAGCACCCGCCGGAGGCCGCCGTCCAGCTGGGCGGCGGCGTTCCGGGCGGCGGCGGCGGTCTCCGCGCCGATGAGATCGGCCACGGCCTCCGCCTGGGTCAGGTCCAGCCGCCCGTTCAAAAAGGCCCGCTTCGTGA
>CAJUBX010000050.1 GCA_910585165.1 uncultured Oscillibacter sp. | reverse complement strand
TGCCTTTCTCTGTCTTCGACTTCCTTTAACTGCGCTTTTGGACACTCCTCGCTTTGCAAGGCCCCTTGACAAATTTTCCCCCCGGTGGTATTCTGAAAACCAAAAAGCAGGGGAGCCGGAAGGCTGAGAGGAAGCGCGGGCTTCGACCCTTAACCTGATGCGGGCAATGCCGCCGGAGGGAGTCTATAGGGAGACTTTTCAACGGCGGCGCGCTATCGGACGCGCCGCCTTGCTTTTCGCAGATTCTTCACAGAGGAAGGAGGAGAGAACGCGCGCCGGCGTCCCGGATTGGCGGGAGCGGACGGAGGGGGAGCGCCCTGCGCCCGGGCCGGATCAAACGCGGAGCCCGCAGGGCTCCGGCAGCGATGGGAAGCCGTGTTCCGGCGTGAGAGGAGGCCAGGAAGCCTCGACCGATTTTCCTCCGGGCGGACCGCCGCCCGGCCTTGCCATGCAGGGGGAAAGCGCTGCCGCGTGCTTCTCTTTGCGATTTTTAAGGAACCACTGATGAAATCCCCACGCGAATCTGCACATGTTGATTTCATCAGCGCTTCCTCAACTGTGAAGGAGCCTTGTATCATGAAACGAAATTCCGTCAAAAAGCTGGCCCTGGCCGGCGTGCTCTGCGCCGTGGCCGTGGTGGGCAGCCTGTTCTCTTTCTGGGTGCTGGGGAGCAAGTGCGCCCCGGTCCAGCACATGGTCAACGTCCTGTGCGCCGTGTTCCTGGGTCCCTGGTACGGCCTGGGCGCGGCTTTCGCCGCCAGCCTTCTGCGCAACCTCTTGGGCTGGGGGAGCCTTTTGGCCTTCCCCGGCAGCATGTGCGGCGCTCTGCTGTGCGGTCTGGCCTTCCAAAAAACCAGGAGCCTTCCCGCCGTGCTGGCCGCCGAGGTCCTGGGCACCGGCGTTATCGGCGGACTCGCCGCCTACCCCGTCGCGGTTGCCTTCATGGGGCAAAGCGCCGCGGGCATCGCCTTTACCGCCTATGTCGTCCCCTTCCTGATCTCCACCGCGGCAGGATCCATCCTGGCGGGAGCCCTGGTTTTCACCCTGCAAAAAAGCGGCGCTCTGAAGCCCATGCAGGCCGCGCTGGAGCGCTGAGCCGAATTCCCGGAGGTCCTATGACAACGCCTGATTTTTCCATTCTGGAGGCCGTCCGCCGCCGCCGGCCCCTGGTTCACTGCATCTCCAACGCCGTCTCCGCCGGAGTCTGCGCCAATCTGGCCCTGGCGGTGGGGGCCAGCCCCATCATGGCCCAGGCTCCCCAGGAAATGGAGGCCGTTTCCGCCGCCTCCGCCGCCGCCGTTTTGAACACCGGCACGCCGGGAGAGGAGAAATTCCGGGCCTGCCTCCTCCGGGGGCGGGAGGCCGTCCGACTGGCGCAGCCGGTCGTCCTGGATCCGGTGGGCGCGGGAGCCAGTCCCTGGCGGCTGAACTGGGTGGAGACGCTGCTGGCGGCCTTTACCCCCTCCCTCCTCCGCCTCAACGCAGGGGAGGCCCAGGCCCTTCTTGGCCTGGAAAGCCAGGGACTGGGTGTGGACGGCCCCGCCGCCTCCCCCGCCCGGCGGGCGGAGCTGGCGCTGCGCCTGGCCCAGGAGAGGGGAACCGCCGTCCTTCTCTCCGGGCAGCCGGACATCGTCTGCGACGGAACCGCCCTCTGGGAGATTTCCGGCGGAAGCCCCCAGGCGGCCCGTATCACCGGGACAGGCTGCATGCTGTCCGTTCTCTGCGGCGTCTTCGCGGCGGTGGAGCCGGACGCCGCCGCTGCCGCCGTTTCCGCCGCCTCTTTTTGGAAAGCCTGCTCCCGCCGGGCGGAGGAACGCTCCGGCGGCAGGGGCCCCGGCAGCTTCCAGGCCGCCCTGCTGGACGCCGCCGGAACGCTGACTCCGGAGGACTGCGCCGCAGAGGCCCGGGTCCGGCGCCTTTAAACGCAGTTTAAAACCGGGGACCGCCCCGGGCAGCCGCCGCCGGGAACACAAAGCCGAATCGGGTCTTGTCAAAAGGCCAGGTCCATATCCACGTCCCCCTGAATGCCGTCTACCCGGCCCGTGTGGGAGTACTGCCACAGGTCAAAGTGATAATAGAAATCCGGCACGGTATCGTACTCCGCCAGCCACAGATCATACTTGGTCAGCTCCCGCAGGTCATAGCGGAGATACCCCTGGGTCTGGTTGAAATACACCGCCGGACGGTAGCCCCCGGCCTCAATCCGCCGGCAGAACGCGGCGGCGCACCGGGTCATCCCCTCTCCGTCCAGGCCGTCGGTGCGGGCGTCGTCTCCCGGGATGGACTCCCAGTCAAACGCTACGGGGAATGCAAGCGCCTGCCCGTCCAAAACGTCCAGGACGTACTCCGCCTCCTCCTCCGCCTCCCGGGGCGTAACGGCCTGGGAGAAAAAATAGACCCCCACCTCCAGGCCGGCGTCCAGCGCCCCCTGGAGGTTTTTCTCAAACGCCTCGTCCAAAAACAATCCGCCCTCGGTGTAGCCCCGGTGGCCCAGACGGAGGATGGCAAAATCAATGCCGTCCGCCGCCACTGCGGGCCAGTCGATATCCTTCTGGTGCGTGGACACGTCAATGCCCGTCTTTGCCCGCCGTCCATCCTGCGCATAGGTGACCCGGCCTTTTTCATCCAGGCCGAAGGCGTCCTTATCATAGGGATTGAGGGGCATTCCCTCCACAGGCGTCAGGACCATGCCGCCAAAGCGGAAGGTGACCGGCTCCTCCGGGGCGGCGGGCGGAAGCTCCGCCTCCCCGCCGTTTCGCAGGACGAGCGCCAGCGCAATTCCCGCCATGACCAGGGCGGCGGCGGAAAGCGCCAGGGACAGCGCTGTCAGGGAAGACTGCGAAGACTGCGCGCCGGAGGAGGGCGGATTTCTCCGCCTTTTCCTGCTCCCCGCCCCTTCGCCCGGTGCGCGGACAGGCTCCTCCCGTTCCCTTGCATCCAATCCAGACGGGCCGTTGTTCATAGCGGTTCCTCCCTCATTCGTCAATTTTCTTTATGATACCACAAACCGGGCGGTTTTGCACGGGACATTTCAAAAACTTTGCCGCCTCCCCGGACCTGCGGAGTCCCCGGCGGGAGGCGGCTTTCTTTTTTGCAAATGGCACCGGCCCTCTCCCGCCCGGAAAACGGAAAGGGGCATGACCGGCTTGCCGCCGCCATGCCCCTCCCCGGGTCTTGGAGGATTATTTTGTATGGCAGCCGCCATGACAGCCGCCGCAGGAGGCGCAGTCTCCGTTGCAGTGTCCTCCGGCCCGGCGGGATTTCCACAGGGACCGGACGGCCAGGCCCACAACTGCCGCCAGCGCCGCCAGCACAATCAGATTTCCCAATACAGCGGGCATGTTCAGTCTCTCCCTTCCAAGTCCGGTTATCGCGAGACGGCGGCCACGGAGCTTAGCCGCCGGGACTGCTCCTCGCCCTGATAGCCTTTGCGCAGCAGCAGGTACACCAGTCCGCCCAGCGCCGCCAGAGCAACGACCGTCCACACACCGAACGCGGCCTCTCCCGTGATGAGTCCGCCGATCTGGTAGACGATCATGGCGGTCACATAAGCGAACACGCACATATAGCCGATGGCGAAGGCGGTCCATTTGGGGTTGTTCATCTCCCGCTTGATGGCGCCCATGGCGGCGAAGCAGGGGGCGCAGAGGAGGTTGAAAATCATGAAGCTGTAAGCGGTAACGGCCCCGAAGTCGGCCCCCACCAGGGCCCATATCTCATCGCCGTTCTCGCTGACCTCACCAAAGAAGTGGTAAAGCGTAGCAAAGGTGTTGACCACGTTTTCCTTAGCGATGAGGCCGGTGAAGGAGGCCACGGTGGCCTTCCAGGCCATGCTCCCCGTCCAGCCCAGGGGATAGAATATCCAGGCGACGGCGCTGCCGATGGCGGCCAGCAGGGAGGAGTTGTTGTCCTCCACCGGGCCGAAGGTCCCGCCGGTGAAGCCGTAGCCCTGGAGGAACCAGAGGACGATTGTGGAAAGCAGGATGACGGTGCCGGCCCGTTTGATGAAGCTCCAGCCCCGCTCCCAGGTCGCCCGCAGGACGTTGCCGGCGGAGGGGGCGTGATAGGCGGGCAGCTCCATGACGAAGGGGGCGGGCTCCCCGGCGAAGGCTTTGAACTTCTTCAGCATGATGCCGGAGATGACCACGGCGGCGATGCCGATGAAGAAAGCGGAGGTGGCCACCCAGGCCGAACCGCCGAACACCGCCCCGGCAAAGAGGCCGATAATGGGCATCTTGGCCCCGCAGGGGATGAAGCCGGTGGTCATGATGGTCATTTTCCGGTCCCGGTCCTGCTCGATGGTCCGGGAGGCCATGATGCCGGGGACGCCGCAGCCGGTGGCCACCAGCATGGGGATGAAGCTCTTGCCGGACAGGCCGAAGCGGCGGAAGATGCGGTCCATGATGAAAGCGATACGGGCCATATAGCCTACGTCCTCCAGGACTGCCAGCAGCAGGAACAGTACCAGCATCTGGGGCACAAAGCCCAGCACAGCGCCCACACCGCTCACAATTCCGTCCAGGATGAGGCCGTAGAGCCAGGTGCCCTCCGCCACGCCCAGGGCGGTCAGAGCGCTTCCAAACCAGCCGGGGACCAACTCGCCGAACAGGGTATCATTGGCCCAATCGGTGCCCCAGGTGCCGATGGCGATGCCCCACTCCTCGCCCTCAAAAAGACCCGCCGGGGAGGCGCCCATGGCGATGGAGTAGATCAGCAGCATCACCGCCGCAAAGATGGGCAGGGCCAGGATGCGGTTGGTGACTACCTGGTCAATCTTATCGGAGACGGAGAGGCTGTGCTTCGGAGCCTTCTTTTTCACCGATTTGGACACCACGCTGTTGATGTAGGAATACCGCTGGTTGGTGATGATGCTCTCTGCGTCGTCGTCCAGCTCCCGCTCGCAGTCGGCAATGTGCTGCTCCAGGTGGTCTTTCAGCCCGGCGGAGAGGTCCAGCTCCTCCATGACCTTTTCGTCCCGCTCGAAAATCTTGATGGCGTACCAGCGGAGATACCCCTCCTCCACCTTGCCCTGGATCGATTCCTCAATGTGGGCCAGGGCGTGTTCCACACTGCCGGTGAACACATGGGGCAGCTCCCCGGCCCGCTTTTTCTGCGCCAGGGCCAGGGCCTTTTCTGCGGCGTTCATGCCGCCCTCGCCCTTGAGGGCGCTCATCTCCACCACTTCGCAGCCAAGGGCGCCGCCCAGCTTGGCAAGGTCGATGGCGTCGCCGTTTTTCCGCACCAGATCGATCATGTTCACCGCCACCACCACAGGCAGCCCCAGCTCGATGAGCTGCGTGGTCAGGTACAGGTTCCGCTCGATGTTGGTTCCGTCCACGATGTTGAGAATGGCGTCCGGCTTTTCCTTCACCAGATACGACCGGGCCACCACCTCCTCCAGGGTATAGGGGGACAGGGAGTAGATGCCGGGCAGGTCCTGAATGACCGCGTCCTTGTGGCCCTTCAGTCGGCCCTCCTTTTTCTCCACCGTCACCCCGGGCCAGTTGCCCACATACTGGCTGGACCCGGTCAGGGCGTTGAACAGCGTGGTTTTCCCGCAGTTGGGATTGCCCGCCAGGGCAATTTTCATTTCCATCGGATATTCTCCTTCCAAATGTTAGATATGCCTAACTCCCGGTGCAAATAACAGCGGCTTTCCGCCGCTTCCATTTGCTTTCGCCGCGGCATGCGCGTGGCGAAAGCTCCCCGGCTCAGCCGCCTTGGGCGGCGCCGCCGGTCCGCAGGCCGGCGGGGGGGATTGAAAGGGGGGACGGAGTCCCCTCTTTAAGAGCCTGTTTAATATCTGGCGGAATGCCGGATCAGCTCAGATTTTTTGCTGGGCAAGGCGATTTGACGCAGGAATCCTGACGGATTTCAAGTCAAATCAACGCAGTCCCAGCGGAAAAAGATGGACTGAGACGGCATTTTGATAGATTTTAAACAGGCTCTAAAAAACTTCGATCATCTCGGCGTCTTCCTTTCGGACGGACAGCTCGTAGCCCCGGACGTTCAACTCCATGGGGTCCCCCAGCGGAGCCACTTTCCGCACGAAAATCTCTACGCCCTTGGTAATGCCCATATCCATGATCCGGCGCTTCACAGGTCCTTCCCCGTGGAGCCGCGCCACCGTGGCCGATTCGCCGACCTTGACGTCCTTCAGCGTTTTCATTCTGCTCTCCTCCTTGCTTTAAATCATAATGCGGTTTGCCATGGTTTTGTCCAGCGCAATCCGGCTGTCCTTCACCTGTACGATCAGGTTCCCCGCGATCTCGCTGATCACCGTCACATCGCTGTCCACTACAAAGCCCAGCTCCGCCAGGTGCTGGCGCACCTCGTCCTTGCCGGATATTTTTCGAATCATGACGGTCTCCCCCGCCTTTGCCATTGTCAGCGGCATCATTGCTTCGCCTCCCTCCGCAGCTTAGTTAGAATCATCTAACCTCAATTCGGCCATAGTTTACTGCAACTAACTCCCGTTGTCAAGCCCCGGCGGACAATTTTTTCTTTTTTGGTTAGATTTCACTAACCTCGGTGCAAAAGCGGTCGAAGCAGAAGTTCCGCTTGTTGATATTTACAAATTTTCTAAATATCTTTCAGCGGTTTCGGCAAGGCCCGCGCTCTGCCCCGGTTTTGTTCACCGCTCCGTCTGTCGCATGATGCGGCGGATTAACCCCAGCACCAGCCGGACGTCGTCGTCGCTGAGCTGGCGCAGGGTCTGCGCGGCCTCCAGCACCAAGGGCGGGTCGTGGTTTTCCTCGTCGAAAAACTCGGAAACAGTCAGATGAAAATAGTCCGCAATGTTAAAAAGCTGCTTTACTGACGGCAGGCATTTTCCGGATGTAATCCCCTGCACGTATCCTTTGCTCTGTCCCAGCTCCAGCGACATCTGGTATTCAGAAACGTTCCGGGCAAGCCGCAGTTCCGTGATTCGTTCGGCGATAAAGCTTTCATCCATGTTCACATCACCCCTACATGGATGATACTCGATTTTTTCTGCCCAATCTCTACTCTTAACGGTTATATTTGACATTTTTTACCGCTAAAAGGCGCTACAAAATTCTTTCAGCGGTAAGAATGATGCAGACATAACCTCTCATAATATGGAATTTTCCCTTCCGCCGGATCACGCCTTTTAAAGTTTTACATGGATGCAGGCAGATTTTAAATGAAATTTCCAGAAATATCCCTGGATTCTTCGAAAATAATCCCCATTTTCAAAACGGCAGACTCAAGCGCATCATCCCCGCTTGCCGCTCCGGCCTCATCCTCCGGTATGATAGACAGCTTTCGGGCCAATGTGGTATGATCATTTTGCAAAATTCACCATAGTCCAACAGTTTTCTCTTCCCCCATCCGCCGCAGCGCCCACACGAAACGGCGGTGCCAAGCTTCCGCGCCCCGATATAAACTATTACTTCTGAAATAAAATTTCGGAAGTAATGGACGCCATGTTTTGCGGTTGCCGCCGTTTGCGGCGGCGAGCAAAACGGCTCAAATCAACTGTATTATTTCCGAATTTTAAATGCGGAAATAATACCTTCCCGGGAACTACGCAAGGAGGGCCGCTCCATGACGGCGCAGTTTTATCCGTTTTCCAAAAACCGCTATTTCCCCCGCAAGCGCATGCGCTCCGCGGATTTTATCCGCGAGCAGGAATATGTGGAACGCAAGCTGGCCTTCCTCAGCCGGTGGAGCTTCGGCGCGGGCGCGGCGTTGGGACTGGAGGTCCAGCGCATCGACGGAGATTCCCTGCTGGTGTCCCCGGGCTTTGCTGCGGATGAAAGCGGGCGCTGGCTGATTGTGGACGAGCCCGCCGTCTGCCGCATCCGGACTCTCCGGGGCTTTGACGCCCTGGGCGGGGAGACCGCGCTTCTCTGGCTGGCCTACCAGGAGGAACCGGACGATCCCATGTTTGTCCCCGGCGATCAAGGAGAATTGCAGGAATACGCAGCCGCGCGGGAGCGGTTTTCCTTTTACCTCACCGATATGCTCCCCCTGCCCCGGCCTGCCGGCGACGCGCTCCTCTTTTCCGACGTGACTTTGTTTGAAGACGATGACCTGCGCATCCGGCAGGTCATCCCAAGAGTCCTGCCTGCCCGGGGAATGGTCCGGCTCCGCCTGGTGGCGGAGAGCTTTTGCCCCGGTCCGCTGGAGGTCTTTCTGCACTACGCCCCCGAACTGCCCGGCATCCGCCCGGCGGGCGGCGGCCAGCCCCTCCTCCTGGACCAGGCCCTGCGGCTGGACCCCGGCGAAACGGCCTTTACCTTTACCGGACGGCTGGACACCACCGCCCAGGCGGTTCTGCTGTCCTTGCCGGACCAGGGTTTTCTTCTGGAAAAGCGCGGCCTTTCCCTGGGGGCACAAGAGCAATTCTGCGAGGAATTTCCGGTTGTCTCCGGCGATCCCCTCGCCGCCTTGGAACAGCGCCTCTTGTCCTGCGGCCTGCGGGAGCTGTGGAGCGGCGGGGAAGACGGCGTTCCTCTGGCCGGAATACGCTTGCTGCGCTGCGGCGGACAGGTCCTGCTGGACAGCGTTTTCCCACTTTCAAAAGATCGGCGCGCCGCGCTGCCCTGCCTGAAGGAGCGTCTGCACGCCTGCGGCGCATTTTTCCCGCCGCCGGAGCAGCCTTTGAAGAAGGCGGAAAAACCAGTTCCCTCCGTCTCCCTGCTGGAGTCCCCCAGGCAGATGTCCACCGGAACCGTTACGCTGAACGCAGGGCTTCACTTGCAGGAGGGGGCGGTTCTCCTCTCGGATGAAATCGCCCATGAGCTGGGGCCGGGGACGGTGTTTATTTCGTTTGGGATTGAAAACGTCTACCCGGCAGCGGGAACCAACCGCAACTACACCGACCTTCTGCTGGGCGACGCCTCCTTGTTTATCCAGGCCAGCGGCACGTACGACGGCGGCTTTGATCAGAGCGTGCGGATACACCCGGAAAAGGGAACCTTTGAGCTGGCGGTGCGGCCGAAAGCCAAGCTGAGGCAGGCCTCCCTCCGTCTGCGCTGGTTCGCCTGGCGGGCGGAGGAGGGCGCCTCTCGTCCGCTTCCGGCGGGGAGCCTTCTGCGGCTGGAGCCGGACGTCGCCCGGGTATCTCCCGGCGCGGCTGTCAACTTTATCCCGGTTTTCGAAGGGGGAATGAGCGCGCCCTGCGACTTCCTGATCCCGGACAAGCAGTCCGGCATGATTACGGAAAACGGAATCTACACCGCGCCGAAAAAGGACGGCCTCTATCAGGTCTGTGCCCAGATTAAGGACATGCCGGAGACAAGGGTAAGCGCCTTTGTGATTGTGCGGTCATGGGTGGAGGAAACGGAAGATGCGGCGGGAACGCTTTGACCATCTGCACACGGTGCGTCTGGCCCATGAAAGCCGCGCAGGATGCGCGGAGCTCTGCCGGGAGCCGGACGGCGCTTTGACGGTCAGGCTTCGGATCGCGTCCGCCCCCTGCCAGCGGGAATTTTTAAGCGGCCTGGACGAGGCGGTTCCCGTCCGCATGGAAAACGGCGCGCTGGAAGTGCTGCTGCCCTGGCATGAGGGAATTTCCCTGGGCCAATGGCTCTATGAGGAAAAGCCCTCCCTGGGCCGGCGGCGGGACGCCTGTTTGTCCCTGCTGGAACAGCAGGTGGAGCTGCGGGGAAAGCTGCCGCCCTGCCTGACGGCGCTTGCGGCAAGCCCGGAAAACCTGGTGGTCGCGGGCCGCTCCATGTTCCTCCAGCACCTTCCACAGCTCCGGCGCTGGGAACCCGGTATGGACGAGGCCCAGGCCGTCCGCGCCGTGGCGGCGGTAATCTGCCAGGTGCTGCCGCCCCCCAAAAGGCCATGGCCCGGCGGGAGGATTCCGGAGGAGCTTTCGCTGCTGGCGCTCCGGCAAAAGCAGCTTGGCTATACCGGCTGGGACCAGCTTCAGCGGGATGTGGCGGCGGTCCCGGACGCGCCGCCCCGGAGAAGCTCTCTTCTGCGCGCCTATGCGCGGTGCGTCCGCGGCTGGCTTCGCCGCTATGGAACATACATTCTGCGGATATCGGCGGCCCTGCTTCTCACGGCGGCGCTCCTGTCCCTGTTCTCCGCGTACCGCCTGCATACGCGCGAACAGGACGCGGCCTGGCAGGGGATGCCCCGGGTAGGCGATCAGAATTTACAAAGCGGGGAGGGCGGCGAATGAAACATACGGTTCTTGCGGGGCTGCGCCGAAAGCGCCGCTTTCTGCTCCGGGAGCTGGCCGCTTTGGCCTGTGCGCTGGCGCTGGGCCTGGGGTACAGCTATTGGAACGAGAATACCTACCTTCCCTCCCTGGACGGCAATATCTACTCCATGCTGGCGCTGGAGGACTCCCTGCTCATGGTGCTCTCCAGCGGGAACCGCAACAGCCTGGTCCGAATGGATCACGAAGGCAGACTGCTGAACTACATGGACACCGCCGATGGGCAGGCGTTTCAGTATCTGGAGTCCGACGGGAAAACCGTTTATGCAATCCTCTCCTATCAAAAAAATGGCGAAACCCTGCAGCGCCTGGTTTCTCTCTCCCTAAGCGGCGCTTCCATGCGGGCCCGCCGCCTGGCGGAGCTGACAACCCTGCCCGGCGCTCCAGTGGGAGTCGTCTGGCGGGAGCTCTACCTTCCGGCGGAGGGGGAGAGCCGCACGCTGACGCTCAGCGGCCTGGACAGGCAGGGGCAGGGGTATCTTGCCCGTGCGGACCTGGAAACCGGACAGGTCCGGTTTGAAACCATACTTACAGGAGAAAGTATCCTGTTTTTAAAATACGTGGCGGACGGGCACTACGTATGGATCAGCCGCAGCAAGCAGGCCGGGCAGTACAACGGCGGCGTCCGGCAGCGGGATATTCTGGGGGGGCTTTCCGATACGCCGCTGCACATTTCCACCTGCGGCGCCCGCTGCTTTATTTCCGACAGCGTCAGCGGGGATATCTTTGAGATTTCCCCGGAGGGCGTTCCAACCCGCTTCCGGCAGGGCGGGGACTTCATCGGCGGCTCCGGATTCCAGTACCGGCAGCTTGAGACCTATACCACTTACCAAAGCCAAACCGGCGGAATCGGGGTTGTGGGGCTGTGCGCCGCCGGAAGCGGCAGCGCCGTTGCCGGGGAGGATTGGAGCGTCCATGAGCTTCGTCCCGGCCTTCTGCGGCTGCGGATGCTCTGGCAGCACGGCTGGCCGGCGGCGGCGGCGTCCTGGGCCGTGCTTGCCGCCCTTGGGGAATCGGTCTTTTTCATTCTGCACTCCCGCCGCTTGTCCGTCCGCCTCCTGTTGTGCGAGGTGCTGGCCGCCGCCGCCCTTCTCGGCGGAGTCACCGCCGTGCAGTACCACTCCTTCCGGGAGACCGTTCGGGAGGAAGCCTACCAAAAGCTCCGCCTGATTGGCGGGAGCCTGACCGCCGTTCTCTCCGCCGAAGGCCCCTGGGGCGCAGAAGCGGTAGACAGCGCCGTGGGCCGCCTGGAGGGACAGGTTGGCATAACGGCGGGCGGAGAGGAAAACGAGTACGGAGTCTGCGTGGCGTGGGACACCGGCCTGGGGCCGGTCGTTGCGTCCGACAGCCTGGTTCCGGCGGGGTATCTTCTGGAGGATGTCAAGTCAAGAGGCTTTGTAGCCGCCGTTTCCCGGGCCATGCGGCAGGGGAACAGCGCCCTGGAGCACATCCAGACCGACACCAGCCGCGACTATGTATACGTCCAGCCCTTTTCCCGGGGGGGCCGCGCCGGATGCGCCGCGATCTCGCAGAATGAGGAAGTCCTGCTGTCCGGGCAGGCGGAATTCCTTCAGCGCCTGCTCCCGGTTCTGGCCGCCTGTCCCCTCTTATTTGCGCTTCTGGCCTGGATTACCCGCCGTCTCCTCAGCCCCCTGGACGAGATGCGGCGGGCTCTGGAGGAATTTTATACCCACGGCAGCGGAGTCCGCATCCGTCTGGACGGCATGCCCCGCACGGAGCTTTACGAGGCGGGGCGGGTATTCAACCAGCTTTCCATTGAGACCCGGGTGCAGTTTAACGAGCTGCAAAGCATCAACGGCGCTTATGCGCGCCTTGTGCCGGACTGCCTGCTGCGCATGCTGCACAGGCGGAGCGTCACGGAGCTGAAAGCCGGGGACCACGCCCCGGTGGATGGCGGACTTCTGATTCTCATCCCCAGGCGCTTTTCCGCAAGCTGGGCGAACCTGGACCGCCTGACCGCATTGGCGGCGGAACGGATTGCGCAGGCGGGCGGCATGCTGGTGGATTACGACGAGGGCCTGTACGCCCTGACGGCGCTGTTCCCCGAAGCGGACCGGGCCCGGACCTGCGGACTGGACTGCCTGGAACGGCTGGAGCAAAGCCAGATTCCGGCCATGGCCGCCGTCCTGGCGGAGACGGTGGAGCTGGGCGTGTTCGGCGGCGAAAGCCTCCTCTATCCCCTGGCCGTGTCCAAGGACATGCGCCGCAAGCAGGCGGCGCTGGAGCGGGTTTTGGACTTTGGCGCCTTTCTGGTGCAAAACGGCCCCGCCGGGCAGGGCGGGCTGCGGCTCATAGGCTGGGACAACGGCATGGAGCTTTATGAGGACCCGGCCTGCCGCCCCTCCGGCTGGCAGAGCCGCTGGCGGGTCGCCGCCTCCCTATGGGACGACGCCATGCGCCTTTTCCGCGAGATGGATTTCCCCGCCGCCATGCGCCTTTTTTCAAAGGTTCTGCGCCTGATGCCGGAGGACGGCGCCGCCCGCTGGTATCTGTTCCGCTGCGACGCGCTTCGCGGCGGCAACGCCAGGCCGCCGGATACCGGACTCTTATTTGACTGGGGGGAGTCCGGCCATGGGTGAGCGCTCCGCGCCGCGCCGGGGGCCGGAGGACTACTGCCGCATCGGCCCGGTTTATGTGCGCAGACAGCTGGTCTTGCTGCTGCTGATCGCAGGTTCCATCGCGGTTCTCCTGCTGTTCGGCCTTCCCTTTTCCCTGCCGGACCACGGGGCGCGGCAGATTCCAGCCTGCCGCTACGACGACCCCGCCCTCGCCGGAATCTCCGGCCTGGTGCAGGTGCTGGACGCTGCGGGCCGCGTGCGCTACGAGGGCGAGGTGTCCGCAGGCACGTACACGGGCCGGGGGCAGGTATTCGGCGCGGACGGGGAACTGGTTTACGACGGCCCGCTGGCGGACGGCGTTTATGAGGGCCCGGACGCGAAGGTCTACCGCTCCGGCGTATTGGTCTATGCCGGGGAGATGGCCGGGAACCTGTACCAGGGCCAGGGCCGCCGGTTTGACCCGGATACCGGGATTGTCAGCCAGGGGCAGTTCTCCAAGGGGTTCATGGAGGGCTGGGGGCAGGAATTCCACCCCGGCGGCGCTTTGCTGCGGGAGGGCGTTTTTTCCCGGGACCTCTTGGAGGGAGAAGGCGCGGAATATGGCCGGGACCAAACCCTTCTCCGGGAGGGAACCTTCTCCGCGGGCCGCCTTCACGGGGAGGGGCGGGAATATGCCGTCGGCGGGAAATTGCAGTACGAGGGGCAGTTTTGGCGGGGAGTTTATCACGGGCACGGGGTGCTTTACAACGCGCCGCTGGGCGTTCCCAGCGTGTCGGGAACCTTCGTATACGGAAAATTGTCCGGCCTTGGCACAATCTACCATCCCAGCGGCCAGGCGCTCTACACCGGGCAGGTCTGCGGCGAACGGCCCCGGGCAGACGCGTTTCTCGGCCTGCCGCTGTCCGAGGTGGAATCGGCGTTTTCCATCCATTGGCAGCTCTATTCCTGCGGGGAGATCACAGCCTTTGCCTATCCCTATTTTAACCTGATGTTCGTTACCGAAAGCCCCGTCCCGCTGGCCCCGGCGCAGGAGGAATCCCGGCGGGAAGACCCGGAGCCCTCGGAGTCCCCGGAGGACGATCAGGCCGGCCTGCCGGAACCGTCCGGCGAACGGCTTTCGCCGGACGCGGACAAGGGGGACATTATCATTACGCAGGTCTTGTCCTATGGCCAGCCCCTTTCCTGCGCCGCCCAGCCCCAGGACGGCTCCCCGTCCGGGCGGCACCTTCCGGGCTGGCGGGAATGGTTCAGCGGTTTTGCGGAAAACGGAACCGCGCAGGGCGCTTTTGTCCGCCAATCGGGTCCGTTTGTCTGGCGCTTTACCCCCCGGCCTCCGGCAGGGGAGGAGGCGTATGTGGGCGAGCTTTTGTCGGAATATGCGGACGTGGAGATTATGACGGTGCGAAGGGAGGATAAGGATATGTCCTTTTGGTATCAGACCGCGAAATGGAGGGACGGACCGTGAACGAAGCTCCTGTCTTTGAGCGGATCGGAAGTCTGCTTCTGGAGCGGCTGCGGGAGGAGATGGCGCCGTCGGTGCTGAACCCGGGGGAGGACATCAAGCTGACCCATCCGGGCGCGGAGACGGACTACCGCTTCGGCGTGTTCCTCTACGACATCGGGGAGGTGCGGCCCTGGGGCCCGCCGTCCCCCGTCCGGGTGAACGAGGATACGCGGCGGCACCCGGACCGCCTGCTGGCCCTCCGCTTTTTGCTGTACGCAAACCGGAAGGTCCCCTTTGACGGCATGAGTGCTCTGGACGAAATGGTGCTGCTGGAGGCGGCCATGCGGGCGGTACACGGCATGAAGCCGCTGGAGGCGGACGGCCAGAAAATAAATCCCGTTCTTTATGAGCCGTCCCAAGGGGAAAAGAACGCCTTGTGGCAGAGCCTGGGCACTCCCCTTCAGCCCGCCGCCTACCTGACGCTGGAGCCGGTGCGGATTCCCAGCGCCCGCCTCCGCCGCACGCCGCCCGTCCGGGAGGTCCTCCTCTCTGCCAAGCGGAAAGGAGCGGCCGGAACATGAGCTTCTGCCTCTGCACAGGCGCGGCGCTGTCCTGCTCCTTTGGCTCCGCCCCGGCGGTTTTCAGCACCCTGCCCGTCCCCCGGGTCGTGATCGGCGGGCGGCCCGCCGGGGTCATGGCCGATACGGCTCCCGCCGTGAATATCCCGCCCTTTGGCATGTGCGCAAGCCCTGCCAATCCGGCGGTAGCCGCCGCCACTGCGGCGGCCATGGGCGCGCTGACCCCCATGCCCTGCGTCCCGGTTCCCGCCGGGCCATGGCTGAATCCCTCTGCCAATGTGCTCATCGGCGGACAGCCCGCAATCTCCAACAGCAGCAAATTGATATGCGCTTGGGGCGGTCAGATTGCCCCGCAGTTTGCCGGGCAGACCGGCGTACAGCTATAAGAAGGAAGGTATTGCAAGATGGCAGAATATTTGTCCCCAGGAGTGTACGTGGAGGAATTCGATTCCGGCGTCAAAGCCATGGCGGGCGTTGGAACCAGCACCGCCGGGTTTGTCGGCCTTGCGGAGCAGGGCCCCGTCACGGGAAGGCCCGTCCTGCTCACCAGCTTCGCCGAGTACCAGCGCCGGTTCGGCGGCTACCTCTCGGAGCTGGAGTACGGGCCCTACCGCTTTTTGCCCAACGCGGTGGAGCAGTTCTTCACCAACGGGGGCAGCACCTGCTACGTCATGCGCGTTGCCCCGGAGGACGCCGCCTGCGCCAAAAGCGCCGAGGGCCCCGTCACGGTGCAGGCGCGAAACCCCGGCGCCTGGGCCAATACCATGCAGGTGTTCTTTTCCCGGTGCGCCCGGGCCCGGACGCAGATTCTGGAGGTGCAGGACGCCGCCGGAGGAAAGCAGTACCGCCTGAAAAACGCCGCCGGCTTCCGCGTCGGCGATCTGGCCGCCTACCGCGAGGGGGAGGCCACAGCTTACTATAAGATTACGGCCATGAACGGCTTGCTTGCCTCCTTTCATGCGGAGCTGCCCGAAGACGCGGCGGATACGGCCCTTGTCCCCTCCCGCACCCTGGAGGCCTGCGGCGTGGATATGGCGGTCCGCTGCGGCGGGCAGGAGGAAGCCTATCCCGGCTGTTCCCTGAACCCCGCCGCCCCCGACTATCTCATGGCGGCGCTGGAAAAGTCTCACATGGCCTCCATGGCGCTGGACCTTCCGGAGGACGCGGACGATCCGCTGGTTCTGCTGGGGGCGGAGGCGGGGGCGGAAATCCTCCGCATAGAGCTTGGCGGCGGGCGGAACGGCACGATGGACGCCGTGAACGCGGGAACCTTCAACGGCGCGGACCCGGGGCCCGGCAGGCGCTCCGGCATCGAGGCGTTCCAGGAGATCACCGACGTGTCCATTATGGCGGTCCCCGGCGTCACCGACGCCAACGTGCAGGCCAAGCTGATTGCCCACTGCGAGGGGCTGGCCAGCCGTTTCGCCGTGCTGGACGCGCCGCCGGACTGCACGGGCGTGGACGAGCTGAACCGCCACCGCAGCGCCTACGACACCTCCTACGCCGCCCTTTACGCCCCCTGGGTCCAGGTCTACGACCCGCTTTTGAAGCGTCCGGCTTTCCTGCCGCCCTCCGGGTCCATATGCGGCGTCTACGCCCGCACCGATATCCGGCGGGGTGTGTTCAAGGCCCCCGCCAACGAGATCATCCAGGGCTGCACCGGGCTGTCCGTCAGCTACAACGCCGCCGAACAGGGCAAGCTCAATCCCAACGGCGTCAATTTGATCCGGGCCATTCCCGGCCAGGGCATCCGGGTATGGGGCGCGCGCACCTGCTCCAGCGACGGGAACTGGAAATACGTCAACGTCCGCCGCCTGTTCATCTT
>CAJUBX010000049.1 GCA_910585165.1 uncultured Oscillibacter sp. | reverse complement strand
GCGTCCAGCTCCCGGACCAGATGGCCCTTGCCGGTGCCGCCGATGGCGGGGTTGCAGGGCATGTTGCCCACTGCGTCCAGATTGATGGTGAACACGGCGGTCTCCATCCCCAGCCGGGCGGCGGCCAGGGCGGCCTCGATGCCGGCGTGGCCCGCGCCGACCACGGCAATGTCATAGCGTCCGGCTTGAAATTCCCGCATGGCTTCAGCTCCGGTGGGCGGTACGGTTTTCCGTCCGGCCCATCAGCCAGTCCACGGACACGTCATAGAATTCGGCTACGCGCAAAAGGGAGCTGTACCGGGGTTCCGTGCCCAGCTCCAAATTTTGATACCCGCGCATGGAAAGTCCCATCTCCGCCGCAACGGCGGGCTGAGACATGCGCAGCTCTTTTCTCAGCATTTTAAGCTTCTCCGCAAATTCCATACTTCCCCCTTGACATACCTAAATAGGTGTGATACAATCAAACTATACTTAATTATGTGTGGAATGGAGGCGAAAACGGTGAACGACATCCCCCAAATTGTCGAAGACCTTTACTTTTCAGAGGTCATCATCCCCGAGCAAAAGGACTGGCCGGACTACCTCCGGGGGGACCCGGCGGTGATCCGGGGCCTCTATTCCTTTTATTACGGCCTGAGCATGGGCGCGCAGATTTCCGCTGCCCTGCGGGAAGAGCCCTTTATCCCCTCCGCAGGGTGACCACCGCCACCTCCGGGCGGTTGAACAGCCGGAAGGTGGCCCCCGTATTTCCCAGCCCCCGGGTGACGAACAGCGTGGAGCCGTTTTTCTCGTACAGGCCCGCCGTGTAGGAGGGGAACAGCCGCCGGTCCGTGGACACCAGCCCGTCGGTGAAGGGAAGGCGGACAAGGCCGCCGTGGCCGTGTCCGGAAATCACCAGGTCCGCCCCCAGCAGGCTGTAGCGCTCCGGGAAGTAGTTGTTCCGGTGGGCCAGCAGCATCCAGAAGGGGTCGCCATAGGCGGCCCGCACCTCCTCCGCCAGGGTTTCCGGGGGCTTCTGGTCCGCATAGCCGTTGGGGTCGTCGATGCCCGCCAGAACCGCCGTGTCCCCGCCCCGCTCCAGCGGCACGAACCCGTTGGACAGCACCGTCACGCCCTGGGCCTCCAGGGCCTTTTTCAAGGAGCCTACCTCCCCCAGGGCCCACTCATGGTTGCCGGTAACGTAGTACGTGGGGGCAATGGCCGCAAGGCCCGCCGCCGTTTCCTCCGCGTAGTTCTCCGGGACCTCCCGGAACGCGTCCAGCAGATCCCCCACTAAGAAAATGTATTCCGGCTCCTGGGCCCGGACGGCCTCCAGGAGCGCTTCGTTTTTTTCTCCGAAAAAGGTGGAGTGCAAATCCCCCAGCACCACAAAGCGGCAGCCGTCAAAGCCCGGAGGCAGGTCTCGGAGGGCGGGGGAAAAGGATGCGGTTTGCAGGGCCGTGTTGCCCCAGCGGACATAGAGCCCCGCCAAAAGTACCAGGACCGCCAGAAACAGCAGCCTTCCCCTGCGGCGGGGCCGTTTGGAATGCCTGTCCATAGACACCTCCTCGCCGGAAAAGGGCGGTTATCTCATAATAAAGCAGTATAGCACAGGGAGTATTTCCCTGGCGAGAGGAAAAATACACAAAGAACGGCAGAGGGGATACAGAAAACTTCGTGCGGCTTGCCGCGAAAAGGCCAACCTTAGGGCGGAGTGCCGAAACTCGTCGAGGCAAAATGTGAAAAAATTATGAAATACAGAAAATTCCTCTTGCATTCTATTTGCGGATGTGGTATCATTTCTTACAGAAATTTCAAGAGAGGAGATTATAGATATGAGACTATTTACACAAGCGTTACCGGACGATTTGGACGACATGATCTTTCTGGATGAGCCTTGGACTCACAGCGATCGCTGAAACCGGAAGCCACGCCGTCGGCGTGGGTTTTTCTTTTTCTGCGGACCGGGCGCCTGCCCGTTGACGATATGGCGGTCCCCTGAGACCGGCGGCCGCAGCCTCTGACATATTGCCTCGCTGGGAAATCGAAGAAAGCGAAGCCCGCCCCCTATCTGGGGCGGGCTTTTCCATTACCTACCAGATGCTGTATAACACGTCAAAAAAGGCTCCGAAAAATCGTGGTTTTTATAGAAAATTTTTATGGCGTTTTTCCCCTGGATATGATAGATTTGAACTAAAGAAAGGTTTTGAAACGGATAATTGCTCCGCTGGAAGGACGAAGGCCGCCGGGCCGGTGAAAGGGGGACGCCGCTATGCGCAAAACCATTGCCTCACTGCTGTTTACGCTGCTGCTGGCGGGCTGCGCCGCGCCTTCCAAAGGGGAGAGCGCCCCGGGAACGCCGCCTGCGCCGCCGGAACAAACGGAACTTATGAGCTCCTCCATGGTGGAGTCCTCCGCCCGGCCCCTGCCGGAGGAGGAGGTCCTGGCGGCTTACGAACGGGCGCTGCGGGTCTACGGCTGGTTTGACCTGGCCCCTCTGCCCACCTCCGGCGAATCCGCCTCGGTAAACGGCGAGATCTATTACCGGGTGGATATGGAGGGCATTGAGGAGCTGGAGGACCTGCGGGCCTATCTGCGGGGCGTGTTCTCCCAAGAGGTGGCCGACCGCCTTCTGGATGGAAAGACCGCCCGCGTGCGGTATCAGGACGTAAACGGTGCGCTGTTCGCCGCCGGAACGGGCCGGGAGAGGGAAGCCGGAAAGGGCGAAGCCCGGGCGGAGGTGGAACGGCTGGAGGAGAACGCTTTTTCCGTCAATGTGATTGTGGACCTGCTGGGTGAGGACGGCGAGACCGTTGTGGGCCTGGAGAGCTGGTCTTTTCCTTACGCCCTGGTGGACGGCCGCTGGGTCTTCACTGATTTCCGGATGATTTACTGAAAATATGTGAGAAATTCTTCCCCCCGGGCAAAAAATGAGTCCTGGGGGAATTTTTTCGCAAAACGGTGCGTGGCACGGGCGTGTTTCCCCGGCGCATCACGCAAAAAATCACGCAAAATGAAAGTTTTTTGCGTGATTTTTTGCAAAGCAGGAGGAACGGTCCGCTGTGAATTGGCTGGATTGTTATAGAAATATCAAAATTTGCGCTATTAAATCAGCGATTTTACGAAAATTTGCCTGGATAGTAAAGCAATATGACCATATTTTTCACCTTAGTTTTGTTGAATTGTAAGAAATACAACGTTTGCGTAAGAAAAATCGGTTTAATCTATTGAAAAAATGTTCGAATATGCTACAATAAGGCTACGCAGTCAAACAGCAAAAACCAAAAGGAGGAGAAAATCTATGGAAAACTTGTTTTGGATCGGATTTCTCGGCGCGCTGGTTGCCGGACTTTTTGCCGTTATACAGGCAAAAAAAGTGCTTTCTTACTCGGAAGGCAATGAAAAAATGCGTAAAATTGCGGCGAATATCCGCTCTGGCGCAAACGCTTACTTAAAGCAGCAGTACACCACGGTGTTCAAGGTGTTCATCGTAGTCTTTGTCATCCTGCTGGTCATCGCCTTCGCTACCGGCGGAAAGATGCTCTCCAAGTTTACGCCCTTTGCCTTCGTCACCGGCGGCATCTTCTCCATGCTGGCGGGCTTTATCGGCATGAAAATCGCGACGAACTCCAACGCCCGTACCGCCCAGGCCGCTTCTGAGAGCCTGAACAAGGGACTGCGGGTGGCCTTTTCTTCCGGCTCTGTCATGGGCTTTACCGTGGTGGGCCTGGGCATGCTGGACATTACCATGTGGTTCTTCCTGCTGCGCTACGCCTTCGGCGTGAACGACCCCGTCGCTCTTGGCAACATCATGGTTATGAACGGCATGGGCGCTTCCTTCATGGCTCTTTTCGCCCGTGTGGGCGGCGGCATCTACACCAAGGCCGCTGACGTGGGCGCGGACCTTGTCGGCAAAGTGGAGGCCGGCATCCCCGAGGACGATCCCCGGAACCCCGCCACCATCGCCGACAACGTGGGAGATAATGTGGGCGACGTGGCCGGCATGGGCGCGGACCTCTACGAATCCTATGTGGGTTCCATCCTGGCCACCTTCGCTCTGGGCGCCGTGGGCGGCTACGGCTGGAAGGGCATGCTGCTTCCCGTGGCCCTGGCGGTCTGCGGCATCATCTGCTCCATTTTCGGCTCCTTCCTGGTGAAGACCAAGGAGAACGCAACCCAGGAGTCTCTGCTGAAAAGCCTCCGCACCGGCACCTACACGGCGGCGGTCCTGGCGGCGGTCCTGGCGGCTCCCCTGACCTACTGGATTCTGGGCAGCTGGGGCGTGTACGTGGCCATTCTCTGCGGCCTCATCGGTGGCTGCGCCATCGGCTATTTCACCGAGTATTATACCTCCGACACCTATAAGCCCACTCAGGAGCTGGCGGCCGCCTCTGAAACCGGCTCCGCCACCATCATCATCGGCGGCATCTCCCTGGGCCTGAAGTCCACCATGACCTCCATCCTCATCGTGGCCGTGGCCGTGCTGGTGAGCTACTTCGCCGCCGGCGGCGCCGTCCAGATTGTGGACGGCGCGGGCCACTTCACAAGCGCCTTCAACCAGGGCCTTTACGGCATCGGCATCGCCGGCGTGGGCATGCTCTCCACCCTGGGCATCACCCTGGCGACGGACGCCTACGGCCCCGTGGCCGACAACGCCGGCGGCATCGCCGAGATGAGCGGCCTGCCCGAGACCGTCCGCCAGCGGACTGACGCCCTGGACTCCCTGGGCAACACCACCGCGGCAACCGGCAAGGGCTTTGCCATCGGCTCCGCTTCCCTCACCGCCCTGGCCCTGCTGGTCAGCTATGTCAATATCGTGCAGGAAAACACCGACGAGGTTCTAAACTTCACCCTTACCAGCCCCACCGTTCTGGTCGGATTGTTCATCGGCGCTATGCTGACCTTTGTCTTCACTGCAGAGACCATGAACGCCGTGCAGAAGGCGGCCCAGTCCATCGTAGTAGAGGTCCGCCGCCAGTTCAAGGAGATTCCCGGCATCATGCAGTACAAGGCCGAGCCGGACTATGCCTCCTGCGTGGGCCTTTGCACCAAGGGCGCTCTTCGCGAGATGGTCTCTCCCGCCGTGCTGGCCATCGTGGTGCCTATCATCACCGGCCTGATTCTGGGCCCCACGGGCGTTGTGGGACTGCTTGGCGGCGTGTCCGTTTCCGGCTTCGCCATGGCGGTGTTCATGTCCAATGCCGGCGGCGCCTGGGATAACGCCAAGAAGTACATCGAGACGGGCCACCACGGCGGCAAGGGCTCCGACCAGCACAAGGCGGCGGTTGTGGGCGATACCGTGGGCGATCCCTTCAAGGATACCTCCGGCCCGTCCCTGAATATCCTGATCAAGCTCTGCTCCACCGTTTCCATCGTGTTCTCCGGCCTGATTCTGGCCTTCAACCTGATTAAGTTCCTGTGATTCCCAGTCCGCGGAAATAATTTTTCCGACAGCCTCCTTTCCCCTTAAAGGCGAAGGCCCCCTGCTTGCGCAGGGGGCCTTCGCCTTTGGTTTAGGATGCTTCTATTCTTGAGAGCAGGCCGCCGGCGGCGGCTTCCCGGCTTCATGCTGTCACGGCAGGCGGTATTTTTCCAGGTCCTTGTCCAGACGCTCGGCGAACTCTCCGGCGGTCTTGAAATCGTGGAGATAGGCGTGGCGCTGCTCGGCGTGGTCCTCCCGCTCCTCAATGACGCAGACGGCGATGTTGGAGCAGTGGTCGGATACCCGCTCCAGATTCGTCAGCAAATCGCTGAGGATGAAGCCCAGCTGAATGGTGCATTCCCCGCTCTGAAGGCGGTGGATGTGCCGGGCCCGAATCTCGTCGGTGAGCCGGTCGATGGTCTCCTCCAAAGGCTCTACCATTCTGGCGGCCTCCGGGTCGTCGTCCTGAAAGCAGCGTACGGCGGCGGTAAGAATGTCCTCCAGAGCCTGTTCCAGCACCCGGAGCTCCTCCTCCGCCGCACCGGAGAAGCTGAGCCCCTTCTCATGGAGCTCCCGGGCGGATTCCTGAATGTTCAGGGCATGATCCCCGATGCGCTCAAAGTCCCCGATGGCATGGAGCAGCCGGGAGACGGTGTGAATGTCCTCCATAGAGAGGCCGTGCTGGGAAATCTGAACCAGGTAGCCGCTGAGGCGGTCCTCATAGATATCCAGCTTGTCCTCGCTTTCCAGAAGCTCCGCCTCCAGCGTCCCGTCATACCTGCCAAGCTGGGACAAAGAGGCCAGCAGACTCTTGCGGGCCAGGGCGCCCATCTCGCAGGTCTTCGCGGCGCACTCGCTGACCGCCGCGCTGGGAGTCCGCAGCAGCAGCGGGTCCAGGAACGCGAATTGGGGGGTCTTGTCCTCTTCTTTGACAGCCGCCCGGGCCAGCCATTCCAGCTGGCGGGAGAAGGGCAGCAGCAGGGCGGTGGTGCAGACGTTGAAGATGGTGTGGCACAACGCCACGCCCACGGCCCCCACGGCGGAATCCATAAAGGAGAAATGGAACAGCAGGTTCCCGCCGCAGAAGACGATAAGGCCGACGGCCGTGCCGATGATGTTGAAGGCCACGTGGATAACGGACACCCGCTTGGCTCCCCGGGAGACCCCGATGGAGGAGATCAGCGCCGTGACGCAGGTGCCGATGTTCTGGCCCATGATGATGGGAATGGCCACGCCGTAAGTGATGGAGCCGGTAAGGGCCAGGGCCTGCAAAATGCCCACGGAGGCCGCCGAGGACTGAATGATCCCGGTGAAGGCCGCGCCTACGGCCACGCCCAGCAGGGGATTGCGGAAGGCCGTCAGCAGATCGGAAAAGCCCGGCATCTCCGCCAGGGGGCTGACGGAGTTTTTCATCATCTCCATGCCGGACATCAAAATGGCAAAGCCGATGAGGATACGCCCGATATCCCGCCGCCGCTGGCGCTTGGAGCCCATGATCAGCAGGATGCCCGCCAGGGCGAAGAGGGGGGAGAAGTTCTCCGGCTTCAAAAGGTTCAAAAGGACGCTCTCGCTCTCAATGCCGGTGAGGGACAGAATCCAGGCCGTCAGCGTAGTGCCCACATTGGAGCCCATAATGACGCCGATGGTCTGTCCCAGCTCCATGACGCCGGAGTTCACCAGGCCCACCAGCATCACCGTCACCGCCGAGGAGGACTGGACCGCGATGGTGATGCCCGCCCCTAAAAGCAGGCCCTTCATGGGGTTGGAGGTCATGCGCTTGAGCAGCCGCTCCAGCCGGCCGCCGGCCATCTTCTCCAGGCTTTTGGACATGGTGGTCATGCCGTAGAGAAAGAAGGCCAGGCCGCCGCAGAGGGTAAACAGGGAAAAAATATCCATAAGGCTTCCTCGCTTCCGCGTCCGCGCCGGGGCGGACGCTCCATCTTATGTGACGGCTCCATTATATATGTGGAACGTGGGCGCGGGGAATCGGCGGAATTACCAAAACGCAAATTTTGCGGAAAATTTCAGCGTTTCAGCCAAAATCATCCATTCACATTGTCTGTTTCGCTAATCTCCTCCTCCGGTATCCAGGGACAGCGGCCGTAAAAGGAGGTCATCGCGCGGATTTCCTCCGCCAGCTCCGGGGAGGCCTGGCCGGGCAGGAGCCTCCAGCGCCAGTTGTGTTCGCCTACACCGGGAACGTTGATCCGGCTTTCGCTCCCCAGGCCAAGGTAGTCCTGCATCTGGGCCACAAACAAATCCGCCACACTGCCCTGGCCCGCCCGAAGCAGGGCCAGCCGGACATTTTCCGCCCCGGAAACGCCCAGATACCTCTCGGCGAAGGCACGCTCCCGTTTTGAGGCGGAGGCGTACCATCCCGCGGCGGTGTCGTTGTCATGGGTTCCGGTGTAGCAGACGCAGTTGGGCTGGTAGTTGTGGGGAAGGTAGGCGTTGGAGGGGTCGGAAAAAGCGAACTCCAGCACCTTCATCCCCGGCAGGCCGGACTCCTCCCGGAGCCTGTGAACGCCGTCCGTCAAAATGCCCAAATCCTCGGCGATGAAGGCCACATCCTGGAACCAGGAGGTCAGCACTCCCAAAAGGTCCATGCCGGGCCCCTTTTCCCAGGACCCCACCCGGGCGGTTTCGGCCCCCGCCGGAACGGCCCAATAGCTCTCCAGGCCCCGGAAGTGGTCGATACGGATCACATCAAAGAGTTTGGAGGCTCCCTCCACCCGGCGGATCCACCAGCCGAAGCCCCCCTGCTTCATAGCGTCCCAGTCATAGAGGGGGTTGCCCCAAAGCTGGCCGTCCTCGGAAAAATAGTCCGGCGGGACCCCTGCCACCTTGGAGGGCCTTCCCTCCCCGTCCAAGAGGAATTCCCTCCGCTCGCTCCACACGTCGGCGGAGTCCAGGGAGACATAGATGGGCAGGTCGCCGATAAGGCTCAGGCCCAAACCGTTGACATAGGTTTTCAGCGCCGCCCATTGGGTAAAGAACCAATGCTGGACACAGGTTTGGAAGGCCGCCTCCTCCGCCAGCTCCACCCGCCAGCGCTCCACAGCCTCCGGCTCGTGGCGGCGGAGGCCCTCATCAGGCCACGCAAACCAGGGCAGGCCGCCGAAATGCCGCTTGGCAGCCCGATACAGGGCGTACTCCCGGACCCAGGGACGGCTCTCGGCAAAGGTTCGGGCCGCCTCCGCCGCCTCGCCGCTGACCCGGGAAAAAGCCGCCCGCAGCAAGGGCTCCCGGTTCCGCTTCAAGGCGGCGTAGTCGATTTTGTCCCCGGCGGGAACCCGGGCGGAGGCCAGCTCCTCCTCCGTCAAAAGGCCGTCCTTGGCCAGCAGGTCCAGATCGATGAACAGGGGATTTCCGGCAAAGGTGGACTCGCTGGCATAGGGGGAGTCCCCGGCCCCGGCAGGGCCCACGGGGAGAATCTGCCACCAGGATTGACCCGCGTCCTGGAGGAAATTGGCAAAGGCCCGGGCCTCCGCGCCCAGGGAGCCGATTCCATACTCCGAGGGGAGGGAGAAAACAGGCAGGAGAATACCTGCGGAACGTTTCATAAAGAAGACCTCCATGTTGAGTAGTGTACCCTCTCATTGTAAAAAAACGCCCCCCTGTTGTCAAGAACAACAAGGGGCGCGTTCTGATATGCTCCCTATTGATAGGGCGGGAAAAGGCGCGGGAAACCCCTTCCGGGTTATCTTTGCGTCAAGAGCCGCCGCAAACGGCGGCTGCGCTCCGAAACGCGCCTGCGGGCGCAGCCTGCCCCACATCCTTCTTTTCCGTTGAACCGGTTTTCCGGCTTTTGGGGCTGCCTGGGGCGGACGCAAAGCGTCCGCCCGCTTTTTGCTCCCTTCAGCCGGCGCTGAGCACGCCGCTGAGGTCCAGGGGCTTGCCATCGGACCAGAGCCGCTCCAGGTCATAGAATTCCCGGGCCTCCTGGGAGAACACATGAACCGCCAGGCAGCCGTAGTCCAGCAGCACCCAGGTCCCGTCCCGGTGGCCCTCCCGGTGGAGGGGAGACTCTCCGGCCTGCTCCTTCAGGGCTTTTTCCACCGCGTCGCACAGGGCGTTGATTTGGGTGCTGGACCCGCCGGTGGCGATGACGAAGTAGTCCGCCAAAGTGGTGATCTCCGTAATTTCAATGGCGGAAATCTCTTTGCCCTTTTTCTCGTCCAGGGCTTTTGCAGCGATAATGGCCAGCTCTTTCGGTGTCATCAGACATTCCTCTCTTTCCTGAAACTATGTGAATAGTGGTCGAATGCGTTTAAGCGGCGGGGTCCGGCCCGATGAAGGTGAAGCCCGGGTCCGCCGGAAGCTGCGGGTCCGCCGGGACCTCCGGGACGGGCTCCACCGGGTCCGGGGCGGGGTCCGGCGCAGCGGTATTGGGCGTTTCCGGCACGGGCGGAGCTGCCGTTCCGCCTGCCGGGCCGGAGGGAACCGTATTGCCGGGATTGGCTTCGCCGGGGACCCCGGTCCCCCCGCCGCCGGGATTTCCCGGCTCCGTTCCGGCGGGCTCTCCAGTCTCCGGGTCTATGACAATGGGAAGTCCTGTCTCCGGATCGACGGGGCCGCCGCTTTCCTCCGCGGGTTCTTCCTCCTCCGGCTGGGGCTCCGGCCGCACCGGAGGCACGGCGGCTTTTTGATCCTCCACATAGCCGCTGGAGGAACGAACGCTGCCGTCGGCGTTCACGGTCATAATATCCAAGTCCGAAAGGGTGAACACCTCTTTAAAGGGGCTGAGCTCCTCGTTTACCAGCTTTAAAAGCTGGCTTGGATAGAGCGTCACATAGGACTGCATATTTTGGTAGGTTCTGCTCCAGCAGCTCGCAACATAATTGCCCGGGGCGGTGACAAAGTTCACATCCTCCGCCTTCAGTCCGCCCAGATACGCCGCCTGGGCGAACCACAGGCAGTTCTGGAGGCTCAAGTCCGTTTCCACGCACTCCTGGAACACCTTGGCAAACTCATTGATTTTCGTGATGTTTTTCACCTGGAGGAGCTGCTGCACCATTTCCTTCAGCAGCGCCTGCTGGGTGGCAATCCGCCCGATGTCGCCATCGGCGTACCCGTATTTCTTTCCCGTGTCGTAACGGTAGCGGAGAATCTGCATGGCGTCGTCCCCGCTGAGGAGGCGGTAGCCCTTTTCCTGGTGAATGTGGAGGTCCTGGTAGGGATCCTCGTAATTCATGTTACGGGGCACGTCGAACCACACCCCGCCCATAGCGTCGACGATTTTGCCCACGGCGTCCCATTCCACCACCACCTGGAAGTCCGGCTCAAAGCCCACCAGCTGGGAAATCTCCTTGTAGAGATGCTGAATGCCCTTTTCCCCCTGGCCGTAGTAATTGTAAACGGCGTTGATGCGCTTGATGTCATAGGGGATATTCACCATGGTATCCCGGGGAATGGACATGACGGTGGCTTTCTGGTTGGTCACGTCGTAGCTGGCCAGCAGAATCGTGTCGGTGTTCCCGCCGCCGCCGGTGTCCCGCCCAAGAATCAAAACCGTATAATAGTCCTCGCTTTTCCGCTCGCCGTCCGCCCTGGGGCGGGTGCCGCTGCCCCAGTCGATGCCCCCGTCGTCGGGTACGCCGTCCCCGTTCAGGTCCTGGCCGCTCTGCGGGCCGTTTTTGTTGGGGAGCTCCGGCCGGACAAAGAGGCTGCGGAAGGCCAGCGTTATCCCCAGAGCAACGGCCAGCGCCGCGGCCACCGCAATCAGTACAATCTGCTGGCGGGTCAGCCTTCCCTTCCGGGAGGGCTTGGGTCCCTGGCCTCCCGCCAGCCGCTTTCCAACATTGCTCATCTTTATCTCTGTCCTTTCAGCGCGTCCCTGGCCTCCAGGGTTTTGGGATGGATGGGCGCGTTCCGGCTCTCCATCTCCCGGACGGTCATCTCCAGGCCCAGAAGCAGTCCCTCGTCCAAATCCCTGTAACAGGCCCGCCGCAGTTCCTCCACGCCGGGAAAATCCCGGTTGGGCTCAATGTAGTCCGCAAGATAAATGACCTTTTCCAGCAGCGTCATATTTCCCCGGCCGGTGGTGTGCCAGCGGATGGCGCCGGTCACTTCCTGATCCGTACCGAATACGGTTTCCGCGATGCCCGCCCCCGTTTTGGCGTGGAGGAGCTTGATCTCCCGCCGCTCCATCTCGTCCAGGGGAACGTGAAACCGCTCCGCCAGGGCCAGCTGCTCCGGAAGGCCCAGCTTCTTTGTACAGTCGTGGAGCAGAGCGGCCCGCCGGGCCTTCTCCGCGTCCGCCCCCCAGCGCTCCGCCAGGCGGACGGCCTCCTGCTCGGTGCCAAGAACATGGGGAATGCGCCGGTGGTTCAGACAGCTCAGGGCCACAGGCCGCAGCTGCTCCAGGGGCAGGCGCTTTAAATCCGCCTTTGTGCCGTAGAGCCCCTCCCGCAGGATGTAGCCGTACACCGCCGGGGCCAGAAGGGCTCCGCCCTCCCCCCCTGCCAGGCGCTCCCGCAGGTCCGTGGAGCTGACGTCCACCACGCCGGGGATGCTGAGGGTGAAAATCCGGGCCTGGGGAAACCTGCGGCAGAGGCGGTCCCGCTGGGCGGAAAACAGCGCCTGCGAATCCGCTTCGCTCCGCCCGAAGGCGGCCACCCCCGCCAGAGAGAGAATGCGCTCCGGCTCATGCCAAGTATGGAGGGTGAGGAACATGTCCGTGCCCACCAGCAGCCACAGCTCGTCCTCCGGGTACTGCTCCCGCAGGAGGGCCAGGGTGTCGGAGGTGTAGCTGCTGCCCTCCCGCCGGACCTCCAGGTCCAGCACCTCCGCCCGGTCCCCCAGGCCCGTCTCCTCCATGGCCAGGCGGGTCATCTCCAGGCGCTGGTCCGACGAGGGGCTTCCGGGGGGAAGGGTTTTATGGGGCGGACGGCCCGTGGGGATTATCAAGAGTTTATCCAGCTTCAAAAGCCCGGATACTGCCCGGGCCGCGGTAATATGTCCCAGGTGCGGCGGGTTGAAGGCTCCGCCGTATATGCCGATCTTCAAAGTTGAAGCCTCCTTGCAGACAGGATCAAAGGTTCTTTTTCCGCTCTTTCACCAGCTGGATGCGCTTTTCCTTGGGTTTGGAGTGGGTCTCCCGGTACAAAACGAACTTGGCGCCGATGACCTGGACCACCTCGCTGCGGGTGGCCTTCGCCAGCTCCTCCGCCGCCGTCCGGGCGTCGTAACCGATGCTGTTATCCAGCACCCTGCCCTTAATAAGCTCCCGGGCCTCCAGGGCATCGTCCGCCTGCTTGATGAGGTTCTCCCCGATGCCGTCCTTGCCGATCTGGATGATGGTATCAATACCGTTTGCCAGGCCCCGCAGCTGGGCCCGCTGCTTGCTTGTCAGTTCCATATGTGTTCCCGGCTCATGCGAGCCGCCTTTCTTTTCGGTTAGGGCCTTTCAGCCGTCTATCGTGAATATCAGAAATTCTTCCAGGTCCCCCGCAAACTCCACATCAAAAATGTGGCCGTCCAGGGTCTGTTCCAGATAGTGCACCGCACTCTGGTCCAGATCGATCTGGGGTTTTCCCAAAGCGGCGGCAAGCTCCTTGGCGCTGAGCGGACCATAGGCCGGGATCAGCCCGTCCGCCTCCATCTCCTCCAGGATAAAATCCGCCAGGGCGGGCAGCCGCTCCTCGTAGCGCTTCGCCAGCCGCTTTGCCAGTTCCTCCAGCTCCCCGGAGGGCTCTTCGCAGATAAACTCGATTCCATTCAGCTCCGCCAGGTAGGCTGAGTCCTCTTCGCTGTACTTGAACATGGCCCTTCTCCTTTTCAGACGCTTATTTTCCGAGATAAGTTCCCAGTTTTCCGGCAAAAGCCGCCAGGGCTTTTCCCCGGTGGGAGACGGCGCTTTTTTCCTCCGGGCCAATCTGGCCGAAGGTCTTTCCCTTCTCCGGCAGCAGGAACACCGGGTCGTAGCCGAAGCCGCCCTCCCCCAGGGGAGCGAAGGCGATGGCCCCGTCGCAGCGGCCCTCCGCCTCCAGGGCGTCGCCGTTTGGAAACGCGCAGGCCACGGCGCAGGTGAAATGGGCCGCCCGGGTGGTCTGGCCCCGGAGGTTCCGCAGCAGCAGCAGGCACCGCTTCCGGTCGTCCAGACCCTCCCCGCCGTAGCGGGCGGAGTATACGCCGGGGCCGCCGTTCAGCGCGTCCACGCAGAGGCCGGAATCGTCGGCGATGGCGGGCAGGCCCGCCGCGGCGCAGACGGCTTTCGCTTTCAGCATGGCGTTTTCGGCAAAGGTGGTCCCGGTCTCCTCCACGTCCACCTCCACTCCCGCCTCGGCGGGGCTGAGGACCTCCACGCCTAAGCCCGACAAAATCGCCTTCATCTCCGCCAGCTTCCCGGGGTTGTGGGTGGCCAGCACAAATTTTTCCGCCATCAGAATGTCCCTCCCAACGCTTCTTTTTGTATGGCCAGCAGCTCCTTGCAGCCCTTGGCGCACAGGCGGACCAGCTCCTGCTGCTCCGCAGGGCTGAAGGCCCGGCCCTCGCCGGTGCCCTGAATCTCGATGAGCTCGCCCAGCCCATTCATGACGCAGTTCAAATCCACCTGGGCCCGGCTGTCCTCGCTGTACCGAAGGTCCAAAAGCGGCGTATCCTCCACAATGCCGGCGGAGACCCCGGCGACATAGTGCCGGATGGGGCTGGCGGCCAGATCGCCGTCCTCCACCAGCCTCCGGCAGGCCAGGGCCAGAGCCACAAAGCCCCCGGTGACGGAGGCGGTGCGGGTGCCGCCGTCTCCTTGAAGAACGTCGCAGTCAACGGTAACCGTCCGCTCCCCCAGCTTTTTCATGTCCACGGCGGAGCGGAGGGACCGGCCCACCAGGCGCTGAATCTCCGCGCTCCGGGGAGAGAGCTTCAATTTGGAAACGTCCCGCCGGCTCCTCTCCCGGTTGGCCCGGGGCAGCATGGAGTATTCCGCCGTCACCCAGCCCTCCCCGAAGGGGACGTGGGGCGGCGTTTTCTCCTCCACGCTGGCGCAGCAGAGGACCTTGGTGTCCCCGCACTCGATGAGACAGCTTCCCTCGGCAAATTTGACAAAGCCGGTGGTGATCTTCACAGGCCGCAGCTCGTTAAACGCCCGGCCGTCTTCTCTGGTCAAGTTGATTCCTCCTCTTTGGTCTCAATCAAAATCAAACCGCAGTTCTCGCAGTATTGTCCGGGCCATTTCACCCCTTTTAAGAGGCTTTCCGCCGGAAGCTCAAACTCGCCCTCTCCCATGGGCAGATAGGAAAGGCGGTTTTTGCCGGAGGGGGTCCAGAGGATACCGCGTTGTCCGCTTCGCAGAAATCCCGGTTTCAAAGCCGCCTCACAGCGGGGACAATGGTCGAACATTCTGTCCGCCTCCTTATATGATTGCCTCGGCGTAAGCCTCGGAGTCAAAGGGCTGGAGGTCGCCGATGCCCTCCCCCATTCCGGCGAACTTCACGGGCACGTTCAGTTCCCGGGCAATCGCCACGGCGATGCCGCCCTTGGCGGTGCCGTCCAGCTTGGTGAGGATAGTGCCCGTCAGTCCCGCCGCCTCCTTGAAGGTCCGGGCCTGAACCAGTCCGTTCTGGCCTGTGGTGGCGTCCAAAACCAGCAGGGTCTCCCGGGCCGCGCCGGGGCACTCCCGGTCAATGATCTTCGAAAGCTTCGCCAGCTCCGCCATCAGGTTCTGCTTGTTGTGGAGCCGCCCTGCCGTGTCGCAGAGGACCACGTCCACCCCCCGGGCCTTGGCGGCCTGGAGCGCGTCGAACAGCACCGCGCCGGGGTCCGCGCCCTCGTGCTGGCGGATCAGATCGGCCCCGGCCCGCTCCGCCCAGATTTCCAGCTGGTCCGCCGCCGCCGCCCGGAAGGTATCCGCCGCGCAGAGGAGGCACTTCTTCCCGCCGTAGCGCAGGAGGTTTGCCATCTTCCCGATGGAGGTGGTCTTCCCCACGCCGTTGACCCCGATGAAGAGGAACACGCAGGGGGAGGTGGAGACGTTCACCTCCGTGGTGCCCACGTTCAGCGTGTCCACGATGATCTCCCGCAGGGCGGCGCGGACCTCCTCCTGGCTCTGGAGCTTCTCCCGGCGGACCTTCTCCCGGAGCTTTTCCACCGTCTCCACGGCGATCTCCATGCCGAAGTCGGAGAGGATGAGGGATTCCTCCAGCTCCTCGAAAAAGGCCTCGTCCGCCTCGGTGTAGGTAGTGAACAGGTTGGTGGTGATTTTTTTCAGCTTGTCAAAAAAGCCCATAGCTTCCTCCCTGGATTATTTTTTGTCAAAGTCAATCCGTCTTTTGCACCTGGGACAGGATTTCCCAAAATCAAAATTTCCTCCCCCGGGCCTCATAGTCAATCTCCAGCCCGCAGCGCTTGCAGTTCTTCTTCTTGAAGGGCGGGTCGAACCCCTTCCCGCAGTTGGGACAGCGCCAGCAAATCAGGGCCGTCAGAATGGACGCGAAGAACAAAAATCCTCCTCCGCTTCCCATTGCCACGCTTTTCCCCCAAATTCCGGCGATTATCAGCACAGCGGACGATGCGAACATCGCCAAAGTAATCCGTATCTTCTGCCGCAAGGTCATAGCGTTCTCTCCCCCCTACCGGATATCCAATTCCTTCGCCATGTCGTTGAGATTGATGGTCAGAATCTTGGAAACGCCCTTTTCCTGCATGGTCACGCCGTAAAGAACGTCGGCCTCCTCCATGGTGCCCCGGCGGTGGGTGATGACGATAAACTGGGTTTTCCCCGCCAGGCGGCGCATGTACCGGGCATAGCGGGTGACGTTTACGTCGTCCAGCGCCGCCTCAATCTCGTCCATGACGCAAAACGGCGTGGGATGCACCTTTAAAATAGAGAAGTACAGCGCGATGGCCACGAACGCCTTTTCCCCGCCGGAGAGGAGCGAGATGGTTTTCAGCGTCTTGCCCGGCGGCTGGGCCTTAATCTCGATGCCGCAGTTCAGGATATCGCTCTCGTCCTCCAGCTCCAGCTGGGCCTGTCCTCCGCCGAACATCTCCAGGAAGGTGGCCTGGAAGCTCTCGTTTAAAAGCTGGAACTGCTCGGCGAAAATCCGGGTCATCTCCCCGGTGATGCCGCCGATGATGGCTTCCAGCTCTTTCTTCGCCTTCTCCACATCGTCCCTCTGGTCCGTCAGGTAGGTATAGCGGGCGTTCACCCGGTCATACTCCTCAATCGCACCGATATTCGGCGCGCCCAGGGCGGTGATGCCCTTTTTCAGCTCGGCGATCCGCCGGGCGGCTTTGGGGACGCTTTCCAGCTCCATCCTCTGGGCCTGGGCGTCGGAGTGGCTCAGCTCGTAGTGTTCCCAAAGACGGTCCAGAATCTGCTTTTCCTCCATGCCGGAGGTGGCCAGCTTCTGCTCCAGCCGGGAGGCGGAGCGCTCCAGGTTCAAAAGG
>CAJUBX010000048.1 GCA_910585165.1 uncultured Oscillibacter sp. | reverse complement strand
TGCTACCATAGTACCGAGCAGTTACGCCTTCAAGGAGGTGTGACAAATTCTCTGTGCAATCTATGTACGCCTGAGTAAGGAGGACGAAGACAAGCACCAACCCGAATCCGAAAGCATCCAAAACCAGAAATCCCTGCTGACAAACTACGCCATCGACCGCAGCTGGGACATCTACTCCATCTACTGCGACGAGGACTACTCCGGAGCCGATAGCCTTCGCCCGGACTTCAACCGGATGCTTTCGGCGGCGAAGCAGAAGAAGTTCCAGATCATCCTTTGCAAATCACAGTCCCGTTTTACCCGTGATATGGAGCTGGTTGAAAAGTACATCCACGGCCTGTTTCCTATCTGGGGCATCCGTTTCATCGCGGTAGCCGACAACGCCGACACCGAGGTCAAAGGCAACAAAAAAGCCCGCCAGATCAATGGCTTGGTGAATGAGTGGTACTTAGAGGACCTCTCCGAAAACGTCCGCATGGTCTTCGACCTGAAGCGCCGGGAGGGGCAGTATATTGGAGGCTTTCCCATCTACGGCTACCAAAAGGACCCTGCCAACAAAAACCACATCATCATCGATCCCGGGGCCGCCGAGGTGGTTCGCCGGATTTTCCAATGGTCCCTGGAGGGCCATGGCAAGCAAAACATCGCCTACATGCTCAACGAACAAGGCGTGCCAAGCCCCGCCCGATACAAAGCAGAACGTGGCTGGACTTGCAATCACCCAGTCAAAAACGACTACGGCCTCTGGAACAAAACCACCATCTGGCGCATCCTACACAACGAGATGTACACAGGCGTCATGATCCAAGGCCGGAAGAAAAAGGTCAGTTACAAATCCAAGGTTCTGATCGATGTACCGGAAGCCCAATGGTATCGGGTAGAGGGCACCCATGAGGCCATCATTGACCGTGAAACCTTCGAGACCGTCCAGCGAAACCTTTCCCTGCATACCAAAACCGACGGCAGCGGGGAAGTCCACCTGCTGTCCGGCTTGGTAAAGTGCATGGACTGCGGCAGCACTATGAGCAAAGTCACCAGCTACCGGCAGGGGAGGCCCCGGACCTCCTACCTCCGCTGCAAGCTCTACGCCGACAGCGGCAAAGCCAAACTTTGCACCCGGCACTCCATTCGCCTTGACAAGCTGGAGGAGTTGGTATCGGACCACATCCGCTACTACGTCCAGACCTACTACAAGCTGGAGCCCTTAGACCTCCGGCCAAAGCGGGACACCCGCCGGGAGGTCCTGGATCAGGAGCGCAAGTCCCTTACTGCCCAGCTGGAAAAACGCAGTCAAGCCCTGAAACAGCTGTACTTAGATAAAGTTTCCGGCCTTCTGACCGACGGTCAATTCACCGACCTGAACCAATCTTTCCTGGAGGAGAAGGCCCACCTGGAACAGCGTATCGCAAACATCAGCACCGAATTATCCAACCAGGAAAAGCCCCAGCAGCAAACCGACCTGATGGAACGAGCCAAAGAACTCCTAAAGCTGGAAACCGTCCCCCGGGAACTGGTCGTTGCCCTGGTCGAGAAAATCGAAATCGGTGAGCGAAATCCCGACACCGGCGAACAGCAAGTTCGCGTCACCTGGAAATTTTGACTTCTAACGAAGCCTCCGGCGGGACGCTGTCGCTGCCGCCTATACCGCATCGTGAGTTTCTCGTCCGCGCTCTGCGCGGTATTATGGGAGCTTTGCAGGGGCGCTGCCCCTGCACCCCGCCACCTTTTGAAAAAGGTGGACGAAAACTTTTATCTGCGTCCTACCGTTACACTCGCCCACGTCATCGAGCCCCAATATCCCGCCGCAGTGGACCGGTATGTGGACCTTGGGCGCTTCTATGACCTTACCGCCGCCAAGAAGGACACAGAGGAAATCAAGGCCTGCACCCATGCCTATAAAGCCGCCTATGTCCGGGCATACCACAGCCTGAAAGCCGCCCGCCAGGTAGAGCTGGACGCCGTGGCTTCCGTATCCAAGTCCTTTGATGCCGAACGCCTGGACCGCCGCATTTTGGGCATCATCGCCCGGGAGCTGAAAGCCCGGGGAGACGGGAAGGGGAAGACCGTCCGGCGCTTTTTGGGCAGCCTTACCCACAGGGGCTTTGTCTGGCGCTTTGACAGCGTGGATGCCCTGTGTTCAAAGGTTTATGAATTTTCCGACACCTGGGAACTGGCGGGCGGGGCTCTGGCCCGGCTTCATGAGGCGGCGGCGGAAAAAGGCTGGGATACCATCGTGTGCCCCTCTCCGGAGGACCTGAACCGCATCGAGCATCTCCTGATTCCCGGCCTGGGGCTGGCCTTTGTCACCTCCTGCCCGGGGATGGACTATGGCAAAAAGCCCTATCGCCGCATCCGGCTGGACGCCATGACGGAGACGGAGGGCAGGTCCCGCCTCCGCTTCCAGACCCGGATGGCGGCGTTGCTCCGGGAGGAGGCAGTGGATGCGCTGAAGGAAGCCAAGCGGAACCACGACGCGCTGGAGGCGGTCTACAACCCCTATGTGGATTTTGACGGCGTCCGGGCCCAAGCCGCTCTGGAGGCGGGCCGCCTGCTGAGCTATCTGAAATGAAAAGGGGGAGCCTGCCGGGAGCGGCAGGCTTCCTTTCCGTTTGGTAGTACCAAAAGCAACCCCTGGCCAGGGGCAGAGCGACAAAAAGAGTGTAACTGTTCCATGATGGAGTGGATAGAGGTTTCAATGTCTGCTATCTCGACATCCAGTTCCCGGATGAGACGGATGGTGTGTCGGAGTTCCAAGGATTTAGCTGGCATCACGGAACCGATAGAGACTCTGGCGGCGTCACGGATGGTCACCGCCATATCCCGGCTGTATCGACCCTTGGAAGCACCTTCCAGGAGAAATTTCAAGCGTGTTAGAGCCTGTTTAAAATTTTTGACAAGCGAATGAGAAAGAGGGATAAGGGTATTTGTGGTGCGCAGGTCGAGGTGGTAAAGCGTAGTGAATTACACAAATTTGTCGTTCTCCCCCGCCGCTGGGTGGTTGAGCGGCTGTTCGGCTGGCTTGATAAATTCCGCAGACTTTGGAAAAATTGTAAGCGCAAACTCCTTATTCCTGCTCAAATTCTTACCTTTGCTCTCATCGCTATCCTTATCAGAAAATTTTAAACAGGATCTTAGCATTATGAGACAGATATCCAAGAGGTTGTTACAAATATCGAAAGGATAGCTCTTGTTACAGGGTAAGCCGGTAAAAGAAGGCAAGTAAACATGCCCCAAGGTGGCTTGTGCATGCCACCGGCGCCGCCGGTGGTTATGATTCCCCGTCGGCTCCGGGATTTGAAAGCGCCCGGGATTGGCGGGGCAAATGGCCCTTGTATTTTTTGGGAGAAAGTGCTAAAGTGAAATTGGGGATTATCCCCAAAAATTTATAGAAAGGAAGTTGCAAACATGATGAAAAAGAGACAAAAGAGGAGATGGCTGGCTCTGCTGATGCCGCTGTGCCTGGCGCTGAGCATCTGCGTGGCGCCCGTATCGGCGGAGGGAAAATCCACAGATTTAGAGCGGCTGGAACAGGAGCTGCTGGCGGCAAAAGAGGAGGTGGTGAGGAAGCAGGACGCCCTTGGGCAGGTGGAAGCAGATGCGGATGCGGAGAAAGCGGCAGCAGCGGACGCGGAGCGGGAAGCCCGGAAAGAATTGGCGGCGGCGGAGGCCGAACTGGAGGAAGGAGGAGAAGAGGACAGGGCACGGCTGGAAGAACAAATTGCAGACGCGGAGAGAAGAATAGACGAGGCGCTTGAACAAATGGCAGCGGCAGATGCCCGGGTGCGGGAGGCGCAGGATGCGGCGGAGGCGGCCGCCCGGCTGGCGGCGCAGAAGCAGGAAGCCTATGACGCGGCGCAGGAAGCGGAAAAGAAGAAGCAGGAGGAGGAAGAACAGCGGCAGCAGGAAGAAGAACAAAAGCGTAAAGAGGAGGAAGAAAAGAAAAAGCAGGAGGAGGCGGAAAAACAAAAACAGGAGGAGGAGCAAAAACGCAAAGAGGAGGAGCAGAAAAAGCAGGAAGAAGAGCGGCGGAAGCAGGAGGAGGAAGAACGGAGGAAGCAGGAGGAAGAACAAAAGCGCAGAGAGGAGGAAGAACAGAGAAAACAAGAGGAGGCGGAAAAGCAAAAACAGGAAGAAGAACAAAAACGCAAAGAGGAGGAGCAGAAAAAGCAGGAGGAGAAGCGGCGGGAACTGACTCCAGGTTCCGCAGACCTCTCCTTTTCAGAGTCCGGCATTGCGTTTGGCAACTTGGAAAAAGGCGCTTCCAGGGGGCTGAGCAGGACCTTCACAATTACCAACAACAGCTCCCGGTATGCCATGACCCTCAGCGCCTCCAGCCCCTCCGGCTTCTCGGTAAGCGGCGTGCCGGCCTCCCTTGCTCCCGGAAAAAGCGCGGTAGTGACGGTCTCCTTGAACAGCGCCGGGACTGTGGGAGAATACAGCCGGAGCGTTTCGATCAGCGGTTATTACGAGGACGGCGGATTAAAGGGAGATTCCCGGACCTTTTCCATTCCGGTTTATGCCAAGGTGATGGAAAAGGGCCTTTCTATTTCCATAGACTCCTCCAGAAAGGACCTGGGCAGACTGAAAGGGGGCTACAGTGAGAAAGACGCCGGGGAGAAGGAATTCACGGTCACGATTAAAAATGAGGGTGCGGACAGCGTATACCTGAATGGCGTGAAGGGCGCGGAGCATTTCACCGTGGACGCCGACCGGTCCGGCTGGCTGGACCCCGGCGGCAAAGCCGTCTTTACAATCGCTCCTAAGCAGAACCTGAAGGCGGGCTCCTATACCGACAAACTCGTCTTCCAAACCCGCGAAGGCGTCTGCGCCGAGTGCAAGGTTTCCCTGGAGGTGGAAGAGCAGGCCGCCGTCCTGACTGTGGAGCCCGGCACGCTGGATTTTGGAAGCGCGGAGGAGGGGTATTCCGCCGTCCCCGGGAAGACGGTCATTGTCAGGAACCCCTCCGGGCGCGGGATTTTCCTGGAACAGCCCGCTTCGTACAGCTGGGATATCAGTCCGCTGGACAAGAACTATTTGGCCGAAGGAGACAGCGCTGTTTTCACCATCCGCCCCCGGACGGGGCTGCCGGCGAACCGTTACGACGGCGTGATCGAGGTCCGGAGCAGCGGCGGTGAGGCGGCGCAAGTGCATGTAAAATTTATAGTAAGCCGGCCCGCCGGTCCCTCCGCTTTTTTCGATGTCGAACCTGGCAGCACCTTTGCCAGGGACATCGCCTATGTCAGCCAGAATGGGCTGATGAGCGGCAAGGGAGGCGGTTTTTTCTGCCCGCAGGAGGCCGTTACCCGGGGACAGATAGTCACCATTCTCTACCGCCTGGAGGGCCAGCCCGCCGTCAGCGGCGCGGGCCTGCCTGATGTGGCCGCCGGGTCCTACTGTGAAAAGGCGGTAAAATGGGCCGTGGCCGCCGGCATTACCGGAGGAGACGGGAACGGCCTTTTCCGGCCCAACGACCCCGTCACCCGGGAGCAGCTGGCCGCGTTCCTCTACCGTTATCATAACTACAAGGGCTATCCGGTTGGCTGGCAGGCAGACCTGGGAGCCTTCCCCGACGGAGCCTCCGTGGCCTCTTACGCCAGGGAGGCCTTCTCCTGGGCCAACGGCGCCGGGCTCATTAACGGCACCTCCGGCGGATATTTGAACCCCTCCGGCAGGGCGACCCGGGGCCAGGCGGCGGCAATTCTCCACCGCTACTGCGTGAACACCGGCCGGCAGGAATCAGCCGCCTGAACAGGAATCAGCCGCCTGAACAGAAATCCGCTGCCGGGAAACGGTTTCCGCCCGGGCAGGCGGAAGCAAAAAGCAGGAGAGGCGAGTCCTCTCCTGCTTTTTCAGCACCTTGTCAGAGCCTTACGGCAATCTCGTCCAAAAACTCCCCGCTGTCCACGCCCCGGGCCTGGAAGCCGGGCTCCGCCAGGGGGAGGAGGTCCCGGGTCATTATGCCGTCCTCCAGGGTTTTCAGGGAGGCGGCCTCCAGCCGTTCGCCAAAATCCGCCAGCGCCGGAAGGCCGTCCAGCTCTCCCCGCCGCTTCAGCGCGCCGGACCAGGCGAAAATGGTCGCCATCGGGTTGGTGGAGGTTTTCTCCCCCTTTAAATAGCGGTAGTAGTGCCGGGTGACGGTGCCGTGGGAGGCTTCGAACTCCATGGTTCCATCGGGGGAGACCAATACGGAGGTCATCATGGCGAGGCTTCCGAAGGCGGCGGCGATCATATCGCTCATAACGTCGCCGTCGTAGTTTTTCAGCGCCCAGATGAACCCGCCTTTGGAGCGGACACAGCGGGCCACGGCGTCGTCAATCAGGGTATAGAAATACGTGAGGCCCAGCTTCTCGAACTCCGCTTTATAGGAGGACTCGTACTCCTCCTCGAAAATCCGCTTGAACTCCCCGTCATAGACCTTGGCAATGGTGTCCTTGGCGGAGAACCACAGGTCCTGCTTTTGGCTCAGGGCGTATTGGAAGCAGGAGCGGGCAAAGGCCCGGATGCTGGATGCCTTGTTGTGCTGGGCCGAGAAGACGGCGGGGCCGTCCACGGCCTGGACGTTCAGCGTCTTCTCCGCCCCGCTCTCCCCCCGGAAGGTGAGGGCGGCGGTTCCCGGCTCCTCCGTGGTCATGTCCACGGCCTTGTACATGTCGCCGTAGGCGTGGCGGGCGATGGTGATGGGCTTTTCCCAGTTTTTCACAACCGGTTTGATGCAGGGCAGGACGATGGGCGAGCGGAAGGCCGTACCGTCCAGAATGGCCCGGATGGTGCCGTTGGGAGATTTCCACATCTCGGTGAGCTCCGGATATTCCTCCATCCGCTGGCGGTTGGGCGTGATGGTGGCGCACTTCACGGCCACGCCCAGGCGTTTGGTGGCGTTGGCCGCGTCCACCGTCACCTGGTCCCGGGTGGCGTTGCGGTTTAGAAGGCCCAGGTCATAGTACTCGGTTTTCAAATCCACAAAGGGCAGAATCAGCTTCTCCTTAATCATCCCCCAGAGGACACGGGTCATCTCGTCCCCGTCCATCTCCACCAGGGGGGTGGCCATCTTAATTTTTTCCATAAAAGCGCCTCCTTTAGAGTCTATCCGTAAATTAGACGTGCGCAGATTGCGCCGCCAGATTTTCCGCCAGATGAGGCGGTTTTCCACTTACCGGGCTGCCGCCCGGCAAGGGAAACCAGCGAAGTATGGCGGAGAATATGCAAGCTGGCTGTGTGCGGATAATTTGCGGATAGACTCTTAATCCGCCCGCCTGGCGTAATGGTTCATCAGGCAGCCGTCCAGGAGAATCTCCTGTTCCTCCGCCGTCAGCCCCCGGACGTGAAGAGTGATTGCCGCCTCGCCGCCGTCCGCTTTGAGTACCTGGGCGGGGATGTCCTCCCGTCCTTCCCGGATGGCCCCGCGGATATCCGGGACGAACACGCAGTCCCCCGCCTCATAGGGGAACGCGGTCCCCTGGTCCAGCGTGAAGGGCAGGATGCCCCAGTTGATGCAGTTGGAGCGGTAGCGCTTGGTGGCAAAGCCGTAGCAGATATTGGCGAAGCCCCCCAGCACCTTCTGGCAGGAGGCGGCCTGCTCCCGGGCGGAGCCGTCGCCGGGGCGGTTGGCGAACACGCAGGAGCCAAACTGGGTTTCCTCCGCTTTTGCGCCGCAGCGCTCCAGCAGGGCCCGGAGCTTCTCCGGAACCTCCCCCGCCAGCCGCCCGGCCTCCATTGCGGCAACCGCCTTGGCCCGGCCTACATACTCCGGCTCCCGGCGGGACAGGGTGAACTCCGCCAGCCGCAGAGGATTGGAGCGGTAGGAGGACGTTTCGCCGGAGGGAATCAGCTCGTCGGTGGTGGTCACATCGTCCCGCAGGACCGCCGCCAGCTCCACCAGAAGGTTTTTTGCCAGGGGCTGCATCTTCGGCCAGTCGGTGATGTTGGGGCCCAGAATCAGTTCCTCGTTGGGCTTGGGGTGGCCAAAGCCGTTGTAGACCCGCCGCTCATAGACGCTCTTGTCGAAGTGATAGGTTCGCCGGGCGGTCTCGTAGCCCCATTCGTCGGCGGAGGTGATTTTACCCCCATTGGCGGCGGTGGCGGCGATGGACCGGGCGTCCATCAGGCACACAGCGGCGAACTGGCCCTCGCCGGGCTTGGACCCCTCCCGGTTGGGGAAGTTCCTCGTGGTATGCCGGAGGCTCAGGCCGTTGTGGGCGGGCACGTCCCCCGCGCCAAAGCACGGCCCACAGAAGCTGGGCTTGATGACCGCGCCGCTTCGAAGAAGGTCCTCCACGGCTCCGGTTTTCGCCAGCTCCAGGCTGACGGGGACGCTGGTGGGGTACACGTCCAAGGTGAAGTACCCGCTGCCGCAGCTCTCCCCCCGGAGAATGTCCGCCGCCTCCACGATGTTGTCAAAGAGGCCCCCGGCGCATCCGGCGATGACGCCCTGATCCGCCCAGACGCCGCCGTCATGAAGTTTCTGGAGCAAATTGATTTTGGCCTTGGGATAGCGTTTTTGCGCGTCGGCCTCCACCTGCGCCAGAAGCTCCGGGGCGCTGCCCAGGAATTCCCGGATGGTCCAGGCGTTGGAGGGGTGAAAGGGCAGGGCGATCATGGGCTCCACGGCGGAAAGATCGACCTCAATGTATTTGTCATACCAGGCATGGCTGCCGGGATGCAGTTCCTTGTATGCTTCTGGGCGCTGGTGGGCCTTGTAAAAGCCCTCGGTCTCCGCGTCGGTTTCCCAGATGGAGGAGAGGCAGGTGGTCTCCGTGGTCATCACGTCGATTCCGTTGCGGAAATCAATGGGCAGGCCCGCCGCGCCGGGCCCGGCGAACTCCAGAACGCAGTTGTTTGCAAAGCCGCTTTCGAAGGTGGCTTTCACCAGGGCGATGGCCACGTCGTGGGGGCCTACGCCTTGCCTGGGCGCGCCGGTGAGGTAGACCAGGACGACCTTGGGATAGGGCACGTCCCAGGTATCCTTCAAAAGCTGCTTGGCAAGCTCCGGCCCGCCCTCGCCCACGGCCATGGTGCCAAGAGCGCCGTAGCGGGTGTGGGAGTCGGAGCCCAGAATCATCCTTCCGCAGCCCGCCAGCTGTTCCCGGGCGTAGGAGTGGATGACGCTCTGGTTGGCGGGGACGTAGATGCCGCCGTATTTCCGCGCGGCGGAGAGGCCGAAGACGTGGTCGTCCTCGTTGATGGTGCCCCCCACGGCGCAGAGGGAGTTGTGGCAGTTGGTCAGGGCATAGGGCATGGGGAATTCCCGCATGCCGGAGGCCCGGGCCTGCTGGATGATGCCCACGTAGGTGATGTCGTGGCTGACCATGGCGTCGAAGCGGATTTGAAGGCGCTCCGGGTCGCCGGAGACGCTGTGGGCCTGGAGGATGCTCCAGGCCAGGGTCTGTTTCCTTCCCTCCTCCGGGGAGAGGGGGGCGGAGGCGCAGAGGGAGCCCTCCGAGAGAAAAACGCCGTTGTCATGAAGGGTAATCATAGCGGAAACCTCCTGTATTTAACGCTCGGAAATGGGCACGTAGGGCGCCCGCCTGCAGACGGTCTTGTAAGCCGGGCGGATGATCCGCGGGTCGTCGGCGCAGCATTCCTCAATCCGGTGGGCGCACCAGCCGGGCATCCGGGCGCTGGCGAAGATGGCGGTGTACAGGTCCGAGGGAATGCCCAGCAGCGTATAGACGAAGCCGGAGTAAAGGTCCACGTTGGCGCAGATGGGCTTGTCGGAGCGGCGGACCTCCTGGAAGACCTGGGGAGCCAGCCGCTCCACGGACTCGATGAGGTCCAGCTCGTCCGCCATGCCCTTCTTTTCCGCCAGGTGGCGGGAGAACTGCTTGAGGATTTCCGCCCGGGGATCGGAAAGGGTGTAAACCGCGTGGCCCATGCCGTAGATAAGTCCCGTGCCGTCCCCCAGGTCCCGGCGGAGGATGCGGACCAGCTGGTCCTTTACCTGGCCGTCGTCCTTCCAGTCCCGGACCGCCCGCTTGAGGTACTTCATCATCTCCACCACCTTGATGTTGGCCCCGCCGTGGCGGAAGCCCTTCAGCGCCCCCACGGCGGCGGCGATGGAGGAGTAGAAGTCCGTTCCCGAGGAGGTGAGGACCCGGCAGGCGAAGGTGGAGTTGTTGCCGCCGCCGTGCTCCGCGTGGAGAATCATGCAAAGGTCCAGAAGCTTGGCCTCGTCGTCGTCAAACTGAGTGTCCTTGCGCAGGGAGTAGAGGAAATTCTGGGCGACGCTCATGTCCGTCCGGGGACGGTGGAGATAGAGGCTGTCCTTGTCGAAGTAGTGGCATTTGGCGGCGTAGGAGTGGGCCACGATGGTGGGCGTCCGGGCCACCATGCGGAAGGACTTGAACAGCTCGTTTTCCAGGGTCATGTTCTCCGCCTCGCCGTCGTGGGAGTGGAGGGCCAGGATGCAGCTGGCCAGCTTGTTCATGATATTTTTGTTGGGAGAGCGGAGAATCATGTCCTCGGAGAAATAGGAGGGCAGCTGGCTCCACCGGGCCATGAGGATTTGGAAGTCCTTCAGCTGGGAGGCGGTGGGCAGCTGGCCGAAAAGAAGGAGGTAAACCGTCTCCTCAAAGCCGAAGCGGTCTTCCTTGATGCAGCTTTGGATCAGGTCCTCGATGCTGATGCCCCGGTAGAACAGGCGGCCCTTCCGGGGGCGCTTTTCCCCGTCCACCAGATCGTAGCCGTCCACGTCGCCGATGCTGGTGACTCCGGCGATGACGCCGGTGCCGTTGGGATAGCGGAGGCCTCGCATCACGTCGGCGTCGGTCCGCCCGGAGGGGAAGATGTCGTTTTCCAGGAGAAAGTCCTCGGACCCGCTGACAAAGGACAAGGAGGATTCGATCAGCTCCTGGTGAAGGAGCATCCGGCGCAGGTCGCGTTCGTTTTTGTAAGACATAGTTGGAAACCGCCTTTAAAAGATTTTTTCTATTATAAAGGATTTTTAGGCCGTTTTCAATCCTGCAAATTACCGATTATCCGGTGTTTTCTCAGGAAAAAACTGACTTTTTGGTGCCGGAGAGGCAGGAGAAGGCCGTCCCCCTTCCGGGGAGGTTCCGGCCCGGCTGCGGCGAAGACAGAGTCAAAAACACTGCGGCGCAGCGAATGAAGCGGTTTCCGGACAGCGGAATGTTTAAAAATTGCGCCGGAAATTGTGCAATTGGTAGAATCTATGCCGCCCCCACAATTCTTTCTTGACTTTTGTGCCTGGCAAGGATACGCTAGGATTGAAATTTATGGTTGGAATGTTACCGGCTTGCCGGGCTTGACCAACTCTGCCCCACATGTCTCCGTCGTTTCGTTCGCGTGCTGCCGGAGAGATTGAGGCGGGGGCGGTCTGTTTTTTTGAGGAGGCGGGGGAGCTGCGGATCAAGAAGGTCATCAACAACAACATCCTCTGCGTGGTGGACGATCGGGGAGGCGAGATGATTGTCACTGGAAAGGGCCTAGGCTTCCAGCGGAAGATTGGCGAGCGGGTGGACCCGTCCCTTTTTGAGAAGACCTATCATATGGAGGGCAAGGCGGAGCAGCGGAAGCTTCGGGAGCTGTGCCGGCAGATTCCAATTGAGCATCTGCGCCTCACCCAGGATTTGATTGAACATATCAAAACCCAGGTTTCCGCGCTGCTGAACGAGTCGCTGCTCATCACCCTGGCAGACCACATCAGCTTCGCCATCAAGCGCAAGGAAAACGGCGTGGAGTTTACGAATCCCCTGGAAGGGGCCGTCATGAGCTATTACCCTGCGGAGTACCGCCTGGGCCAACACTGCCTTCGGGTAATCCGGGAGGAGACCCGGGCGGACCTGAACCCCAGCGAGGCGTCCTTTATCGCGCCGCACATCGTCAACGCGGAACTGAAGGTGGTTTTGAAAAAAGGCTGCCCCTTCGGGGTCAGTCCTTTTTCATTTCTTCCGCCATTCGTTCAAGGACTTCCCAGTCTGATTCACTTAACTTGGAAAGCATGGAAATAAACCGTTTCTTGAAGGTGTCCGATTCGGTTGAAAGAGCGCCGCCTACGAAAGCGGCAATCTGTTCATCCCTGGTTATTGGGATAAACATTTCCCCTTCCCCGGTTCGGAGCCAGGTTTCAGAAACATTAAATTCCCGGCAAATTGCTAAGATTACTTGATCTGATGGATTTCGGTTCCCCGATTCAATTAAGGAAACGCTATTGGGTTTAATTCCAAGGCGATTTCCAAAGTCCTGTTGCGTAAGGTCTAATTCCTTACGCAATTTTTTTATGCGTTCACCCAAAGTCAATGGGTCCACCTCCTTTCGTTGTTACTAGTATAACATTAAAAATTCACTCAGTCAAAATATTTTCTCAAAATCTCTTGACAAATATGGCTAAGTGATTTATTATATTTGCACAGTCAAAGTAAATATAACCCGAACACCACCTATCAAACAGAAAGTGAGGTGAGAACAGTGAATTTGCATTACGAACGGACGGGAGATCGGATTTCCGTAACGGCGAATGGAACGCCAAAAGAAATTGCTGGCCTTGTATCGCAACTACAAGACCAGCGAGGCGTACCGCAGTACGCTTTGATTCGGGAGCCGTACAGAACAGGCTATACACTCGTCAATTTGGGCTCTGGCCTGGATTCATCCTTTGATGCTAAGTAATACCCCCAAGCAATGCTTGTGTGTCGTAGAGTAGTAAATCAACATCAGAGAACAGCCAGTCCCGCTATTCCATCTCTTTCCGACATATAAGCGCCGTACAGAAAGGACATTATCATGGATTTTGAATTGACCTATACCAAAGTTGGCGATTATTATATTCCCAATCTGATCTTGGACGATGAGCCGGAGACAGGGAAATTTTACGGCAAATATGGCGATCTTCGCCGCACCTACCTTCGGGAGTATAAGCCTGAGTTGTGGATGGTGCTGGTGAACACTGATAGAGTAGACGATCACTTAACCACAATCGAGCGATTGGCTGAAATTCGCATGGACAAATTGCTACCTCAGATGATGAAGGCCGCAGGCGCGACCGAGGAACTGAAAGCCCATGACCAGATGGCATGGGTTGGATTAGTAAACAACTGCAAAGCAAGAGTTGAGGAAATTATACTGACCGAACTGATTTATAATTGATAATAGGGCGGAGATTGCATAACAGCAATCCTCCGCCTTATTCCTTAGAATTTGGAAAATCACAACATTCGTGGCTTTTGATTGATATTATTGTTTCGCATAGTCAGTGCTATGGGGCAGACCATAGTGAGAATGGATGTGATGATTTCTGAACAGGGCAAAATCAGCCACAATCTGCTCAATCCCCACAACGTAGACAGCATAGGGAGGATTCACCGCTCCTGCCTGCAAGTAAAAAATTTGCAAAAAGGTGTTGACAATTATCCGATGGCGGACTATAATAGCCTATCGTCCGGCCACGGATGAAACGGAGGGGACAATGAAACGAACCATTGCAAAACAGCTTACCGCGTTTAACCAGGCATACATGGAACGGGACGACCTCTATCACCAGTACGCAAAATCTTATGGCCTCTCGGATACGGCCTTTTGGCTGCTGTACTCCATTTATGAGCGAGAGGAACCGTGTACGCAGAGGGAAATCTGTGCCAACTGGTTCTATGCGCCTCAGACTGTGAATACTGCATTCAAGGGCCTTGAGCAGCAGGGCTGGCTTCAGCTTCTGCCCGTTCCCGGCAATCGCAAAAACAAAATCGTCGCACTGACTGAGAAAGGCTCAGAAGTATGTGCGCAAATCATCGCACCGCTTATCAAAGCAGAGCAGGTGTCTTTCCAGAAGTTGAACGATCAGGAGCGGGCCGCATTGCTGACTACAACGCAAAAGCACGTTCAACTACTGAAAGCAGAAACAAATCGAATCAAAAAAGTGTCATCGGAGGACTGGTCATCGCAATGATACGGCAGAGCATCTGCTCTGGCACAGTCGAGGAAGATGTCGGGTGCGCCCGGTTATTGAGCAAATAACCGGGCGCACTTTTTTTGCCCGTAAACGGTGGGAGCAGGCAATGAGACACGGATGGCGGTTAGATATTTTGTATGAGGACAGACACTTTCTCCTGGTCAATAAACCAGCAGGGATGATTGTTCATCCCAATGGCAGCGAACAGTCGGAAACGCTCTTAAACCATGTGCGCTCCTATTTGCGCCGGACAGGAGCATGGAACGCCGCTGACCCCGCCGCCTTCCGGCCCCAGCCCTGCAACCGCCTGGACCGCTTTACCGGCGGGATCGTGATTTTCGCTAAGACCTGGGACGCCATGCGCGAAATGAACCGCCAATTACAGACACGGGCAATCGAAAAAAGGTATCTGTGTATTGTGATCGGAACACCCCGGCCCCGCACGGGGAAGCTGGAGCATTTTATTCTGGAGAATTGGGATGGCACCCGTGTTTCCGTTCTGCGGCGAAAGACAGCAGGCGCAAAGCTGGCTGTCACAGAATACAGAACTTTGGTATCCCACCAGGGCCTTTCTCTGGTGGAGTGCAGTCTAGTCACCGGACGGATGCACCAGCTCCGGGCGCAGATGGCCTACTGTGGTACACCCATCCTAGGTGACATGACCTACGGCAGCAAAAAGGAAAACCGCCGCCATGGGCAGGAACATCAACTACTGTTCGCATATCAAGTGACTCTGCACTTTCCGCCTGATTCGGAAACACTGGCCTATCTGGACGGAAAAACCGTGTCAGTCAAACGGGTACCGTTTCTCGCTCAATATGCGCCGCAGTTTCGCCTGCGGACACTTTTGGAATCATAAGGAGGGATACGCGTCATGCTGGTGGAGATCAGTCGTGGAACCGTGTCTTTTGGCGCAAATACCATTTTGGAGGACATTAACTTTATCATCAAGAACACCGAAAAAATAGCCATCGTGGGCCGAAATGGCTGCGGCAAGACAACGCTTCTCAATTTGATTGCCGGTCAGGTTGAAATCGACCGCCATGACAGCGACAAGAGCGTTTTCGTTTCCCGCAGAGGAAAACTGACTATCGGCTATTTGCGGCAGACTGCCTTTGACGATGATTCCGCTACGCTGGAGGAAGAAGTGAAAAAGGCGTTCCAGAAAATCTTGGAGGCAAAGGCCAGACTGAACAGCCTGCTTGCGCTCATGGAGGAAAACGCCACGGAGGAAATCGTGCAGGAGTATGTGGACCTCCTGGAACAGTTTGAACACATGGGCGGCTATGAATACGAAAAAGAGTATGAGCTGTTGGTGCAGAATTTTGGCTTCTCAGAGGAAGATAAGAAGAAAAAGCTATCTGAATTTTCCGGGGGTCAGCGTACACGGATCGCCTTTGCGAAAATGCTTCTCAGCAAACCGGATGTACTGCTGCTGGACGAACCGACAAACCATCTGGACATTGCCACAATCCAGTGGCTAGAGCAGTATCTAAAAACATACGACCGGGCCATTGTGGTGGTATCCCACGACAGGATGTTTCTGGACAATGTAGTCAACATGGTCTATGAGATAGAGCGGAAGCGGATTACCATGTATAGCGGAAATTACTCCGCCTTTACTGTGCAGAAGCGCCAGAATTGGGATAAACAGCAGAAAGCCTACGAAGCCCAGCGAGATGAAATCGCCCGGCTGGAGAAGCTGATTGATCACTTCAAGGGCCACCCCACAAAAGCGCCCATGGCCCGTGCAAAACGCAGTCAGCTGGAACGGATGGAGCGCATTCCGCCTCCGGCCCGCTACGATCTACGGACCTTTCACCCGGAGTTTGAACCGGCCAGGGAGAGCTATACGGACGCGCTCACGGTCAATAAGCTGGAGATTGGCTATGGGGCTGCTTTGGCGCAAATCAGCTTCGAGCAAAAGAAAGGGCAAAAGCTGGGCATCCTTGGCGGGAACGGCAGCGGGAAATCCACGCTGCTCCGAACGCTGATGGGACAGACGGCTCCCCTGGGCGGCGTGTTTTCCTTTGGCGGCAACGTGGACCTGGGGTATTTTGAACAGCAGATGGCGCAATACAGCAGCGATGGCACGATACTGTCTGATTTTTGCGCCGCATTTCCGACCTTTACAAACAACGAGGCCCGGACTGTCCTGGGCGCGTTTCTGTTCAGCGAGGATGAGGTTAATAAAGAAATACGAATGCTCTCCGGCGGCGAAAAGGTGCGCCTCGCCCTGTGTAAGATTATGGCTCGGAAACCGAATTTTCTTGTTTTGGATGAGCCGACCAATCACATGGATATTCTGAGCAAAGAAGCTCTGGGCCTGATGCTGAAAAATTATTCTGGCACAGTGTTGTTTGTTTCTCACGACCGTTGGTTTATCCGGCAGGTGGCGGATTCTCTCTTGGTGTTCGAGCAAGAAACGGTACAGTATTTCCCGGAGGGGTATGAGCAGTTTGAAGAACAGCGTCAGACATAGGGGGCTATATGAGTTACACAGAAAATCAACTGCTGTTGGAATGGCTGAATCGGCTGAACAAAGAGCTGTGTGACCTTTACCGGCAGATAGCGGCCTGTTTGGAACTGTCAGAAAGCGAGTTTTGGGTTTTGTATATTGCGGCAGACCCGGAACAATGGTACACACAGATAGACATCTGTGAAAAATGGTTTTTCTGTAAGCAAACGATCAACTACGCAATACGCAGTCTGGAGGAAAAGAGGTATGTATATCTGGAGCCAGTCCCTGGCGCAAAAAAGAAAAAGTATGTGAAGCTGACAAGCACAGGAAAACGGTTTGTGCAGGAAAATATTTCTACATTGCGCAAAAGAGAGGAACAGGCAATTTCAAGTTTTTCAGCACAGGAACGGGATACTTATGTTTTCCTGACACAGAAGTATATCACAAATCTGCGCAAAGAAACAGAAACTTATGGCAACACCGCACAATACACCAAAAAGTGAACCAGCCAGCCCCATAAGGCTGGCT
>CAJUBX010000047.1 GCA_910585165.1 uncultured Oscillibacter sp. | reverse complement strand
CTCCATCACCCAGCCCCGCTGCCCGGCGGGGAGCTGGGCGGTGAGGCCCGCCGCCTCCACCGGAAGGGCCCCGCTGCCGCCCAGGGCCGTCCCTCCCTCGCCGCTGAGGCGGAAGGAGACCGTCCGCCCCTGTCCGGTGGTGATGGTGATGCCCCCGGCGGCCTTTGCCAGCTCCTCCCGACTGTAGAGGGGATTGAAGGCCAGCTCCTGGGCCAGGGCGAAGCGGAGAAGGTCGTTTTCCTCGTACAGCGCCGCCACCTCCCGGTCCAGAGAGGCGTGGAACTGGGCGCTGATGAGGGCATAGCCCCCGGCGGAGCAGGCCAGGGCGGTGATGAGGACCATGCTGCAAAAGAGCTTCCAAAAGAGCTTCACGGAAAACCTCTCCCCCTTACGCCTCCAGGCGGTAGCCCACCTTGTACACCGCCACCAGCCGGCTTTCCAGCCCCAGCTTCTTCCGCATGCGCTGAATGTGGAGGTCCACGGTCCGGCTGTCCCCCAGGAACTCCTCTCCCCAGACCTTCTCGTAAATCCGGTCCCGGTAAAGGGCGATGTTCCGGTTCTGCAAAAAAAGCAGAAGCAGGTCGTATTCCTTGGCGGTCAGGGCCACAGGCTCCCCGCCCCGGCGCACGACACGGCTGGCGGTGTCGATTTCAATATCCGGCGGCAGGGTGAGGACCCGTCCCGTCTTCCCGCAGCGGCGCAGGACGGTTTCCACCCGTGCCAGCAGCTCCATCAGCTCAAAGGGCTTGACGATGTAGTCCTCCGCCCCCAGGCGCAGGCCCTTCACCCGGTCCTCCAGCTCCCCCTTGGCGGTGAGGAAGATGACGGGGACCTCCAGGCTTTTGCAGTACTCCAGCACCTCGTACCCGTCGGCCTTGGGCAGCATAATGTCCAGCAGCGCCAGGTCGAAGGGCTGGGACTCCAGCTTGTCCGCCGCGTCCGCCCCGTCGCCGGCCCAGGCGCAGCGGTAGCCCGCCCCCTCCAGGGCGGTGCGGATGAGATTGGCGATGGGAGCCTCGTCCTCAGCAATAAGAATTTTGTTCATGGAGCGCACTTCCTTTGTCTGAATACCGTTCCATATAGTCTGCGCCCCCCTTCCATCATTCTTGCATCATGAACCGGGGCAGAGGCGGGCGCATAGACTGTCATAGCCCCAATTGAAAGGAGGACGCCGGAAGCATGCTTCCGGCTGCATATATGGAACAGAATATGATGCGGCAATTTTCCTCTCCCACCGCCCGGGCCGGCCGGACGGCGGAACCCGTCATTCCCCTTCCCAATCCCGGCGAGGGCGGCCCCGTCTACCCCGGAGATATGAACGGCGGCACAGCCGATCCCGGCCAGGTCCCTGTGATTCCCCTGCCCAACCCCGGCGAGGGCGGAGCTGTCTACCCTGGCCCTGACAGCGGCGGATCCGCAGTGGAGCCCGTCATCCCCCTGCCCAATCCCGGCGAGGGCGGTCCGGTCTATCCCGGAAATACGAACGGCGGCCAGACCTGGACCTGCCCCGGCGGGAACTGCGGCGGAATCATCGTCCTGCCCGGCGTGGTCGGCGGGGTGTGGGCCGGCGCGGCGAAGGTGCGCTTCTTAAACGCGGGCTACGGCTATCCCGCCTTCCGCATTTTCGTCGGCAACCGCCGCTTTGTGAACCTGCTGAACTACGCCTCTGCCACCACCTACGGCCAGGTCAGCGCCGGCTATCAGACGGTGACCGTCACCGGAACCGACGGCTATATCTACATCCAGAAAACCATGCCCTTCCAGTCCAACGGCGTCACCACCATCGCCGTTATCAACACCGCCGGGGGCCTGGACCTGATGCAGATCACCGACACCTGCTGTCCGCCCACCAACGGCTACTCCAGCTTCCGCATCGGGAACCTGGCCTACAACAGCGGCCCGCTGGACGTGATTATGAGCGACGGCCGGGTGGTCTGGTCGGACCTGCGGTTCAAGGAGGTTCCCGCCTTCAAGCGCATTATGCCCGGCACCTACCAGTTCTTCTACGCGGATACAAGCCTGACAGCCATGCCCGCCGGCCTGGATATCGAAACCCTGGACTCCGCCTGGCTGGGGGTCTACCCGCCTCACGAGACCTTCGGCTCGCTGTACTTGGACGTGACCAGCAACGCCGTCTACAGCGTCTACCTCCTCCAAAGCGGCAGCGGCCGGAACAACATTCAAAACCTGATTTTAATGGACCGCTGAGGCGGACCGCCCGCGCCCTTCCTTCCCGTTGAACGGCTCTTACAGGTTTCTCGACAGTCTGCGCCCGCGCCCCGAAAGGCGCGGGCGGTCTTTTTAAAGGACCAGAATCCCCAGGTGCTCCAGAAGGATTTTCAGGCCCATGAGAATCAAAATCACGCCGCCCGCCAGCTCCGCCCGGGCCTTGTACCGAAGGCCGAACACATTGCCCACTCGCAGCCCTGCGGCGGAGAGGAGGAAGGTGGTGGCGCCGATAAGGGACACGGCGGCGGCGATCTGTACGTCCGGCAGCAGGGCGAAGGTGACGCCCACCGCCAGCGCGTCGATGCTGGTGGCCACGGCCAGAAGGAACATGGTGCGGGCGGAGAAGGAATCGTCGTGGCATTCTCCCTCCTGGTCGAAGCTCTCCTTGACCATGTTCCCGCCGATGAAAGCCAGGAGAACGAAGGCGATCCAGTGGTCAAAGGAGACGATGTACCGTTCAAACGCAGACCCCAGCAGGAAGCCCACGGAGGGCATCAGCGCCTGGAAGCCGCCGAACCACGCGCCGGTGAGGAGGTAGTGCCGGGGCTTCAGCCGCTGAACGGACAGTCCCTTGCAGACAGAGACGGCGAAGGCGTCCATCGAAAGGCCGACGGCGATGAGGAGCAGTTCCAGAATGTCCATGGGGAAGCCTCCCTGTGTATGTAGTTTTTTGATGATACCACAACCATATTCCGGCTGTCAACGAATATGAGCGGGAAGGGAAAAAGAGCCCGGAAAAACCCCTTGCAATACCTTCTTCCGTCCTGTATAATAAATTGTTATTTTATTTGCATTGGGAGGTCTTCGCTATGGCGGACGAAATCAAAGCGCCGGATATGGAAAGCCGGAATTTCATTCACGCGTTCATTGAGGAGGACGTCGGTCCCGGCGGGCAGTTTGAGGGCATGACGGTCCACACCCGCTTTCCCCCGGAACCCAACGGCTACCTTCACATCGGCCACTGCAAGGCCCTGACCATCGACTTCGGCACCGCCGAAAAATATGGCGGCCTCTGCAACCTCCGCATGGACGACACCAACCCCACCAAGGAGGACGAGGAGTTCGTGGAGGCCATCAAAGAGGACATCCACTGGCTGGGCTTCGACTGGGGAGACCGCTTCTTCTTCGGCTCCGACTACTTTGAGGAGGACTACCGCCAGGCGGAGGGCCTTATCAAAAAGGGCCTGGCCTATGTCTGCCAGCTGACCCCGGAGGAGTTCAAGGAGTACCGGGGCGGCGTGGGCGTTCCCGCCCGGAGCCCCTACCGGGACCGGCCCATGGAGGAGAGCCTGGACCTGTTCCGCCGGATGCGGGCCGGGGAATTCCCCGACGGGGCCATGACCCTCCGGGCCAAAATCGACCTGGCCTCCGGCAACTTCAACATGCGGGACCCGGTGCTCTACCGCATCAACCACCTGCCCCACCACCGCCACGGGAACAAGTGGTGCATCTACCCCATGTACGACTTCGCCCACCCCATTCAGGACGCCCTGGAGGGCATCACCCACAGCCTCTGCTCCCTGGAATTTGAGGCCCACCGGCCCTTGTACAACTGGGTGGTGGAACACTGCGACCTGCCCGCCAAGCCCCGCCAGATCGAGTTCGCCCGCCTTGGCATTGACCACACGGTCATGAGCAAGCGCAAGCTCCGCCGCTTGGTGGAGGAGGGCCGGGTCTCCGGCTGGGACGACCCCCGGATGCCCACCCTCTGCGGCCTGCGCCGCCGGGGCTACACCCCCCGCTCCATCCGGAATTTCTGCGAGCGCATCGGCGTGGCGAAATCCGCCAACGTGGTGGAGTACGGCTTTTTGGAGCATTGCCTCCGGGAAGACCTGAACGCCGCGGCGGAGCGGGTCATGGCCGTCCTGCGGCCCATAAAGCTCACCATCACCAACTACCCCGAGGGGAAAACAGAAACCGTCACCGTGGAGAATAACCCCGTGGACCCCGCCGCCGGAACCCGGGGGGTCGCTTTCTCCCGCACCCTCTGGGTGGAGGCGGAGGATTTTCTGGAAGTTCCCGTGCCCAAATACAAGCGGCTCTATCCCGGCGGCCCGGAGTGCCGCCTGAAGGGGGCCTACCTCATCCGCTGCACCGGCTGCGTGAAGGATGAAGCCGGAAATGTTGTGGAAATCCTCTGCGAGTACGACCCAGAGAGCCGGGGCGGCGACCCCACCGACGGCCGGAAGGTCAAGGGCGCCACCATCCACTGGGTGGACGCGGCCACTGCTGTCGACGCGGAGGTTCGGCTGTACGACAACCTCTTTTCCGATGAGAACCCCGATGCCGCCGATAAGGATTTCATCGAGTGCCTGAACCCCCATTCTCTGGAAATCCTGAACGGCTGCAAGGTGGAGTCCTCCCTGGCGAAGGCGAAAGCTCCCGCGAATTTCCAGTTCCTCCGGCAGGGCTACTTCTGCCTGGACAGCAGGGACAGCGCCCCGGGACATCTGGTATTTAACCGCAGCGTCAGCCTGAAGGACAGCTTTAAAAAGTAATCCGCTTTATTTCTGATGATGTTAAAAGCCGCCGGAGGGCTCAAACCCTCCGGCGGCTTTGCTTGCTCAGTCTGTGGTGACCACAGTGGTCGTGAAGGACTGCCCGCACTCGGCGCTTCTCTCCGCGTCTGTGTTTACGCTGTAGTCCACGCCGCCGCCGTCTACGGAGGTGTGGACCTCCCAGTCCTCCAGGGTTCCGGTGACGCTGACCTCCACTTCGGTTCCGTCTTCGCCTTTCGCCGTGACACTGAAGGAACCGCTTTCCGCGATGGAGTCGGTGATGTCGATTTCCTCGTCGTTCACCGTCAGGATCAGCTTCCCGTCCCGGAGTTCCGCGTCCGCATCGACACAGGTGACCACCACCTGGTTCCCGTTGTCGTCCTCCATGAGGATCTGGTTTTCGTCCTGCCAGATGATCCGCAGGTTTTCAAAGAATGCGCCGTTGCTGGCCGCGTTGGCCGACACCGCCAGGGCCAGGGTCAGCATGGCCGCCATGGCCAGCACACGCAGGGCCCGCAGGGGCCGTCTCGTCTTCTTGGTTTCGCTCATTTTTAAAAGGACCTCCTTCTTCGCCTCGTCGGAGGCCCGGAGCCGGGAGAAGGTCTCGCAATACAGCTTCTTGTCAATCATAGGCTTCTGCCTCCTTCAGTTTTGTTTTCAGCTGTCCCCTGGCCCGCATGAGCCAGGTCTGGACGGTGGACGCCTTGGCTCCCAGCAGCTCCCCGATTTCCTTCACGGAGCAGCCCTCGTAATAGTGCAGGTACACCGCCGCCCGGTACTTGGGGGGCAGGGCCATCACCTGGCGAAAGAGCTCCGTCTGGGCGGGCTGGTCAAAGGCGGCGGTTTCCGCCGCTTCGTCCAGAGGGTCCGTCCGCCGCCGCCAGGGGGAGCGGAGGAGCTTCTTGCACTCGTTGGCCGCCACATGGAGAACCCACCGCTTCTCATGCTCCGCCGATTCGAAGTCCCTGGGCTCCACATAGAGCTTCAGCAGGGCTTCCTGCATCACGTCCTCCGCGTCCGCCCGGTTTTTCAAATAGCTGTACGCAAGCCGGAACACCATGTCGCCGTAAAGCTCCACGGCCTCCCGGAACCGCTGGTCCGTCAACGCGCCTCACCTCCTTTGGACTGGTTTGGAAGGGCCCTTCTAAAAGGGATATCCCTCAGAGGGCCATAATATCTCACCGATCTGAAAATTTTCTCAAAAAAACCGGGGGACCCTTTCGGGCCCCCCGGATTGTCCATCCAGGAATTCTCTCTTATTTCTTCGCCTGCCACTTGGACACGCACAGGGAGCAGGCAATGTCGCCGGTGACGTTCAGGCAGGTGCGGCCCATGTCGAACAGCCGGTCCACGGCCACGATCAGGCCGATGTACGCCACAGGGATGCCCAGAGTCTCCAGCACCATGGCCAGCATAATCATGCCCGCGCCGGAAACGCCGGCGGTGCCGATGGAGGCCAGGGTTGCGGTGACCACCACGATCACCATCTGCCCCAGGGTCAGGTGAATGCCTGCGCAGGAGGCGATGAACACCGTCGCCACACACTGGTAGATGGCCGTGCCGTCCATATTGATGGTGGAGCCCAGGGGCAGGACAAAGGCGGCGATGTCGTCCTTGGCCCCCAGCTCATGGGCGCACTCCTTGGAAACCGGAAGGGTCGCCGCAGAGGAGGTGGAGGTGAAGGCGAAAATCATGGCGGCAAAGGCGCCCCGGAAGAACTTCACCGGGCTCATGCCCACGAAAACCTGGGCGGACAGGGAGTAGACCAGAACGGCGTGAACAATGTAGCCGATGTACGCGCAGAGGATGACCAGGAACAAGGAGCCCAGAATGGCCGCGCCCTGGGTGGCGGTGACCCACGCCATATAGGTGAACACGCCGATGGGGGACAGGGAGATGACGAACTCCATCAGCTTTTCAATGACGGCGTAGAAGGAGCTCACCAGGTCCCGGCAGAGCTTGCCCTTCTCTCCCGCCAGTATAATGGCCCCGCCGAAGAACAGGGAGACCACAATAACCTGGAGCATGTTGGCGTTGACAAACGCGCTCCACATGTTGCTGGGGAAGATGTCCACCAGTACGGACATAAAGCCGTTGAACGCCTTGGGCTCGTACTCCGCCGCGCCCAGCTCTGCGGAAAGATCGGGGAACAGTCCCGCCCCCATGAAGATGTTGGCGAACACCAGGCCGATGACGCAGGCGATGGCGGTGGTGCAAAGGAAGTAGCCCACGGTCTTCACGCCCACGGAACCCACCTGCTTCATATCGCCCATGGAGAGGATGCCGTCGATCATGGAGAGGAGCACCACGGGAACGACGATGAACTTCAGCAGGTTCACGAAGATGTCGCCGAAGGGCTTTAAGTACGCCGCAGTGAAGTCCGCCAATCCGGCGAAATAGCAGACCAGGCCCACCGCGATACCGGCGAGGAGTGCAATCAGTATCCGCACAGGCAGGCTGTTTTTCTTTTTCATACACTCACCTCATAAAAAATAAAATTTTTGGGGCTTCCGAGGCGCCGTCAGTGTTTTGGACAAACACCCTGCCGGAAATCCTTCCCAAATTGGCTACATTATACCAAAGCGCCGGTGGAATGTAAAGAGCAAATGGAAAATTTGTGAAAAAACTATGAAAAAAGAATGAACGAAGGCCCGATGTCCGACATATTTGTCAGACATCGGGTCTTATATGCCTTTACTCGCCCCGCACAGCGCAGCCGCAGAAGCGGATGGCGGCCTTCGCCAGCTCCTCCGTGGGGTCCACGCAGGGCAGGTCCGCTCCCAGGGCCCGGGCCGCCAGGGGCAGCTCCGTACAGGCCAGGAGGAAGCACTCCGCCCCCCGCCGGGCCATTCCCTCCGTGACGGAGAAAAACGCCTCCCGGTAGCGCTCCGGCGGAGCCCCGGCCTTGACGCCCTGGTAAATGACCTCCATCAAGCACTCCTGTTCCCACTCGTCCGGAACCAGGAAGGGCACGCCCTGGGCCTCCAGGGCCTTTTGATAGAGCCCCGCCGAGAGGGTGCCTTTTGTCGCCAGAATTGCCGCCGTCTTCCCCGGAAAGCGCCTCCGGCAGGCGCCCGCCGCCGCCCCAATCATACTGACAAAGGGCGCCTTCGACCGCTCCACCAGCCGGGGCAGGAAATAATGGGCCGTGTTGCAGGGCATGATGATGCAGTCCGCGCCGCAGGACTCCAGCTTCCGCAGGGAGTCCGTCATGGCAGGCACCGGGTCCTCCCCGCCGTATAAAATGGCGGCGGTGCGGTCCGGGATGGAGGCGTTGCTGTCGATGTAGACCCGGATATGCCCGTTGTCCCCGTCCGCGTCGGTAAGGGCCGTGATCTTCTGGAACAAATCCGCCGTAGCCATGGGGCCCATGCCCCCTAAAATACCGATGGTCTTTTTCATGCCCTCACCCCCAGAAGTCCGGGAACAGCAGCTCGCTGCCCACCTTCACCGTCAGTAAAATCAACACAATGATGACCGCCGGACGGACAATTTTACTGCCGTTCTTGATGGCAAGGCCCGAGCCGATGTAATGCCCCGCAATGGAAGCCACGGAGGCAATCAGTCCCACGCCCAAAAATACATAGCCAGAGGCCAGCTGCGTCACCAGACTGCCCACATTGGAGGCAAGGTTGATGACCTTCACGCCGCCCGCCGCGTGGCGGGTGTCCATCTTCGCCAGGCGGATAAAAATAATCAGCAAAAAGGTCCCGGTCCCCGGGCCGTAATACCCGTCGTACCCGCCGATGAGGAAGGCCGCCGCCCAGACGATGGCAAGCTGTTTCCGGCGCTCGATCTCCCCCGGCTCGTCGGGCCACTCGTGGTTGCGCAGCGTCACCACCGCCACCACCGGAAGCACCACCAGCAGCATGTACTTCAAAACGGCGTCCGGCGTCCGGTGCTGAAGCCAGGTGCCCGCCACAGAGCCCGCCAGGGAGAAGAGAATGGAGGGCCCGAAGAGCTTCCAGTCCACATAGCCGTTTTTGATGAAGCGGCCGGTGGAAAAGCAGGTGCCGATGGCGGCGGAGACCTTGTTGGTCCCCAGGGCATAGGGTGCAGGGAGATTGCCGAAGGCGATCAGGTGGGTGGGCACGGAAATGATGCCGCCTCCCCCGGCAACGGCGTCCATAAAGGACGCCAGGAACACCCCCGCGCAGACCAGAAGCACCACCCACAAAGGGAAGCCGTCAATCCGCAGGGCCGTCAGAAATTGAAACATGAAAAGAACCTCCCGGAATCGTTGGAATTGGGGAATATGATACAACAACCCGGAGGCAAAATCAACGGCCCGCCGCTTTTTTATTGACGCATGTTCCCGGTTTTCTTCCCAAGTTTTGAACATCTTGCCGAAGGTAACCAAAAAATATTGTGAATCTTGAAGCAGATTTGGGGGAACCTGCTAAAAGACGGGTGGTTTTTTCGACAGGACCGTCCTTGACGCTATTTTTGAAAAGAAGTATAATATTCCAGAATAACCAAATGCTGTCTTGACAAAAATCACAGGCCGCCGCTTTGGGACGGCGGGCGGGGCGCTCCGGGAGGAACGCCCGGGAAATTGGCGGACCGCCTGCCGAAAGGCGGCAGCCGCGGGGACGGAGAGCGTCCCCCGGCTATGCACGGAGGTTGACTATGGCAAAACATGATCAGGCCGAACGCTTTCACGCCGGAACCCTGACCGACGGCTGGCGCTGGTTCGGCTCCCACCCCGGCAGAAAGAACGGGGCGGAGGGCTGGACCTTCCGGGTCTGGGCGCCCCACGCGCAGAGCGTTTCCGTCGTGGGCGATTTCAACGATTGGACCGGCGGCGTCCACTCCCTTGTCCGAAACGGCGAGGTTTGGGAGGGCTTTATCCCCGGCCTGCCGGAGTACACATCCTACAAGTATGCCGTCACCGGCCCCGACGGGGAGGTCCGGCTGAAAACGGACCCCTATGCCTTCCACTGCGAGACCCGTCCCGCCACCGCCGGCAAGCTTTACGACATCGAACACTTCAAATGGACCGACGGCGCCTTCCTGGCCAGACAGGAAAAGCACCAGGTCTACGACTCCCCCCTGAACATCTACGAGGTTCACCTGGGCTCCTGGAAAAAGCGGCCCAACGGCGACTTTTACGACTATAAGGACATGGCGAAGGAGCTGGCCGCCTACGTCAAGGAGATGGGCTACACCGCCATTGAACTTCTGCCCGTGCTGGAGCACCCCTTCGACGGCTCCTGGGGCTATCAATGCACCGGCTACTTTGCCCCCACCTCCCGCTACGGCACGCCTAAGGACTTCCTCTGGTTTGTGAACCACATGCACAAAAACGGCATCGCCGTCATTCTGGACTGGGTCCCCGCCCACTTCTGCAAGGACGCCCACGGGCTCTATGAGTTCGACGGCGGCTGCTGCTATGAGTACAGCGACCCCAACAAGTGGGAGCACGCCTCCTGGGGCACCCGGGTCTTTGACTACGGCCGGCCCGAGGTGAAGAGCTTCCTCTTCTCCTCCGCCCGCTTCTGGCTGGAGGAGTGCCACATCGACGGCCTGCGGGTGGACGCGGTTGCGTCCATGCTGTATCTGGACTACAGCCGCCAGGGCGGCGCCTGGACCCCCAACAAGTACGGCGGGCACGAGAACCTGGAGGCCATTGATTTCCTCCGGGAGCTCAACGCCATGGCGTTTTCCGTCAAGCCCGGCGCGATGATGATCGCCGAGGAGTCCACGGCGTGGCCCATGGTCAGCCGCCCCGCCGACATAGGGGGCCTGGGCTTCAACCTCAAGTGGAACATGGGCTGGATGAACGACATGTGCCACTACCTGAAGATGGACCCCTGGTTCCGCCAGGACCACCATAAGGACATCACCTTCTCCATGATGTACGCCTTCTCCGAGAACTTCGTGCTGCCCATCTCCCACGACGAGGTGGTCCACATGAAGGGCTCCGTGGTGGGAAAGATGCCCGGCGATTACCAGAACCAGCTGCGCTGCACCCGGGGCTTCTACGCCTATCTTCTGGCCCACCCCGGCAAAAAGCTCATGTTCATGGGCGCGGAGCTGGGCCAGTGGCACGAGTGGAACGACAAGGAGAGCATCGACTGGTATCTCCTGGAAAACGAGGAGAACCAGAAGGTTCACCGCTTCTTCAAGGAGGCCAACGCCTTCTACAAGAAAGAGCCCGCCCTGTGGGAGATCGATTTCAGCTGGGAGGGCTTCGAGTGGCTGGTGGTGGACGACAACCACAATAACGTGGTGGTCTTCCTCCGCAAGGACAAGAAGGGCCGGGACCTTCTCTGCGCCGTCAACTTCTCGCCCAATACTTACGAGGGCTACCGGATGGGCGTTCCCGCCCACAAGCAGTACACCCCCGTTTTCAACACCGACGCTGCGGAGTACGGCGGCGACGGCTTCGGCGACACGGAGCCCGTGCCTGTGGAGGCGGTTCCCTCCCACGGGAAGGACTACTCCGCCGCCATCCGCATCCCCGCGTTCGGCGCGGTGTTCCTCCGGGGCGAGGGGAGCTTCCCCAAGCCCAGGGGACGCAGGCCCGCCTCGCCGGAGGCCAAGGCGGCCAAAGCCGCCAAGGCCGCCGGAGCCACTGCGGTAAAAGCGGCGGGAAAAACCGCCAGGGCCGCAGGGAAAACCGTCAAGTCCTCCGCCAAGGCCCTGGTGAAAACCGTGAAATCCTCCGCCAGGGCGGAAAAGGCCGCTGCGGAGGGAAAGGCTGAAAAGAGCGCAAGAAAGCCCAGAGCGAAAAAACAGGCAAAGGAGCTGAAAGAAACATGAAGAAAGAATGCATTGCCATGCTGCTGGCCGGAGGACAGGGCAGCCGCCTCTATGTCCTCACCGGAGACATGGCAAAGCCCGCCGTTCCCTTCGGCGGCAAGTACCGCATCATCGACTTTCCCCTCTCCAACTGCACCAACTCCGGCATTGACACGGTGGGCGTGCTGACCCAGTACCGTCCCCTGGAGCTGAACAGCTATATTGGCAGCGGCCAGCCCTGGGACCTGGACGGGTCCAGCGGCGGCGTCCACATCCTGCCTCCCTACCAGGGCGCCAAGGGCGGCACCTGGTACAAGGGCACCGCCAACGCCATCTATCAGAACCTGGGCTTCATTGATATGCACGACCCGGAATATGTGGTCATTCTCTCCGGCGATCACATCTACAAAATGGACTACTCCGACATGCTGGCCCGCCATAAGGCGGCGAACGCCGCCTGCACCATCTCCGTGATGGAGGTGCCCTGGTCCGAGGCCCCCCGCTTCGGCATCATGAGCGTGGACGGGGACGACATGATTACCGAGTTCGCCGAAAAACCCAAGGAGCCCAAGAGCAACCTGGCCTCCATGGGCATCTACGTCTTCTCCTGGAAGGCCCTGCGGCAGTACCTCATCGACGACGAGAACACGGAAGGGTCCGAGAACGACTTCGGAAAGAACATCATTCCCACCATGCTTGCAAACAAAGAGCGCATGGCCGCCTACCGCTTCGCCGGCTACTGGAAGGACGTGGGCACCCTGGAGTCCCTGTGGGACGCCAATATGGACATGCTGGCCCCCGAGTCCGGCCTGGACCTGCGGGACCGCTCCTGGCCCATCTACGCCCGCTCCGTCAGCGCTCCGCCCACCTTTTTGGGCGCGAACTCCACCGTGACCCACAGCGCTGTGAACCGGGGCAGCGTGCTGGAGGGCGTGGTGGAAAACTCCGTCCTCTCTCAGAACGTCGTTGTGAGCGAGGGCGCGACGGTCCGCTACTCCGTGCTTTTCCCCAACGTCGAGATCGCCCCCGGCGCGGTGGTGGAGTACGCGATTCTGGGCGAGGGCTGCAAAATCGGCCCGGGCTGCCGCGTAGGCGGCACGCCGGAAAATACGCCCGAGGGCTGGGGCCTGACGGTGCTGGCCCCAGGCTGCCGGCTGCCCGAGGGCAAAGACGCCAAGGCCGGCGTCATGCTGAACCGCAACGGTGAGGAGGTGTCCAAATGAACGGACTGCATGGAATCATTTTCACCTATGAGCGCCGCGGCAACCTCCAGGAGCTGGGCTCCATCCGCTCCTCCGCGTCCATTCCCTTCGGCGGGAGGTTCCGGGCGGTGGACTTTGCCCTCTCCGGCCTGGTCAACGCCGGGGCCACCGACGTGGGCATCATTCTTCACGGCCATTACCAGAGCCTGCTGGACCACCTGGGCACCGGCAAGGACTGGGATTTGAGCCGCAAGCGCGGCGGGCTGCGGCTGCTGCCTCCCTTCAACTACAAGGGCGACTGGGGCGCCATGCCCTACCGGGGCCATATTGAGGCCCTGACCTCCGTGCGCTCCTATCTGGAGGACATCCGCCAGGACTACGTGGTCATGATGGACGGCGATCTGGTTGCCAACCTGCCTTTGAGCAACGTGTACGAGACCCATTTGAAGTCCGGCGCGGACATCACTGTGGTCTGCGCCAACGACAGCTTCATGACCGAGGACGGCACCTATTTCCAGGTGGGAGAGGGCGGCCGCATCACCGAGGTTTTTGTCAGCCCCCATACGCCCCGGGGCCTCCGGGGACTGGGCACGTATATCGTCTCCAAGAAGCTGCTTATAGAGCTGGTGGACGACTGCGCCGCCAAGGACCAGCTCAGCTGGCGGGGCGACGTGCTTCAGGCCCGGAAGGACACGCTGAACATCCGCAGCTATATCTGGAAGGGCTACGCCGCCCAAATCCGCTCCGTCCAGGAGTATTACGACCGCAGCATGCAGCTGCTGGACCCCGCCATCCGGGCAGATTTGTTCTGTGCCCTGCGCCCCATCCGGGCTAAGAACGCGGACCTCAGCTCCACCTATATCGGCCCCGGCGGCAAGTGCGTCAACTCCCTGTTCGGCGACGGCTGCTCCATTGAGGGCGTGGTGGAGAACTCCATCCTCTTCCCCGGCGTCACCGTGGAGGCCGGCGCGGTGGTGCGCAACTGCGTGATTTTCAAAGACTCCGTGGTCCGCAAGGACGCGCAGCTGAGCTTCATCATCGCCGACAAGGACGTGGAAGTCCTCCCGGGCCGGACGCTGATGGGCCATGTGACCTATCCCATCGTCCTGGCCAAGGGCAGCAAGGTATAAAGTTTCATAAAAGGGGGGCGTCCTCGCCCCCTTTTATGATTGAAAGGCCGGATTGACCCCGGCCCCCTAGTTTGGTATAATATAGGAAGCGTGTCTTTGATCCCCTGGAGCTTCCATCCGGAGCCGGGGACGATATGAAGATATGAAAAGGAGTAAGCATATGAAAATCTTGTATGTGACCAGCGAAGCGGTCCCCTTCTGCAAAACCGGCGGACTGGCGGATGTGGCCGGTTCCCTGCCCCCCGCCCTGGCGGAGCAGGGCGCGGAGGTGGCCGTGGTCCTGCCCCTGTACGAGCGGGTGCGGGACCGGTTTGGAAGCCAGCTGAAATTCGAGTGCTATGACTATGTGGACCTGGCCTGGCGGCATAACTACTGCGGCCTGTTCTCCATGGAAAAGGACGGCGTGACTTGGTATTTCCTGGACAACGAGCAGTACTTCAACCGGGGCGCCCTCTACGGCCAGTCCGACGACGGCGAGCGCTTCGCCTTCTTCTCCCGGGCCGTGGTGCGGATGCTGGACCATTTCAAGTTCTGGCCCGAGGTCATCAACTGCAACGACTGGCAGTCCGCCCTGGTTCCCATTTACCTGAAGGACGACGGCGTCCGGGACGAGCGCTACCGCTCCATCAAAACCGTGCTCACCATCCACAACATTGAGTACCAGGGCCGCTACAACCCCTATGTCCTGGGCGAGCTTTTCGGCCTGGACGCGGGCTGGGCCAAGGACGGCACCATTCTGCTGGATGGGGACGCCAACCTCCTCAAGGGCGCCGTCCTCTGCGCCGACGCGGTGAACGCCGTCTCTCCCACCTATGCCAACGAGCTGAAGATGCCCTACTTCGCCCACCGGATGGAGGGCGTCATGCGCCGCTGCTCCGACAAGCTTTACGGGGTGCTGAACGGCATTGACATGAAGCTCTATGATCCCCGGACCGACGGGCGCATTCTGAAAAACTTCTCCGCCGAGGACATGACGGGGAAGGACGCGTGCAAGGCCGAGCTCCAGCGGATGGTGGGACTGCGGGAGGAGCCCCACACGCCCATCGTGGCCATGGTGAGCCGCCTGGTCTCCCACAAGGGACTGGACTTGATCTGCGAGGTGCTTCATGATATGATGGAGCTTCCCATGCAGCTGGTGGTCCTGGGAACCGGCGATCAGCGGTATGAGGAATTCTTCCACTGGGCTGCCCAGCAGTATCCCGGAAGGATGACGGTCCGCCTGGACTACAACGAGGACCTGTCCATGGCCATTTACGCCGGCGCGGATTTGTTCCTCATGCCCTCCAAGAGCGAGCCCTGCGGCCTGAGCCAGATGATCGCCATGCGCTACGGCACGGTGCCCATCGTCCGGGAGACCGGCGGCCTGAAGGACACCGTCCAGCCCTGCGAGTCCTGGCGGGACGCGGGCAACGGCTTCAGCTTCGCCAACTACTCCAGCGGCGACATGCTCCACGTCATCCGGGAGGCCGTGTACCTGTACAAGGACTATCCGGACGTCTTCGGACGCCTGCGCCAGCGGGCCATGAGCGGCGATTTCAGCTGGGCCCGGAGCGCCAGGGAGTACCTGCGCATCTACGCCACCATTACCGGCCAGGCCTGGCCCATCCACGCCGACACCTTCCGGGCGGCGGAGGCCCCTGCGAAAGAAGACGCTCCCGCCGAGGAACTCGCTCCGGCTGAGGAGCCCGCTCCGATCGAAGAGCTCGCTGCCGCTCCGGTCGAGGAGCCCGCTCCTGTTGAGGAAGCTACTCCGGCTGAGGAGCCCACGCCTGTCGAGGAGTCTGTCCTTGCTGAGCTGCCCATCCCCGATGAGGAAGCTGCTCCGGCTGAGGAAGCCGCTCCCGCCGGGGAACCCGTTGTGGAAAAGCCTGCCAAGAAGACCCGGAAAACCGCCTCCAAGTCCGCCGGGAAATCCGCTAAGGCTGAGAAGAAAACCGAGAAGAAGACTGAGAAGAAGACATCCGCAAAGAAAGGAACCGCCGGCAAGAAAAAGTCTGCGGAGTGAGAACGCTTATGGCATCGATTACGACAAAAGAACTGGAAGAAGCCCTGTCCGCCAAACTGATGACCAACTTCGGCAAAGCCGCCGACGAGGCCACGGAAGGCGAAATGCTGCGGGCCAGCGCCCTGGTCCTTCGGGACATGATGGCCCTCCGGGAGGTTGAGACCCGGAAAAGGACCCGCCAGGACAAGAAAAAACAGGTCCACTACCTGTCCATGGAGTTTCTCATGGGCCGGAGCCTGATGAAGAACGCCTACAACCTGGACCTGCTGCCCCAGCTGAAGGAGGCCCTGGAGCATATGGGCTTCAAGGCTGGGGACATCTTTGAAATGGAGCCGGACGCCGCTCTTGGCAACGGCGGCCTCGGCCGCCTTGCCGCCTGCTATCTAGACTCCATGACCACCCTGGAAATTCCCGCTACCGGCTACTCCATCTGCTACGAGCTGGGACTGTTCAAGCAGAAGATTGTGGAGGGCCAGCAGGTGGAGCTTCCCGACCACTGGAAGGACCTGGGCGCGGCCTGGCTGCTGCCCAAGCCTGCCGAGGCCCAGCAGGTCGCCTTCGGCGGCACCGTCCGGGAATTCTGGGCGGACGGGCACCTTCATACCGTTAACGAGAACGCCACCATTGTTCAGGCGGTGCCCTATGACATGGAAATCGCCGGGTACGGCACCGATCATGTCAACGTCCTGCGCCTGTGGGACGCCCGGCCCACCAAGGCCATCGACATGGATCTCTTTGGCCGGGGCGAGTACCTGAAGGCCGCGGAGGAGGAGGCCATGGCCGAGTCCATCGCGAAAATCCTCTATCCCGAGGACAACCATGTGGAGGGCAAATCCCTCCGCCTGAAGCAGCAGTATTTCTTCGTCTCCGCCACCATCCAGTCCATTACCGCCAAGCATCTGGATACTTACGGGACGCTGAAAAACTTCCACGAAAAGAACGTCATCCAGATCAACGACACCCACCCCACCCTGGTTATCCCGGAGCTGATGCGGGTGCTCATCGACGACACCGGCATGAATTGGGACGACGCCTGGTATATCACCACCCATGCCGTGGCCTACACCAACCACACCGTACTGGCCGAGGCGCTGGAGCGCTGGCCCCAGACCCTGATGGAGCGCCGCCTGCCCCGCATCTGGCAGATCATCCAGGAGATTTCCAACCGCTGGCAGCGGAAGGTGGAGGACTTTTACCACGACCCCGCCAAGACCAAGAGGATGGCCATCATCTGGGACGGGGAGGTCCGCATGGCGAACCTGTGCATTGCCGGCGGCATGGCGGTCAACGGCGTATCCGCCCTTCATTCCGACATTCTGCGCAACGACGTGTTCAAGGACGCCTGCAACATGGAGCCGAAAAAGTTCCAGAATGTCACCAACGGCATCGACCACCGCCGCTGGCTCAGCGAAATCAATCCCGGGCTGGACGGCCTTATCAAGGAGCTGACCGGAGGAGACGCGTATCTCGCCGACGCCTCCGTCCTCCAGAAGCTGGACACCTTCGCGGACGACGGCGCCGTACTGGACCGCCTGGCGGAGATCAAGCGGAAGAACAAGGAACTCTTTGCCGTCCACGCCAAGCGGAGCCGGGGCGTTATCCTGAATCCCGACGCCATCTTCGACGTGCAAGTAAAGCGGCTTCACGAATACAAGCGCCAGCTTTTGAACGTTCTGCACATCATCGCCCTGTATCAGAAGCTGCGGGACGACCCGGGGGCTGTTACCCAGCCCCATACCTTCCTCTTTGGCGCGAAAGCGGCTCCGGGCTACCAGGTGGCCAAGCGGATCATCCGCCTTATCAACTCCCTGGCGGATCAGATTGCCCACGACCCTGTCTGCAAGGATAAGCTCCAGGTGGTCTTCCTGGAGAATTACCGGGTCTCCCTGGCGGAGGTGCTGATGCCCGCCAGCGAGGTGAGCCAGCAGATTTCCACCGCAGGCAAGGAGGCCAGCGGCACCGGAAATATGAAGTTCATGATGAACGGCGCTTTGACGGTGGGCACCCTGGACGGCGCGAATGTGGAGATGCACGAGGTGCTGGGCGACGAGAACATGTTCCTGTTCGGCCTTCACGCCGACGAGGTGGAATCCCTCAAGCGGGAGGGCTATGTGCCCCAGCGCTGGTACAACCGGGACGAGAAGCTCCGCC
>CAJUBX010000046.1 GCA_910585165.1 uncultured Oscillibacter sp. | reverse complement strand
CCCGGCTCCACCTTCAAGCCCATCACCCTGGCGGCGGCGCTGGAGGAGGGGGTCATCAACATGAACTCCACCTACGACTGCTCCGGCTCCGTCATGGTCAAGGGCTGGGATAAGCCCTTCTACTGCTCCCGGCAGACCGGCCACGGCCACCAGATTTTGAAGGAGGCGGTGGGCAATTCCTGCAACCCGGCCTTTATCAAGATTGGCCAGACCCTGGGAACCCGCAAGTTTTACGAATACCTCAAGTCCTTCGGCCTGATGGAGAAGACTGGTGTGGACATGATCGGCGAGGCCCAGGGAATTTTCGCCAATGAGGAGAATTTTAACTCCAATATCGTCTCCCTGTCCTCCTACTCCTTCGGCCAGACCTTCAACGTCACCCCCCTGGAGCTGATCCGGGCCCAGGCGGCCTGCGTCAACGGGGGCTACCTCTACGAGCCCTATGTGGTGGAGCAGGTGCTGGACGGGGAGGGGAACATTCTCCAGCAGCACGAGCCCAAGTGCATCCGCCAGGTTATCAGCGAGGAGACCTCCGCCAAGGTCCGGGAGTGCCTGGAATACGTGGTGGCGGAGGGCACCGGGCGGAATGGCCAGGTGACGGGCTACCGGGTGGGCGGCAAAACCGGGACCGCCGACAAGACCGGAACCCGGACCGCCGCCAATCCCAAGGGCGACATTGTGGTGTCCTTCATGTGCTTCGCCCCGGCGGACGACCCGGAGTATATTATGCTCATCACCATGGATACCCCCAGCCGTACTACGGGGACCTTCCCCTCCGGCGGGAACATGGTGGCCCCCACGGCAAGCCAGATTATGAGCGAGATTCTCCCCGTCCTGGGCGTGGAGCCGGACTACACCGCCGACCAGCTGGCGGGGGCCGACGCCGCCGTGCCCAACGTGGTGGGCCAGGACCTGGAGACCGCCAGGGCGCGGCTGGAAAACGCGGGCTTCACCTTCCGCACCCTGGGCAATGGCGAGTCGGTTACCGCCCAGACCCCGGAGGGCGGCGCGATTGTGCCCAACAACGCCTCCATTGTTTTGTACCTGGGGGAGGAGAAAAACAACGACCTCCGGGCGGTGCCCGGCGTTATGGGCATGACTGCCGCCGAGGCCAACCAGGCGCTGACCAACGCGGGCTTCATCATGCGGGTGACGGGCGCCACCAGTACGGAATCCGGCAACGTCAAGGCCATCTCTCAGGACAAGGGAGAGGGAACCGAGCTGCCTCCCGGCAGCGTGGTGACGGTCCGCTTCGGCGACAGCTCCGTGCGGGACTGAGGGCAGATTTTGCCAGGTTTCCGGCAGAATATGCCGTATACAATGCGTTTAATTCGGGATATAATCATCCAGAACGTATTTAGAGCCTATCCGCAAATAATCCGCACACAGCTTGCTTGCATATTTTCCGCCATTCTGCGTTGCGTTTCCTTGCCGGGCGTCAGCCCGCCTGCGTCAAAGCGCCTTGTTTGGCGATCGGACAGCCGTTGGCGGCTTTGCCGCTTAGGGATGTCACATGCCCTTGGGGCAAAAATCTGACGGCGCAATCTGCCCACGTCTTATTCACGGATAGGCTCTTAACTGGATGGAGGTTTTACAACTATGAAGCTTCGGGAACTGCTGGCGGGTGTGGAAATTCTCTCTGCCAACGCGGATTTGGAAATGGAAATCGCCCATGTCTGCTATGACTCCCGGCAGGTGAAGCCTGGGGATCTTTTCGTGGCCCTCAGCGGCTATACGGCGGACGGCCACAAATTTATTCCTCAGGCCATGGCCTCCGGCGCGGCGGCGGTGCTGTGCCAGGTCCCGCCGGGGGAGGGCGTTCCCTACGTCCGGACGGCGGACTCCCGCCGGGCCCTGGCGGTGATAGGCGCCAACTTCTTCGGCCATCCGGCCGGGGATATGACCATGGTGGGCGTTACCGGAACCAACGGGAAGACCACCTCCACCTATCTTCTCAAGGCGGTTTTAGAGGCCCGGGGAGAAAAGGTGGGCTTGATTGGCACAAACCAGAATATGATCGGACAGGAGGTCCTGCCCACGGAGCGGACCACCCCGGAGTCCTTCGAGCTTCAGGGGCTCTTTGCCCGGATGCGGGCGGCGGGCTGCACGTATGTGGTGATGGAGGTCTCCTCCCACGCCCTGTTCCTGGACCGGGTCTACGGCGTTCCCTACAATGTGGGGGTTTTCACGAACCTGACCCAGGACCACCTGGACTTCCACAAGACCATGGAGGACTACTGCGCCGCTAAGGCCATTTTGTTCCGGAACTGCGAGACCGGCGTGGTCAACGCTGCGGACCCCTGGGCCCCGCGGCTTTTGGAACATGCGAGCTGCAAGGTTTTCACCTTCTCCTCCTCCGGGGAGGCGGACCTGCGGGCGGAGGACGCCGCGCTGGCGGAGGATCATGTGGCCTTCACCGCCGTTTGCGGCGGAAAGCGGGTCCCCGTCCGGGTGAACATCCCTGGACGGTTCATGATTGACAACGCCCTGGATGTGCTGGGGGCGGCCCTGGCCCTGGGGATTCCCCTGGAGGAAAGCGCCGCCGTGCTGGCCCGGGCGCCCCATGTGAAGGGCCGGGTGGAGGTGGTGCCCACCCCGGGGAAGGACTATACCGTCCTCATCGACTATGCCCACAGCCCCGACAGCCTTGAAAACGTCCTGAGCACCGTCAGGGGCTTCGCCAAGGGGCGGACCATCGCCCTGTTCGGCTGCGGCGGAGATCGGGACCGGGCCAAGCGGCCCAAGATGGGCCGCGCCGCCGCAGAGAACGCGGACTTTGCCGTCGTCACCACCGATAACCCCCGGACCGAGCGCCCGGCGGACATTATCGCCGATATCCTCCCGGGGCTGGAGGGGACCGGAACTCCCTTCAAGGTCATTGAGGACCGGGTAGAGGCCATACGCTGGGCCCTGGACCACGCCCGGGCGGGGGACGTAGTGGTTCTCTGCGGCAAGGGCCACGAGACCTACCAGGAGGTGGGCCATGAGAAGCGCCACATGGACGAACGGGAGATCGTCGCGGACTATCTGCGCTGAGTGAAAGAGCCGCCCGGGGAAAACGGGCGGGGGAGAGGAAAAATTATGATTGTTATGGTATTGCTGGCCATGGGGGCGGGCTTTCTGCTGACCCTGGTCCTGGGAAAATTCGTCATCGCGGAGCTGCGGAAGCTGAAGGCGGGGCAGGAGATTCGAAAAGAGGGCCCTGCGTGGCACGCCGGAAAGGCGGGCACGCCCACCATGGGCGGCATCATGTTCATCATCGGCTCCGGCGTGACGGCCTTTATCATGGGCTGGGAGAGCATGCTGCGGGGGGAATTCGCCCACCTGTACGTCTATCTGTTCGCCCTGATCTTCGGCCTCATCGGCTTTGTGGACGACTACCGCAAGGTCCGCCAGCACCAGAACGAGGGGCTGACGGCCCGGCAGAAATTCATTCTCCAGCTGGCCGCCGCCGTGGTGTTTCTCAGCCTGATGCGCTATGAGGGCCTGCTGACCAACGCGCTGTATATCCCCTTTGTCAATATGACCCTGGAGGTCAATTGGATTTTCTATCTGGTGTTCGCCGCCTTCGTGATCGTGGGCTGCGTCAACGCGGTCAACCTCACCGACGGCATCGACGGCCAGTCCTCCAGCGTGACCTTTGTGGTAATGGCATTCTTCACCGCCGCTGCGGTCAAGTGGGAGCTGCTGCCCCTGGCGCTGTTCCCCGCCGCCCTGGCGGGGGGGTTGGCAGCCTTCTTCTGCTACAACCACCACCCGGCCAAGGTCTTCATGGGGGACACCGGCAGCCTCTTTATGGGCGGTGCGGTGGCGGCCCTGGCCTTTGCCATGGATATGCCCCTGATTTTGATTTTCGTGGGCATTATCTACATTTTGGAGACCCTGTCCGACATTATCCAAGTGACTTATTTCAAGCTTACCCACGGCAAGCGCTTTTTCAAAATGGCCCCCCTGCACCACCACCTGGAGTTGTGCGGGTGGAGCGAGGCGAAGCTGGTGACGGTGTTCTCCGGCGTGACCGCCCTGTTCTGCATCCTGGCCTGGTTCGGCATCCAGGGAAGATATTGAGACTGAAATTTTAAGCGGAGGAGGAAGCGTATGGCAGCACGCGGCAGTTCGGCGGCCCGGCGGGAACCCCAGCGGCGTCCGGAGCCCCAGAGAAGGCCCGCCCAGCAGCGGCGCAGGCCGGTTCAGGCCCAGCGGCCCGCCCCGGTCCGGCAGAGCGTCGTCATTCCCTTCCCCGTGCCGGAGCGCCGTCCGGCGAAGCGCCGCCGCCCCCTGAGCCGGGAGGAGGCCCAGCGCCGCCAGGAGTTCCATCTCCGCCAGCTGGCGCTGGAGGAGGAGGGCAAGGAGCTTGCACGGGGGCCCATCGATCTGCCGTTTTGTCTTCTGGTGCTGCTGCTGATGTCCATCGGCCTGGTGATGCTGCTGTCCGCCAGCTTTCCTTCCGCGTATTACAATACCAAGAACAACGACCCCACCTACTGGTTTGTCCGCCAGGGTGTTTTCGCCGTCATGGGCGTGGCCGGCATGCTGTTCATCGGCAAAATCAACTACCGCCGCTTTCGGGGGCTGGCAAAGTCGCTGCTGTACGTGTCCATTTTCCTCCTGGTGTTCGTGGCGATTCCCGGAAACCCGGTGGCCGTGACGGTTAAGGGCGCCACCCGCTGGATCGGCGTAGGTGAGCTGTTCAATTTCCAGCCCTCGGAGATTGCCAAGATGGCCATCGTCATCTACTTTTCCGACAGTATCTCGAAGAAAAAGGACCTTATGCGCTCCTTCCGCTACGGCGTTTTGCCCTACGCCGCCCTGCTGGTCGTCACGGCGGGCCTGGTGGCCATCGAGCCCCACCTCTCCGGCGCGATTTTGATCCTGGGCGTGGGCGCGGCGCTGATGCTGGTGGGCGGCATCAACTGGGCCTGGGTCCTGGGAGCCCTGGGCGCGGCGGCGGGGATGCTGTATTTCGCCCTGTTTGTGGTGGGATACAACACCTCCCGCATCCAGTACTGGCTGAACCCCTGGGCAGACATGAAGGATAAGGGCTATCAGCTCTCCCAGAGCCTCATTACCATCGGCTCCGGCGGCCTTTTGGGCGTGGGCCTTGGAAAGAGCCGTCAGAAGTTTTTGTTCCTTCCCGAGGAGCACAACGATTTCATCTTTGCCATCATCTGTGAGGAGCTGGGCCTTATCGGGGCCACCATCATCATGCTCCTCTTTGCGGCGCTGATTCTCCGAGGCTACTGGATTGCGCTCCACGCCCGGGACCGCTTCGGCAGCCTTCTGGTGATCGGGGTTATCACGCTGATTGCCATGCAGACGTTTTTGAACATCGGCGTGGTGACGGGCCTGCTGCCCACTACCGGTATCTCCCTGCCCTTTTTCAGCTACGGGGGTACGGCCCTCTCCATCCAATTGGCGGAGATGGGGGTCGTGCTGTCGGTGTCGCGTCAGATGAAGCCCACAAAGGCGGGATAAACTAATAAACTAAGAACCTATATTCACAACCGCTGAACGCTGTCTGAGCGGGTCTTTTGATTTCACTCTTCGTTAAATTTTTCCGCCGGGCGTCAGCCCGCCGAAAAATTTGCCTCGATTGAGGCCAAAATCCCTCGTTCAGCCAGCATCCTCCGGTTATGAATACGGGTTCTAAAATGCCGCATACCCCTTGCGGGTAAGGGCGGCCGGGGTATTTTCGCCGCGCCCAGAAGGGTAATTGCCCCGAAGGGGCAAGGGCAGCCCCCTTTGGAGGGTGCCGCGGCGAAACGGATGAAAAGGGAGGCGTTTTAAATGCCAAAGCCATTGCGGCGCGTGATTTTTACCTGCGGGGGAACGGCGGGGCACGTGAACCCCGCCATTGCCCTGGCGCAGCTGACATTGGAGAAAGAGCCCCGGGCGCAGATTTTGTTTGTGGGCGCGGAGCGGGGCCTGGAGAAGGATTTGGTGCCCAAGGCGGGATATGCGTTCAAGACCGTCCATATCTCCAGCTTCCACCGTTCCTTCAGCCCTGCGGAGATCAAGCACAACCTTATCTCCTTGGGAAACCTCATCCGGGCCCCCGGCGAGGCGAAGGCCATCCTCCGTTCCTTCCAGCCCGACGCGGTGGTGGGCACCGGGGGCTATGCCAGCTATCCGCTGGTAAAGGCCGCCGCAAAAATGGGGATTCCCACCGCCGTCCATGAGTCCAACGCCGTCCCCGGCCTGACAACCCAGATGCTGGAGACCTACGCGGACCGGATTATGGTGGGCTTCGAGTCCTGCCGGAAGCATTACCGCCGTCCCGGAAAGGTGGTGGTCACCGGCACGCCGGTGCGGAGCGATTTCTTTTCCATGACCAAGGCGGAGGCGAAGAAGGCCCTGGGCGTGGACGACGGGCGGCCCCTGATCGTCTCCTTCTGGGGCTCTCTGGGAGCCTCGGGCATGAACCGCCGGATGGCGGATTTTCTGGCCCTGGAGGCGGGAAAGCAGCCCTTCCACCACATCCACGGAGCGGGGAAGCAGGGCTGCCCCATAGTGCTGGAGCAGCTGCGGGAAAAGGGGGTGGACCTGGGAGCCTGCCCGGCCTTGCAGCTGCGGGAGTACATTTATGACATGGCCCCCGTAATGCGGGCGGCGGATTTGGTCATCTGCCGGGCCGGGGCCTCCACCATCAGCGAGCTGACGGCCCTGGGGACCCCGGCGCTGATGGTTCCCTCCCCCTACGTCACCAACAACCACCAGGAGAAGAACGCCCGGGCCCTGGAGGAGGCCGGGGGCGCGGCGGTGCTGACGGAGCCGGAGTGCTCCGGCCAGGCTCTGTTCCAGGCGGCCTGCGGCATTCTTCACGATGAAGCCCGTCTTCGGGGAATGGAGGAGGCCATGGCCCGCCTGGGCATCCGGGACGCGGCGGAGCGCATCTACCGGACGGTGCTGGAGATTCAAAAGTAACAACCTTTCTTTCCCGCCCATAGGATGGAGCGTGATACCATTCTTGGAGCGGAGGGACGGACATGAGCCAGTTGATTGTAAAAGGCGGAAGCCGCCTGGAGGGCGAGGCCGGAATTCAGGGGGCGAAAAACAGCGTGCTGCCCATCCTGGCGGCCACGCTGCTGACGGCGGGCCAGGTAGAGCTGCGGGGCTGCCCCCGCCTGCGGGACGTGGACGCCTCGGTCCGTATTTTAAAGGGCCTGGGCTGCACGGCCCGCTGGGAGGGGGAGGACACCCTGGCGGTGGATGCCCGGAGCCTCAGCGGCTGCGCCGTTTCCGAGGCGCTGATGCGGGAGATGCGGTCCTCCGCCATCTTCCTGGGGGCCATTCTGGCCCGGTGCGGCCAGGCGGAGCTGAGCTATCCCGGCGGCTGCGAGCTGGGGCCCCGGCCCATCGACCTCCATCTCTCCGGCCTCCGGGCGTTGGGGGCGGAGATTGACGACGCGGGAGGCGTTCTGCATTGCAAAGCCCCCCGACTCCAGGGGCGGAAGATTGTGCTGAGCCTCCCCTCCGTGGGAGCTACGGAAAATCTGATGCTGGCGGCCTGCGGCGCCTCCGGCGTCACCACCATTGCAGGCGCGGCCCAGGAACCGGAGATCGTGGACCTCCAGGACTTCCTCACCGCCTGCGGGGCGAACGTAACCGGAGCGGGGACCTCTACGGTGTCCGTGGAAGGAGGAAGGCCCCTCCACGGCTGTACTTACACCATTATGCCGGACCGGATCGTAGCGGCCACCTATCTCTGTGCGGCGGCCTCCGCCGGGGGAGAGGTCTTTCTCCGCCGGGCCCGGGAGGAGCATCTGTCCACCGTCACCGCCGTGCTGCGGGAGGCGGGCTGCTCTATTCGCGCAGGGGAGGAAGGCATCGCCTGCACCAGCCGGGAGCGCCCGGCGGTGGTGCGCCCGGTGCGGACAGCCCCCTACCCCGGCTTTCCCACCGACGCCCAGGCCATTTTGATGGCGGCGCTGCTGAAATGCCGGGGAGCGGCGGTATTTGAGGAGAACATGTTTGAAAACCGTTACCGCCATGTGGGCGAGCTCGGCCGCATGGGGGCAAAAATCCAGGTTTCCGGCCGGACGGCGGTGGTGACGGGGGTGGAACGCCTCCACGGCGCGACGGTGCGCTGTACGGACCTCCGGGGCGGGGCGGCGCTGTGCGTGGCGGCCCTGGCGGCGGAGGGGGAGACGGAAATCTCCGAGACCAGCCACATCGCCCGGGGCTACGAGGATATTGCCCGGGACCTCCGGGCCCTGGGAGCGGAGGCCTTTTGGCGGGAGCATTAAGGAACCACTGAATAAATCCCCACGCACATCTTTACGACATAAATTTCCCCTGGCCTGCGTCAGAAAACCTTGAAATCCGTCAGGATTCCTGCGGCTTTCTTCCTTGCCGGATGAAAATTTCCGGCGCAAATCTGCACATGTTGATTTAATCAGCGCTTCCTTAAAAGAGGCCGCAGGGGGCCGCATGCACGGGGCCCCCTGCGGACAGATGATAATAGATGATGGAATTGGAGCGGGGCCATGGCAGGACGGAAACACAAAAAGCGGCGCAGAGGACGGGGAAGTTTCGGCTTCCTCTATAAGCTGCTGTCCGTTCTGCTGATCTGCGGGGCGATCATTGCCGCCATGACGCTGTTTTTCCGGGTGAGGGACATTGTCGTCACCGGACAAAAGCGCTACACGGCGGAGGAAATACAGGCGGCCTCCGGCGTAGAGCCGGGGTCCAACATGTACCTTTTAAACAAGTATGACATTGTCCGGGCCATTACCAGGAAGCTTCCCTATATCGAGGATATCCGCATCAACCGGAAGCTGCCGGACACCCTGCTCATAGAGGTCCGGGAGAGCGGGCGGCCCTTCGCCCTGGTTCAGGACGGAAGTGCCTGGCTTGTCAGCGGCAGCGGCAAGATTGTGGAGCAGCTCCCGGAGGAGGCGGCGGGGCAGTACGGCCTCATCTCCGGCTGCCAGCTTCTGGCCCCCTCGGTGGGAACCTCCCTGGCTCTGGCCACGGAGTACGCCTCCCAGCAGACAAGCCTTCTGAATCTTCTGAAGGCCCTGGAGGCGGCGGGACTGACGGAGAACGTGGACGGTATCCGGCTGGACGATCTGGGCGACTTGAAAATGGATTACATTGGCCGCTTCACGGTGCGGATGGCTTATGGGGCGGACTACGAGTGGGAGCTGAAGAAGCTGACGGCCACGCTGGAGGACGAGAAAATTCAAAGCAACATGACCGGCACCATCGACCTGCGGCTGGAGAGCGGCCGGGTGTTTTTGATACCGGGCGAACGTTAAAGCGGAAGGTTGGAACAGGTTTTTTTGAGAATTTGCGTCGAATGTAAAACAGGCACTTGACCGGAGGGAAAAAGTGGCTTACAATAGAAAAATAGATGGAGTTTCCCCGTCTCAAGCTGGGCGGCGGTGAATCGCGGAGCCCGGCCCGGGCGGCCGCACAAATGATAGCAGGAGGCAGCACTATGGCATTTGGTTTGGAAAGCAGTCCCGATACCGTTGTCAATATCAAGGTAATCGGTGTCGGCGGCGCTGGAAATAACGTGGTGAACCGCATGGTCAGCACCGGGACCAAGGGCGTGGACTTTGTGGCCGTAAATACGGACAAGCAGGCGCTGAACATCTCCAGCGCCGCTTATAAGATTCAGATTGGCGAAAAGCTGACCCACGGGCAGGGCGCAGGCTCCGACCCGGAGGTGGGCCGCAAGTCCGCCGAGGAGAGCCGGAACCAGATTGCCAAGGCCCTGGAGGAGACGGACATGGTGTTCATCACCGCCGGCATGGGCGGCGGCACCGGCACCGGCGCGGCTCCCATCGTGGCGGAGCTGGCCAAGGAGCTGGACATCCTCACCGTGGGCGTGGTGACGAAGCCCTTCGGCTTTGAGGGCCGCCGCCGGATGCAGCAGGCCGAGGGCGGCATTGAGGAGCTCAGAACCAAGGTGGACTCTCTGGTCATTATCCCCAACGAGCGGCTCAAGCACGCAACGGACCAGAAAATTACATTTGCCAACGCCTTTGAAATCGCCGACGATGTGCTCCGCCAGGCGGTGCAGTCCATCTCCGACCTGATCCGGGACACGGGCTTTATCAACCTGGACTTCGCCGACGTGACCGCCGTCATGAAGGACGCGGGCCTTGCCCATATGGGCGTGGGCCGCGCCGCCGGAAAGGGCAAGGCCGAGGAGGCCGCCAAGATGGCCATTTCCAGTCCTCTGCTGGAGACCAGCATCAACGGAGCCCGGGGCATCCTTATCAATGTGGCCGGCTCCCCGGACATCGGCCTGGAGGAAATCGAGCAGGCCGCCGGGCTGGTTCAGGCCGCCGTCCATCCCGACGCGAACGTCATTTTCGGCGCGACCTTTGACGAGACTCTGGACGACGAAATCCGGGTCACGGTTATCGCCACCGGCTTTGAGAAGGCCCCGGGCCAGCTTCTGGGCAAGATGGCCGGAGAGGGCGGGACGGAGGAGGAAGCCCCGGCGGCGGGTCCCGAGCCCCTGGGCGAGGAGGATGTGCCCAAGCCGGACGTTCCCGAGGACGACCCCTTTGAGGACATCTTTAAGATTTTCAACAAGCGGGATTGACACATTTTCAGGAAAAACCTGGAAGGCTCTGGGGGCGTTTGCCTCCGGGGCCTTTTTCGCGCCTTGGGACGGTGGAACAGGGAAGCGCCGCCATGGGCGCGCTGCCGCTTTTTGCATGTGCGGAACCGGCGTTTTCCGCAAATGATAAGCGGGCCGGAGCGCGGACGGTTTGCGGCGGCTCATGGGCGCTTTGGAAAAAACCGGCCCGGATTTTTTTCCGAGGCGCTCCTCCGGCAAGGAAAAGGAAAGGGGTGGTTTGATTGTATGGACCTTCACGATTGGCGAAGCGGGCGCTGGGCGCCGGGGCGGCGCTGGCGCTTGCGTTTTTGCTGTGCGCCGGGGGGAGCTTGACGGCAAAGGCGGCGGAGCCCCGGATGCTGGTCCCCGTGGGCCATACGGTGGGCATTAAGCTGTTTTCCCGGGGCGTGGTGGTGGTGAAGCTCACCGACGGCGGTACGCCCGCCAGGGAGTGCGGCCTGCGCACCGGGGACGTTATCGTCAAATGCGGCGGCGACGCGGTGACCTCTACGGAGCAGTTCCAGTCCCTTCTGCAAAAAAACGGCGGCGGCGTGTCCGACTTGCAGATTGACCGGGCGGGAAACCGTGTGACGCTGTCGGTGGAGCCCTCTCAAAACGGCGAGGGCGTTTACTGCATCGGGGCCTGGGTCCGGGACAGCATGGCGGGCATCGGCACCATGACCTGGTACGACCCGGCCACCGGAGCTTTCGGAGCCCTGGGCCACGGCGTTACCGACACGGACACGGCGCTTCTGATGCCCTTCTCCAACGGTTCCGTTCTGCCCTCCACCGTGAAGGCGGTGAAGCGGGGCGAGACGGGCTGCGCCGGGGAGCTGAGGGGAGATTTTGATTTGAGCGGCGATTTGGGGCCGCTGTACGCCAACACCGAAAGCGGTATTTTCGGAAAGCTGAACCAGGCGCCTCAGGCGGGTGAGGCGGTTCCCACCGGAACGGCCTTGCCGGGCCCGGCCAGGATTTTGGCAAACGTCCGGGGAGACGAGGTGCGGGAGTATGAAATTGAGATTTTGAAAGTGTCGTCGTCCTCGGCGGACGGGCGGGACCTGGTCCTTTCCGTCAAGGACCCGGCGCTGCTGGAGATAACCGGAGGAATTGTACAGGGGATGAGCGGCAGCCCAATTCTTCAAAACGGAAAAATTGTGGGCGCTGTGACCCATGTGCTGCTGAACGATCCCACCAAAGGATATGGAATTTTAATTGATCATATGCTGGAAGCGGCTGGGACGGAGCAAAGTGTGTAAACAGGGAGGGAGCGGCATGGGCCGCTCCCTCCGGCTTGGGAGGCCCTTTCTGCGCCTGGCTTAAAAACGCGCCGCAGTTTTTCAAAAACTGCGGCGCCGCTGCCCCGGCGAAAGCCGGGCTTATTCGTCCAGGTCAATGGAGATATGCTCCGTTCCATGCTCGTCGAACTCGTCCAGATAGGTGTCAATCCGCTCCATCAAAGCCCCGTAATTCTCCCGGGTCAGGGGCTCGCCGTCCAAGTCCCGCAGGGCCAGCTCCTCCGCCAGAATCTCGTAAAAGACCACGTCCTCGTAGTTTTCAATGGCCTCGTGAATACCGCCGTTGGCGAAGGCCCGGGAGGGAATCAGCTCCCCCTGGTACAGCTCCACCAGCTTCCCCATGCCGTGGCGCAGGCAGTGGGAGAAAATCAGGCTCTCCACCTGGTCGTACTCCTGGATGCGGTCGTCCTCCCGGGTGGAATTGAGAACCCAGTTGCCTATGTAGACCAGATCCAGAAGGTAACGGTACTGCCGTTCCGTCAGCTCAATTTTCATGTTAAAGCCCCTCCTCACAGCGCCGGCGGCGGTTGATTTCAGCATACGGCATGATTATAACAGAGTCTTAAGAAAAATTCCATATAAAAAAGAGGGCAGAAAGACTAAAATCTGTCTTGCGGCAAAGGAAGTCTCATAGTATAATACATAACTCAGAGTAATTTGCGGCAGAGGCCGGGTTCACGGCCCCTGATGAGAGGAGTGACGGCAATGGATACACGCCCCATCGGCGTGTTCGACTCCGGCCTGGGGGGCCTGACGGCGGTACGGGTTCTGCGGCGCATCCTGCCGGAGGAGGACCTGGTCTACTTCGGCGACACCGCCCGGGTGCCCTACGGCGGGCGCTCCCGGGAGACCCTTTTGAAATACGCCCGGCAGGACCTGCGCTTCCTGCGGTCCTTTGACCTCAAGGCGGTGCTGATCGCCTGCGGCACCGTTTCCACTACCTCTCTGGATGTGCTTCAGGGAGAAAACGCTCTGCCCATCGTGGGCGTGGTGGAGCCCACCTGCCGCCGCTGCCTGGCGGTGACGAAGAACCGCCGGGTCGGCATGATCGCCACCCTGGCCTCCGTGCGCTCCGGGGCCTATGAGGCGGCGCTGCGGCGGCTGGACCCGGAGGTGGAGGTTTTCTGCCAGCCCTGCCCGCTGTTTGTGCCTTTGGTGGAAAACGGACGGTTCCGCCCCGGAGACGTGGTTATCGAGACGGTGGCCCGGGAGTACCTGGCTCCCCTGCTGGAGCAGGAAATCGACGCCCTGATTCTGGGCTGCACCCATTACCCGCTGCTGGAGGAGGTCATCTCCTCCGCCTGCGGAAGCGGCGTGACCCTGGTCTCCGCCGGAGAGGAGTCCGCCTTTGAGCTCAAGCGCCTCCTCTCTGCCCAGGGACTCCGGGCCCCGGCGGACCGGAGAGGAGAGGCGGAGTTCTTCGTCAGCGACCGGGCGGAGGACTTCGAGGGCGTGGCCTCCCTGTTTTTACAGGAGGACATCCATCACATGGCACGGAGGATCGACATTGACCAGTATTGAGACGAACGCGCTGCCCGTTCTGCTGACCATCCGGTCGGAGCAGCATTTTGAGGACATGGAGCCCGACGGAATGGAGCTGGTGACCGAGGGCACCCTGACGCCCACCGGGGAGGGGGGGCTGGTCCTTTCCTATCAGGAGAGTGAGCTCACCGGCCTGGAGGGCACCACCACTACCTTTGAGATCCGGGGCCCGCAGGTGATTCTGAGCCGGACGGGGAACGTGAATTCCCAGATGGTTTTCGAGGAGGGAAAGCAGCACACCTCCCTTTACGAAACCCCCTTCGGCGAGCTGGCCATCGACGTGCAGACCAGCCGCCTCCGCCACAGCCTGACGGAGCAGGGGGGGCTGATGGACCTGCGGTATTCCATTTCCGTGGACCACTCTGTTACCGGGCGGAACGCCTTTAAGATTCGCGTGCGAAGAAAGCATGGAGCCCGGGAAAACGGGTGATACTGATAGAAAAGAAGCCGGAAAGAAAGAGGTTTTAACAATGACGAACATGGTACAAAACGCCAAAGACCAGGCCGCGGCCCTGGCCATGGCCGCCTACCGCGCCGCCGCCGGGGACGGCTCCCTTCCTGAAGCCGAGGTCCATACCGCCCCGGTGGAGGTTCCCCGGGACGCCGCCAACGGCGACTTTACCACTACCTTCGCCCTGGCGGCCTCCAAGGCCCTGCGCAAGCCCCCCCGGGCCATCGCCCAGGCGCTGCTGGACCACATGGATTTGGAGGGCAGCTTCTTTGCCTCCGCCGAAATTGCCGGGCCGGGCTTTTTGAACTTCCGGCTGAGCCGGCGGTGGTACGAGGAGGTCTGCGCCGCCGTGGAGCGGGAGGGGTCGGACTACGGCCGCTCCGACAGCCTGAAGGGTCAGAAGATCATGGTGGAGTTCGTCTCCGCCAACCCCACCGGCCCCATGCACATGGGCAACGCCCGGGGCGGCGTGCTGGGGGACACTCTGGCCTCCGTGCTCTCCGCCTGCGGGGCGGAGGTCAGCCGGGAGTTTTACGTCAACGACGCCGGGCATCAGATTGACAAGTTCGCCAGATCCATTTACGCCCGGTGCATGCAGCTCACCTACGGGGAGGAGGAGCATCCCTTCCCGGAGGACGGCTACCAGGGGGAGGACATCCGGGAGCTGGCCAGGGACTTTTTGGCCCAGGCGGGGGATTTCCCCGGCACGACCCGGGAGGAGGTCTGGATGGCCGCCATGGCGGAATATGGGCTGTCCGTGAACCTTCCGAAGATGAAGGCGGACCTCCGCCGCTATAAAATCGAGTACGACACCTGGTTCTATGAGTCCAGCCTCCACAACAGCGGCGCGGTGGCGAAGACGGCGGAGCTTCTGACCAAGGCCGGGCGGACCTATGAGAAGGACGGGGCGCTGTGGCTGAAAACCGCCGAGATCATGCGGGAGAACCTGCTCAAGGCGGGAAAGAAGGAGAAGGACATCGAGAAGCTGGACCTGAAGGACGACGTGCTCCGCCGGGCCAACGGCTTTTACACCTATTTTGCCGCCGACATTGCTTATCACCGCAACAAGTTCGAGACCCGGGGCTTTGACCGGGTGATCAACATCTGGGGCGCGGACCACCACGGCCACGTGGCCCGTCTGAAGGGCGCTCTGGACGCCCTGGGCCTGGACGGCAGCGGGAAGCTGGACATCGTGCTGATGCAGCTGGTGAAGCTGCTGCGGGACGGGGAGCTGGTGAAGATGAGCAAGCGCACCGGCAAGGCCATCTCCCTTTCGGACCTGCTGGACGAGGTGCCGGTGGACGCCGCCCGGTGGTTCTTCAACGCCAAGCCGGACACCCAGATGGATTTCGATCTGGGCCTCGCCGTCCGGGAGGACTCCGAAAACCCCATCTACTATGTGGAGTACGCCCACGCCCGCATCTGCTCCCTGATTGAGAAGCTGGCGGGAGAGGGGCTGGCGGTGCCCGCCCCGGGAGCGGCGGATTTGAGCCTCTTGACCGCGGAGGCGGAGGAGGCCCTTATCAAGCAGCTGGCCGCCTGGCCGGACACCATCCGGGCTGCTGCGAAGAACTACGACCCCTCCCACGTGAACCGCTACCTGATGGAGCTGGCGGGCTGCTTCCACCGCTTCTACACCGCCTGCCACATCCGGGAGGAGGCCCCCGCCCTGGCGTCCGCCCGGCTGCGCCTGGCGGACGACGCCCGCATCGTGCTGAAAAACGGACTGGCCCTCATCGGCGTGGACGCGCCGGAGCATATGTAAGAACCTGTATTCACAACCGTTGAACGCCGTTTGGCCGGGTCTTTTGCTGCCCTGCGTCGTTAAAAAATCTTGAAATACAAAAAGTATTCCTGCGATTTTTTGCCTAGCAGGGCGGCAAAATCCCTCGCCCATCCGACATTCCCCGGCTATGAATACAGGTTCTAAACGCGCATAATTTTTCCAGCCTCCGCACAGAATGGAGAGGCGGCTTTGCCGCAGCTTCATTTGTGGGGAGGCTGGTTTCATGAGGCGGAAGCTGTTTTTCTGGGAGCTGGGAGGCTTTTTGTTTACCGGGGCGCTGGGGACGCTGCTGCACTTCGTCTATGAGTGGAGCGGCGGCAGCGCATGGGCGGCCTGTATCTCCGCCGTAAACGAGTCCACCTGGGAGCACATGAAGCTCCTCTTTGTGCCGATGTTTTTCTTCTCCCTGGTCCAGGCGGTGCTGCTGGGGCGGAATTACCCAAACCTGCTGGCGGTCCGGGCCGTCAGCGTGACGGCGGGGCTTGCCCTGATCCCCGTGCTGTTTTATACCTATACCGGCATTTTGGGCCGTCACATCACCTGGGTGGATGTTTCCATCTTCTTCGCGGCGGATTTGGCGGCCTTCGCCCTGGACTTTTGGCTGCTGCGACGGGGGAAGCTCTCCTCCGGCTGGATGCAGATATTGGGCCTGGCGGCGCTGTGGGGGCTGGCGTTCGGCTTCGTCTGGTGCACCTTCCGCCCGCCCCGGCTGCCCCTGTGGCAGGACCCGGTCAGCGGAATTTACGGCATTGCCTGAAAACGCCCTCCGGGGCGTTTTCGCTTTTTTGGAATTTACTGTGAATTTACGGCCCCCTGGCTTGACCGGCGGGCCGCCGGGGGAGTATAATAGAAAAACTTACAAACCGCATTGAGAATGGAGGTTCTTCTATGACGGCCAAACGAAAGCCCGCCGCCCCCTTTTACGCCGTGGGGCTGCTGTGGCTGCTGGGCGGGCTGTTCCTGCCCTTATACACCACCGCCGCTTACCTCCTGCTGGCGGCGGTATCGGCGGCGGTGTTTTTCCTGGTGGACGGAATCTGCCGGGGAGGGGGGGCCGTGGCCGGTTCCGCCGGGGCGGAGAAGGCGGAGAAGAAGGAGGAGGCCCCCAAAAAGGCAGAGCCCGAACCCTCCACCGGAAACCCGGAGCTGGACAAGGTCATCAAGGATGGGAATCTGGCCCTCAGTGAGATGAAGCGGCTGGACGACAGCATCGCCGACCCCGGCGTCTCCGCCGGCATCGTGCGGCTGAGCCAGGTGTCGGAGAAAATCTTCCAGGCGGTGAAGGACGACCCGGACAAGCTCCCCCAGATTCGGAAGTTCATGGACTACTACCTGCCCACCACCTTGAAGCTCCTCAACACCTACGACCGCATGAGCGGCGCGGGAGTCTCCGGGGAGAACATCGACGGCACGAAAACCAAGGTGGAGGACATGCTGGAGACCATCGTCAAAGCCTTTGAAAAGCAGCTGGACGGCCTCTACGGCGCCGACGCGCTGGACGTGTCCGCCGACATCCAGGTCATGGAGACCCTGCTTGCCCGGGAGGGCCTGACGGAGCCGGAGATGAAGGCGGACCCTGTCCAGGCCGACGGGACGGACATCCGCCTGGAACTGTGAGCCAGAACAACAAAGGAGGAAAACGACTATGAGCGATAATCAAATTCCCGAGCTGACCCTGGACTCCGCCGCCGCAGCAGCTGCGGAGATGGCCTCCGTTCCCGCGCCGGAGCTGACCCTGGACCCCGCCGCCACCCCCGCCGCTCCTGAACCGGCAAAGCCGGAGGTAAAGCCGGTGGAGCTGGACGACTCCATGCTCTCCGAGGCGGAGAAGAAGGCCGTGGAGGAATTCTCCAAGAAAATCGACGTGATGGACTCCAACCTCATCTTGCAGTACGGCGCGGCGGCCCAGAAGAACGTGGCGGGCTTCTCCGAAAGCGCCCTGGCCTCCGTCCGCACCAAGGACCTGGGGGAGGTGGGCAAATCCCTCTCGGAGCTTGTGGTGGAGCTGAAGAACTTCGGCGAAGAGGAGGAGAAAAAGGGCCTTTTCGGCAAGTTCAAAAAGGCGGGAAACAAGCTGGAGGCCATGAAGGCCCAGTATTCCAAGGTTGAGACAAACGTGGACAAAATCGTCCGGGAGCTGGAGCAGCATCAGGTGACCCTGATGAAGGACGTGGCCATGTTCGACCAGATGTATGAGCTGAACCTCAAGTACTACAAGGAACTGACCATGTATATCCTGGCGGGGAAAAAGAAGCTGGCCCAGGTCCGGGAAAATGAGCTTCCCGCCCTCCGGGCCAAGGCGGAGCAGACCGGGGCCCAGGAGGACGCCCAGCGGTACAACGACCTGGTGCAGATGTGCGAGCGGTTTGAAAAGAAGCTCCACGACCTGGAGCTGACGCGGATGATCTCCATCCAGATGGGCCCCCAGACCCGCCTGCTCCAGAACAACGACACGCTGATGGTGGAGAAAATCCAGTCCTCCCTGGTGAA
>CAJUBX010000045.1 GCA_910585165.1 uncultured Oscillibacter sp. | reverse complement strand
GTCGGTGTATTATAGGGCGGGGCTGCTTTCGTTTCTTTAAGTGAGGCCGGGGTCTGTTAGTTATCCCTGATTATCCACGTTGAGATATGGTACTTAAAAAACTCCTCTGGTCACTTCCTACGGTATGCCTTTTTCTCATGATTTATCATGGATACTGCTATCTTGAATCACGGAAATCTGGGGGAAAGAACAGTCTGAAATATTGGCGCTGTATGCTTATTGCATATTTTGCAGTATTATTTACGGCCACTTTAGACCTGGATCGCGTATGGGTTTGTCTGTTCCATGGGTGGCCTATACCTGCCGTTGCTTGGTTTGACGGTGATGTAAGCTTCGCCTTTTTTGACAATGGAAATTCCTTTCAAGAAATTGTTGAACGTATAGGAAACATAATACTGTTTATTCCCTTTGGGCTGCTGAGCCCTCTGTGTTGGAACGGGATGCGGTTTCCAACCGCCCTTTTATCGGGATTTTGTCTTTCGGCACTGATTGAATCCATTCAATTTGTTGTAGGGCGGAATTTCGATGTCAAGGATATAGGGATGAATACTGCCGGTGCCTTTCTGGGCTGGGTATTATGGAAGAGGATGGCATTATTTGAAAAACACTCGTTGCCAAAATGAAATGATTCACAAACTGTTTACACCCACCTCATAATTTTGCAAAAACCTTCGGGTAGAGTAAAAATCAGCAAAGGGTACTCCCAGCCCGATGCGTTTTCTCCCTCCTAAAATAAACACACACGGAAAACGGACCGCTCCGGCGGCCCGTTTTTCGTATGCGGTCTTATTGAAAGTGATTTCCGTGCCGATAAAAATCATGTAAAGGAATACAAATTCAAACAGTAAAGGAGTACGGTTCAACAAGGAGCGTTACTGAACAAGGGATACAGCTCGGACAGCTGGCCCCAGAATCCCCTGGAGCACCTGGACCAGTGGGCCTTCTCCCTGAACAAGTGGGGGGCGGAGCTGTCCCGGGAGCGGAATCTCGACGGGACCCCCAAATATCCGGGCCTCTCCCCGATCTATGACCAGGCGGCGGCCTGCGGGCGGGTGTCCAATCTGGTGAAGGGCCTGCTGACGGCGGATTTGTTTTCCTCCAAGGGCAGATAAGATACAGCGGCGGGACGGCGGAAGCCGTCCCGTTTGTTATCCCCCCTTGATAAACCCGGACAAACAGTATAGAATAGAACCATTCAAAATTTCCATACGGGAGGCTTGGAACATGAAGGATGGATTCATCTGCGTAGCCTGCGGCGCGCCGAAGCTGCGCCTGGCGGACTGCGCCTATAACGCCGAGCAGACCTTTCAGCTGATGCGCTCCGCCGAGAAGGCCGGGGTGAAGGTCCTGGTCCTGCCGGAGCTGGGATTGACGGGCTACACCTGCGGCGACCTCTTTTACCAGGAGGCCCTCCTCCGGGAGGCGGAGGAGGCTTTGAAAACCGTCCTGGCCGCCACAAGGAATCTGGAGGTGGTAACGGCGGTGGGCATGCCCCTGCGGGTAAACAACAAGCTGTATAACTGCGCCGTTGTGATACAAAAGGGAAAAATTCTGGGAGTGGTTCCCAAAACCCATCTTCCCAACTACGGTGAGTTTTACGAAAAGCGCTGGTTCGCCCCCGCCCCGGCGGAGCCGGAGAGCCTCCCCCTGCTGGGACAGGAGTTTGTGACCTTCGGGGCGGGACAGGTCTTCCGCTGTGAGAATGTCCCCGGCCTGGTTCTGGGCTTTGAGGTCTGTGAGGACCTCTGGTCCCCGGACTCCCCCTCGGTTCAGATGGCCAAGGACGGAGCCACCATTATCTGCAACCTCTCCGCCAGCAACGACCTTGTGGGCAAGGACGCCTACCGCCGCCAGCTGGTGACCACTCAGAGCGCCAAGCTCCTCTGCGGCTATGTCTACGCCAGCGCCGGGGCGGGAGAGTCTACCGCTGATCTGGTCTTCGGCGCCCACCAGCTCATCGCGGAGAACGGGACCCTTTTGGCGGAGCGCCGGTTTGAGGGCGGGCTGCTGGTTTCCGAAATCGACGTGCAGCGCCTGGGCTATGAGCGCCGCCGGACCCAGTCTCTGGGAGAGGGAACGGGAAACGACGGCTGTGAGGAGACCTTCACCCTGACGGAGGGAAAGACGAAGCTCACCCGCCATGTCTCCCCCATGCCCTTTGTCCCCGAGGGGAAGGAGGACCGGGACCAGCGCTGCCGGGAGATTCTGCTTCTGGCCTCCCTGGGCCTCAAGCAGCGGCTGGAGCACACCGGGGCGAAGTGCGCCGTGGTGGGCCTTTCCGGCGGGCTGGACTCCACGCTGGCGGTGCTGATCACCGGCCTTGCCATGAAGCTGCTGGACAGGCCCATGACGGACATCGTGGCGGTGACCATGCCCTGCTTCGGGACGACGGACCGGACGAAAAACAACGCCGTCATCCTGGCGGAGAAGATGGGGGCCTCCCTGCGGACGGTGGACGTCTCCCAGTCTGTCCGCAGCCACTTCCGGGACATCGGCCACGACCCGGAGGACCACTCCGTCACCTATGAAAACGCCCAGGCCCGGGAGCGGACCCAGGTGCTGATGGACATTGCCAACGCCGGCGGCGGGCTGGTGGTGGGCACCGGGGACCTCAGCGAGCTGGCCCTGGGCTGGTGCACCTACAACGGCGACCACATGAGTATGTACGGGGTCAATGCCTCCATCCCCAAGACCCTGGTGCGGCACCTGGTGGGCTACCTCTCCCGGGACGGGGAGGAGCCGGAGCTCCATGACGTGCTGGAGGACATTCTGGACACTCCCGTCTCGCCGGAGCTGCTGCCCGCCGTAAAGGGAGAGATTTCCCAGCGGACGGAGGACCTGGTGGGCCCCTATGAGCTCCACGACTTTTTCTTGTACTATATCGTCCGCTGGGGCTTCGCCCCGGGGAAGGTCTTCCGCCTGGCCCAGCACGCCCTGGGGCGGAAGTACAGCCGGGAGGTCCTTTTGAAGTGGCTGAAATCCTTCTACCGCCGCTTCTTCACCCAGCAGTTCAAGCGGGACTGCCTGCCGGACGGGCCGAAGATCGGCACCGTGTCCCTGTCCCCCCGGGGGGATTGGAGAATGCCGTCGGACGCCCAGGCGGCGCTGTGGCTGGCGGAGGCGGAGAGCCTGCAATGAGAAAGAGACGGATTCTTGCGCTTTTGCTTTGCCTGCTCCTGCTTTCCGCCTGCGGCGGGGAGATGATTCCCCCGCCGCCGGAAGAGCCTGACATTCCCCAGGAAGCCCCGCCGGAGCCCTCGGGGGAGCCCGGCGAACCGGAGGAACCCCAGCCCCCCGAGGAAGCGGAAGACCCCCGAACGGCGGCGGAAGAGGCCGCCCTGAAAGCCCTTTTGGAGGACATGACCCTGGCGGAGAAGGCGGGCCAGCTCTTTTTCGTCCGGGTTCCGGCGGAAAACGCCGTGGAGGATGTGATCGCCTACCATCTGGGGGGCTATATCCTCTTTGGCCGGGACACGAAGGACAAAACCGCCGGCGGTCTTATTCAGACGATCCGGTCCTATCAGGAGGCGGCGCAGAGCATCCCCCTGCTCATCGGCGTGGACGAGGAGGGGGGCACGGTGGTCCGGGTCAGCTCCAACCCCCATCTGCGGAGCAAAAAATTCTCCGCCCCCGGCAGGCTCTGGCGAAGCGGCGAGGAGGGGCGGCTTGCCCTGGAGGCGGAGGCGGAGGAGCGGGCCCTGCTCCTCAAGCGCCTGGGCTTCAACGTGAACCTGGCCCCGGTGGCGGACGTGTCGGAGGACCCCTCGGACTTCATCTATGACCGGACTACGGGAGGGAACGCCCAGGACGCGGCCCTCTACGCCTCCAAAATGGTGGTCTGCCAGTCCCTGTACGGCCTGGGAAGCGTCTTGAAGCACTTCCCCGGTTACGGGAACAACAAGGACACCCACACCGGAATCGCCGTGGACGACCGGCCTATGGAGACCTTCCTGGAGCGGGACTTTCTCCCCTTCCAGGAGGTCATCGGCAAAAAAGAGCTGCTGCCCCGGCCCGCCGTGCTGGTGAGCCACAATATCGTGACGTGCATGGACCCGGACCTCCCCGCCTCCCTCTCGCCGGAGGTCCACCGCATCCTCCGGGAGGACCTGGGCTTTGACGGCGTGGTCATGACCGACGATTTGGCCATGGACGCGGTGAAGGCGTATGCGGCGGAGGGAAACGCGGCGGTGCTGGCCCTCCAGGCCGGGAACGATCTGGTGGTGACCGGGGATTACCGCACCCAGATACCAAGGGTCATCCAGGCCGTGAAGGACGGGACGCTGGAGGAGAGCGTTGTCGACGCGGCCTGCCTGCGGGTGCTCCGGTGGAAGCTGGAGCTTGGCCTGCTGGAGCTGGCGGAGGACGGAACGCTGGAACGGAATTTCCAAATCTGGAATTGAGAGCCGGGATGCCCGGGCGGGAAACGCCTGTGGGTCCGGGCTCCGGGAGGAAAACGGATGGAGACAAAGAAACTGTACTATGACGACCCCTTTCTCCGGGAATTTCCCGCCACGGTCCTCTCCTGCGAGAGGGCCGGGGAGGCGTGGAAGGTGGTTTTAGACCAGACGGCCTTTTACCCTGAGGGGGGCGGCCAGCCCGCCGACCACGGCGCGCTGAGAACCTCCACGGGGGAGATTTCCGTCACGGACGTGCACGAGAAAAACGGCGCGGTGCTCCACACCTGCTCTGCTCCGGCGGAGCCGGGGACGGTGGTTACGGGAATTCTGGACTGGGCCCGGCGCTTCGACCATATGCAGCAGCACTCCGGGGAGCATATCATCAGCGGCATTCTCTGCCGGCTGTACGGCTGTGACAACGTGGGCTTCCACCTGGGGGCGGAGACCGTCACCATCGACTACAACACGGACCTCACCTGGGAGCAGGTGATGGAGGCGGAGGGCCTTGCCAACGAGGCTGTCTGGGCGGACCGGGCGGTGGAGGTTACCTATCCCTCCCGGCCGGAGCTGGCGGCGCTGGAGTACCGGAGCAAGAAGGAGCTGGCCGGGCAGGTCCGCATTGTGGAATTTCCCGGGGCGGACCGCTGCGCCTGCTGCGGCACCCATGTTGCCTCGGCGGGGCAGGCGGGTCCCATCAAGGTCCTCTCCTGCCAGAAATTCCGGGAGGGGGTCCGGCTGGAGATTCTCTGCGGGGCCCGGGCCCTGCGGTATCTGGGCGGGGCTTATGATCAGGCCAAAGCCATTGGCCGGCGGCTGAGCGTGAAGCCCCTGGAGACTCTGGCGGCGGTGGAGCGGCTGGCGGCGGAGCTCTCCGCCGTGAAGGACCGGGCGGCGGAGCTGGAGCAGGCGGTCTTTGCCGCCATCGCCGCGGAGCGGGCAGGGAAGGGGGACGCGCTGGTGTTTCAGCCTCCCCTGCGGCCGGACAGCGTGCGCCGCCTGGCGGACGCGGTGGGGAAGTCCTGCGGCGGCCTTGCGGCGGTGTTTGCCGGGGAGGGGGAAACGTGGAGCTACGCCCTGGCCCGCTCCGGCGGGGAGGATATCTCCCCCCTGGTGAAGGAGCTGAACCGGGTCCTTCGAGGCCGGGGCGGCGGCCGGAACGGCTTTGCCCAGGGGAGCGCCGCGGCCTCCCGGGAGGAGATTGAACGCTTTTTCGAGAGGTAAGCATATGAAATACGTGCTGGCAGAGTGGGACCACGATTTGGACGACGAGCCCTACCTGATTTATTCGGAGCTGGACGAAGGCCGCCGGGAGCGGCGGCGGGTGGAGTTTTACCGCAGCGGGGTTGCCTTTTCCTATGGCGGCGAGCGGGGGAACGAGGGAGCCCTGGCCCCGGCCCCCTTCCCGGAAGACCTGCGGGAGCTGAAAGCGCCGGACGGGGAGGGAGAGTATGCCGTCCGGGAGATTTCCCCGGGGCTGTTCTATGAGATTTGGAACCAGGCCCAGGAGCGGCCCGACGGCTTTATGGGGATGTTCTTCTGAGTATAGAAAAAGACCGCCTGGCGGCGGTCTTTTCTCATGCCCCGGGGGGCAGGTTCATCTGTTCGGTGATATAGCGCTTGCCGTAGATCGCGTCGTACATCACCGCGTCCCGCAGCTCCAGCAGCTCCAAAGCCTCAGGGCTCAGTTCCGCCTCCTCCCGGGTGAGGCTGGGCCGTCCCTGGCTGTCCAGGAAGTAGAGGGCGCCTTCGGTGAGGGAGGCCTCCGGGATTTTCTCCAGCAAAGCCCAGTACCGGGACACGGGCTGCTTTGTCAGCTCCAGCAGCTGGGGCCCCAGGGCGGTGATGCTGCTGTCCTTCCGGGTTCCCGCCAGGTCCCCCAGCAAGGCCGGGTCGTTGGCCCAGATGAGGTAGTCCGTGGAGAACAGGTCGTTGATCTGCTCCGCCGTCCAGCTTGCGGTGTCGTTTTCCGGGGAGAGGCCCAGAAGCGTGTAGATGGTGTCCCCGCCGGGCATGAACAGGTTGGGCCGGTGGTCCCCGAAGAAGACCACGATGGTGGGCTCCGGGTACTGGCGGAGGGCTTCCGTCAGCCAGCCCAGGGCCTGGTCCGCCCGGGTGATGCCCTCCAGCATGACCCGGAGGTAATCCCGCTGGGCGGGGGTGAAGTCGTCGGCGATAAGGGGAATCTGACACTGGTAGTTGAATTTTTCCGGCTTGAAGGGCTGGTGGTTTTCCATGGTGATGCCGAAGAGGAAGGCCCGGTTTCCCGCCGCGTTGGCCGCCTCCAGCCGGTTCAGCATGGCCTGGAAGAGGTATCCGTCCCGCATGTAGTACCCGCCGTAGTACGGCTGGTCAATGTCCATCTCCTTGATTTCCAGGTTGAAATACAGGTTTTGGAAGCCCAGCAGGGGATAGTTCACCACACAGTTATACAAAGAGTTGTCAAAGGCGTGAAGCATTTCGGCGGTATAATCACCGGAATTGGTGTACTGCTCCGCCAGGGCGTCGAAGCGCTCATAGACCTCCGGCTCCTGGAAGCAGATGTTGGTTCCCGGCGGCAGGTCGGCGCCGCTGAGGCCGTAGAGCAGGGGAATCTCCAGGTATCCGGTGCCGTAGCCCAGATAGTGGCTGTGGAAGGTGCCGCTGACGCTCTCCGCCTCCAGGGCGTGGAAGTTTTCCAGGGGGTCCCCGCCGTAGCGGATCACCGGCAGGCGGGTCAGGTCGAAGAAGGACTCGGAGAGGATAAACAGGATGTTGGGCCGGACCTCCGGCTCCGTCCGGGCCTCCGTCAGCTGGTCCACCCGGGCCAGCACCTCCAGCATGTAGTCCTGGTCATAGCCCTCCGGCGGCGTTTTGGGCTGGGGAAAGGCGTCCCGCCAGAGGCTGAGGGTCAGCCCGTGGGCGCTGTGGTTTTCCGCCGGCTTCATCCGGGTGTAAAAGTCCACCCCCAGCCAGCCGCCTACGGCCCGGGTTCCCGTGCCGGTGAGGAGAATCCCCGCCAGGGTCAGGGAGCACAGCCAGGCCCGGGCCCGGGCGGTTCCCTCCAGGGCGGTGAGCCGCCGGGTGAGCAACAGCATGAGCGCGCAGAGGGCCAAGGCCGCCGCCGCCTGGTAGAAGTCCTCCGGCGGCGTCAGGTCCCCGGCCAGGCCCGCCACGTTTCCCGCCGCCCCGGCCAGGCCGAAATCCGCCAGCTCCAGGGGGCTTCCGTTGATAGCGTTTTTGAAGTAGTCCACCAGGGCCAGGGCCAGGGCCGCCGCCCCAACAGGCAGGGCGGCAATCCACAGCCGCCCCAGGGTTGCGCCCAGCACGCACACGGGCACGGCCCAGAGCAGGGCGGTCATCAGCAGGTGGGCGGGGTACTCCAGGACCCACTCCAGCACGACGGGCAGGGTCCCCAGGAAAATCCACTGCATGGCGATGGTAATGGCCAGCCCCATGCAGAAGGAGGCGGCGGCGAAGAGGCAGCACCGGAGCCAGACGGGGCCGACAGGCCCCCGCCGCTTTTTCAAAGCAAACCGTTTTTTCATCTTTTTCTTAAAAAGCCGGGGCCGCGGGGAAAAGGCCCCCGCAGCCCAAAGGGCGGTCTCAGTAGGCCAGCTTTTCCGCCAGATAGCTTCTCAGCTGTCCGATGGGGATGCGGACCTGGGCCATGGAGTCCCGCTCCCGGACGGTGACGCAGCCGTCCCCGGCCTTCTCCCCGTCGCCCACGGTGTCGAAGTCCACGGTGACGCAGTAGGGGGTGCCGATCTCGTCCTCCCGGCGGTAGCGCTTGCCGATGGACCCGGTCTCATCGAAGTCCACCATCCAATCTTTGGACAGCTCCTGCTGAATTTCCTGGGCCTTGGCGCTGAGCTTTTTGGAAAGGGGCAGCACCGCCGCCTTGAAGGGGGCGATGGCGGGATGAAAGCGCATGACGGTGCGCACATCGTTTTTGGCCGCGTCCACCACTTCCTCGTCATAGGCCTCCACCAGCAGCGCCAGGGTCATCCGGTCCGCGCCGAGAGAGGGCTCGATGACGTAGGGGATATAGTGCTCGTTCTTCTCCTGGTCGAAGTAGGTGAGGTCCTGGCCGGAGTGCTTCTGGTGCTGGCTCAGGTCGTAGTCCGTCCGGTCCGCCACGCCCCACAGCTCGCCCCAGCCGAAGGGGAAGAGGTACTCGAAGTCCGTGGTGGCCTTGGAGTAGAAGGCCAGCTCCTCGGGCTCGTGGTCCCGCAGGCGCAGGTTCTCCTCCTTCACGTTCAGGCCCACCAGCCAGTCGTGGCAGTAGGTCCGCCAGTACTGGAACCACTCCAGGTCTGTGCCGGGCTTGCAGAAGAACTCCAGCTCCATCTGCTCGAACTCCCGGATGCGGAAGATGAAGTTGCCCGGGGTGATTTCGTTGCGGAAGCTCTTGCCCACCTGGCACACGCCGAAGGGGAGCTTGCGGCGGGTGGTCCGCTGAATGGCGGGGAAGTTGACGAAGATGCCCTGGGCGGTCTCGGGCCGGAGGTAGACCTCGTTGGCGGAGTCCTCCGTCACGCCCTGGTGGGTCTTGAACATCAGGTTAAAGCGGCGGATGTCGGTGAAGTCGTGCTTGCCGCACCCCGGGCAGGGGACCTCCTTTTCCCGGATGAAGGCCACCAGGTCCTCCTGAGACATGGCCTCCACGTTTACGTCCAGGTTATTCTCCTGGACGAAGCCCTCCACCAGCTTGTCGGCCCGGTGGCGCATCTTGCAGCTCTTGCAGTCGATGAGGGGGTCGTTGAAGGTGGACACGTGGCCGGAGGCCACCCAGACCTGGGAATTCATGAGGATGGCGGCGTCCAGGCCCACGTTGTAGGGGTTCTCCTGGACGAATTTTTTCCACCAGGCCCGCTTGACGTTGTTCTTGAGCTCCACGCCTAAGGGGCCGTAGTCCCAGCTGTTGGCGAGGCCGCCGTAAATCTCGCTGCCGGGGAATACGAAGCCCCGGCCCTTGCACAGGGCGACGATTTTTTCCATGGTCTTTTGCCGGTTGTCCATAGTCATACACTCCTTAAAAAATAAAATGCCCCGAGCCTCCCTTGGCTCAGGGCGAACTTGTGTGGTCCGCGGTTCCACCTGAATTCCCCCCGGAATACGGGGGACGCTCTGCCCGGTAACGGCGGGAGGCCGGCGGGGCATTTCCTCCCCGCGGCTCAGGGGCGCCAAGCGTTCCCCTTTCCGGAAGGGCTCGCACCAAGCGCCCTCTCTCTTGACCGGAACGGGGGAGGCTTCTCCCCTTTGCAGCCTTTGAACGTCTGCCACTCTATCATGTTTTTGGGAACTTGTCAAGAGGGCGGCCGCCGAAAAGGACGGCCGCCCGGTTTTTCACGCCTCCGGCTTTACCAGGGCGATATGCAGCTCCTCCAGCTGGCGGGGCTCCACCTCGCTGGGCGCGCCCATCATCAGGTCCTGGGCGTTTTTGTTCATGGGGAAGGGGATGATCTCCCGGATGGAGTCCTCTCCCGCCAGCAGCATGACCATCCGGTCGATGCCCGGAGCGATGCCCGCGTGGGGCGGCGCGCCGTAGGTGAAGGCGTTGTACATGGCGGGGAACTTGGCCTTCACGTCCTTCTCCTCCAGGCCCACCATATAAAAGACCTTGACCATAATCTCCGGGTCGTGGTTGCGCACCGCGCCGGAGGAGAGCTCCACGCCGTTGCACACCAGATCGTACTGGTCGGCGGTGATGGACAGGGGATCGAGCTTTCCCGCAACGGCCTTCTCCACCGTCTCCAGCCCGCCGGAGGGCATGGAGAAGGGGTTGTGGCAGAACTCCAGCTCGCCGCTCTCCTCTCCGATTTCAAACATGGGGAAGTCCACAATCCAGCAGAAGGCGTACTGCTCCTTTTGGAAGTGGTTGGGGCAGAAGGCCCCCAGGGTCTTCACCAGCACGCCCGCGGTCTTCTGGGCCGCGGCCTTCGTCCCGGCGGACAGGGCCACCAGGGTGTTGGGCTCCAGGCCCAGGGCCTTGGCCACCTGGTCCTTTATGGGCTGGACGAATTTGGCGATGCCGCCTGCGATCTCCCCCTTTTCATCCACCCGGAACCAGTAGGCCTTGTGGCCGGACTGAACCTCCGCGTCGGTGCAGAGCTTGTCAATCTGCTTGCGGGTGCCCTCAAAGCCGGACACCGCCACAGCCTTCACGGTCTGATGCTCGAAGGGCGGGAAGCCGCAGTCCCCCAGCAGCTCCGTCACGTCCTGGACCGTCAGGTCGATGCGCAGGTCCGGCTTGTCGGTGCCGTAGGTCTCCATGGCCTCCAGGTAGGGGATGCGCTTGAAGGGGGCGGCGGAGGCGGTATCGTACTTGCCGTACTTGGCGAAGATGGGGGGCAGCACGTCTTCGATGACGGCGAACACGTCCTCCTGGCTGGCGAAGGCCATCTCCATGTCCAGCTGGTAGAATTCGCCGGGGGAGCGGTCCGCCCGGGCGTCCTCGTCCCGGAAGCAGGGGGCAATCTGGAAATAGCGGTCAAAGCCGGAGGTCATGAGGAGCTGCTTGAACTGCTGGGGAGCCTGGGGCAGGGCGTAGAATTTCCCGGGGTGGTTCCGGGCGGGGACCAGATAGTCCCGGGCCCCCTCGGGGGAGGAGGCGGTGAGAATAGGCGTGGTGATTTCCAAAAATCCGTGCCTGGTCATGGCCTCCCGGATAGCGGAGACCACCTGGCAGCGAAGGACGATGTTGTCCTTTACCGCCGGGTTCCGCAGGTCCAGATAGCGGTACTTGAGCCGCTGGGCCTCGTCGGCCTCCCGGCTGCGGTTCACCTGGAAGGGCAGCTCGTTGTGCTGGCAGCGGCCCAGGATCTCCACCTTTTCAGGGACGATTTCAATGTCCCCGGTGGGGAGCTTGGGGTTTTTGCTGGCCCGTTCCCGGACGAGTCCCTCCACGGAGATGGTGGATTCCTTGGTGATGGCCTTGAACTGGGCAACCATCTCCGGCGTTTCGGCGACGATCTGCGTGGTGCCGTAGAAATCCCGGAGGATGACGAAGGCCAGCTCGGAGCCCACCTCCCGGATGTTTTCCATCCAGCCGGAGAGCTTGACGGCCTTTCCGGCGTCGGCGGCGCGGAGCTCGCCGCAGGTATGGGTGCGGTTTTGTGTCATAGTGTTGGCTTCCTTTCCCGTAAAACGGTGAATTTATAAATACAAATTGGAATTAAAAATAGAAATACTACGAAATGCTATTATAATCTCCGGCCAATTCCCAGAGCCAGGCCCCCAGCTCCCGGCCCTTCTCCTGCCCGTGTAAGACGTAGAGGGGCAGCTTGTTATAGGGGCCGTAGGACCAGCGGTCAACCCAGAACATCAGGGATAAAAGCGGCTCCCACTCTTCTTGGGGCCGGATGCGGTGAAAAGTGAGGTGGATGCTGTAATCCGTCTCCCCGTCCAGGTTCCGGGCGCTTCGGCCCATAGTGGGCAGCAGCCGCAGCAGGGGCTCCAGGGGGGAGCGGTGGAAGCGGAGGTCCTCCAGCCTGCTTATCAGCTCCGCCGTCAGGGCCTCTTGCTCCTGAGCGTCCTTCGGGGCGGCCACCCGAGGCGGGGGACCGTAGGTGTGCATGATATGAATCACATAGCTGCTGGTATCCGGCAGGTTGTCCCCCAGCAGAAAATGGATATCCACCGGACGGGCGTACCAGAGGCACCAGGCCGCCAGCAGTCCGGCGAGGCCCCAGCAGAGGGCCTTTTTATGGGCCTTCCAAAACGCGGTCATGGATTTCACTCCCGGATAACGCTTCCCCGGTTCCGCGCGTCCAGCCCCGCCTTGATGCGGTAAATGGTGGCCTTGGGGTCCAGCTTGGTCTGTTCCCCCGTGGCCATGTCCTTGCAGGCGGCCACCCCGGCGCTGATTTCGTCCTCTCCCAGGAAGACCACATAGGGAATCCCCAGCTTGTCCGCGTAGGAGAGCTTCTGCTTGAACTTCTTCTCCTCGCAGTGGAGCTGGGCCCGGATACCGTTATTCCGCAGCTCTGTGGCGAAGGCAATCGCGGCGGAGAGGTCCTCCGTCATGGGGAGAATCAGCACGTCCGCCGGAGCGGTGGGCAGGTCCGGGTTCAGCAGGCCCTGCTCCCCCAAAACGTAGAACAGCCGGGTCAAGCCGATGGAAATTCCCACTCCGGGAAGTTGTTTATCCGTGTAATATTCCGCTAAGTTATCATACCGCCCGCCGGAGCAGACGGATCCGATCTCCGGGTGGTCCAGCAGGACGGTTTCGTATACCGTCCCGGTGTAGTAGTCCAGCCCCCGGGCGATGGTCAAATCCACGGCGAAGTTTTCCGCCGGAACGCCGAAGGCCCCCAGGTGCTTCACCACGGTGTTCAGCTCCTCCAGCCCCTGGTCAAAGAGGGGGTCCCGGCCCCGGTAGTCCTCCAGCTGGGTGAGAACTGCCTGGTTTTCCCCGTTGATGGAGATGAAGGACAGAATTTCCAGGGCCTGCTCCCGGGAGACCCCCAGGTCCCCGGTGAGGATGGCCTCCACCTTTTCAAAGCCGATTTTGTCCAGCTTGTCCACGGTGCGCATGATGTCCTGGGCCTTCTCCGTCAGGTTCAGCATGGCGTAGAAGCCGTTCAGAATCTTGCGGTTGTTGACGCGGATGCAAAAGCGCTTCAGCCCCAGGGCGGAGAAGGTGCGGTAGATGATGGCGGGGATTTCCGCCTCGTTGAGGATGGACAGCTTTCCGTCGCCGATTACGTCGATGTCCGCCTGATAGAACTCCCGGAAGCGGCCCCGCTGGGCCCGCTCTCCCCGGTAGACCTTGCCGATCTGGAAGCGGCGGAAGGGGAAGGTGAGGTTGTTGTAGTGCAGGGCCACGTATTTTGCCAGGGGGACGGTCAGGTCGAAGCGGAGGGAGAGGTCGGCGTCTCCCTTTTGAAAGCGGTAGATTTGCTTTTCCGTCTCGCCGCCGCCCTTGGCCAGCAGCACCTCGCTGGCCTCGATGACCGGGGTGTCCAGGGGGGTGAAGCCATAGAGGCTGTAGGTTTCCCGGAGAATCTCCATGATCCGCTCCATCTGCCGCTGGGGGGCGGGGAGGAGCTCCATGAAGCCGGAGAGGGTACGGGGGGTCTGTTTTGCCATAACGCTGCTCCTTTTGTCTGTTTGGATTTTTCAAAAGGTCTTTGCAAGGCCGGCGGGGTCCGCTGTGATTCAACGCAGGATTTTCAACAAGTCCAGGTCGCATATGCGGGTTCGCCGGATTTCCTGCGGTGCATTCGCGGCGGTTTGTGCAGTGGCGATGGGATGCCAGGTTGGGATGCCAGGTATTGAATCCGGCGGGGAGCGGCCGGGAGGCGCGGCAGCCCAGGGCGCTGCCGCGCCCCTGACGGTTATTGCCTCCGCAAGCTGAAATCCGCTTTTATTTATCAACCATTATAACGCGCAGTCCATTTTCCTCCAACGCGGATTTCATGTCGCATGGCAATGCTAACCTGGCTGTCCGGTAGCCCTTATAAAAAACCTTTTTCGCCGTGCCGTCTTTTTTGATAACCCGGACCCACAGGCCGTAAGACAGCTTATGCTCCAATTCCCATGAATTGTAGTGTAATTCTACACATTCGATTTGCTGAAATGGAATGGAATACGGGATTCCTGTATTTAACACCAGGCAATTGTTTTCAAAGAAAAATGCTCCGGCATTGGATTTGTTTTTATATTTGCTTCGAGCTGCAATCACCACAGCAAGTATAATCACTACGATAATGAGCGCCATTTTTATTCCCTCTCACAAATTGAATTTGCTGAACATTGATTATAGCATAAAAGCGCCGGCTTTTGTGCTACAATTTGCCAAATTTTTCGGCTGCCCCGCCAGGGGCGGGAAAAAGGGCTGAAGGCGGCAGCAGGGCGCTTTTTCACTTAGAACCTATCCGCAAATAATCCGCACACAGCTTGCATATTTCGGGCCAACCTTCGTTGGATGTTCTTGCCGGGCGTCGGCCCGCCTGCGGACATTCGCCTTGTCCGGCACGAAATCTGACGGCGCAGTCTGCGCACGTATTATTCACGGATCGGCTCTTATTTTTCTCCCTCAATTCAGCCGTAAAAAAGCGCTCCTGTCCCATAGAGCATTGGGACGAGAGCGCTCATCGCTTCGTGGTGCCACCCAAATTCAAGGCTTGCGCCTCCTTTTTGCCTCCTGGTACGGGGAGGGAGCCGTGGGCGTTTCCGCCCCCGCTCCGCCGCTGTCCTTCTTCCAAGCCAGGCGGGACCCTTTCAGCCGTGGGGCCCCTCTCTGGGGGATGGCGCATGGAGTACTGCTGCGGCGTCGTTGCGGTGAAACCGCTGTGATTATATGCGCTTTTTCCGCAAATGTCAAGCCGTTCCTCCAGGGGAGGGAGCCGCCTGGAAAGCGGGATTTTGGGCGCAGTTATACAGGGAGCCTCCGTATTCCGGAGCCATGAACCGCCGCCGCCTCCGCCGGAGAGGGGGGCGGCAAGAAACCCTATCAGGCCAGGGGGCGGGCGCTGGAGGGGTTGACAATCAAGCGCCAATCCAGGTCCCCCCGGGCCAGGCCCAAAACCAGCATTTCCGCCGTGGCGATGTTGCTGGCGAAGGGAACGCGGTTCTGGTCGCAGAGGCGGGAGATATAGGGGATGTCCTCCGCCCGCTCCTCGTTGGCGGGGTCGTTGAAGAACAGCACCAAATCAAACTCGTTGTAGGAGATGCGGGCCCCAATCTGCTGGCTGCCGCCGTGGGCGTAGGTCAGGAAGCAGTGAACGTCCAGACCCGTAGAGTCTGCGATCATATGGCCGGTGGTGTTGGTGGCGTAGAGCTGGTGCCGGGCCAGGATTCCGGCGTAGGCGGTGCAGAACTGGACCATCAGCTCCTTTTTGTTGTCATGGGCCATCAGCGCGATGTTCATGTCGTGCTCCTTTCTATCTTCATAACTTGGAAGCTGTATTCGCAAGCGTTGAACGCTGTCCCGGCGGTCAGGATTCCCGCGGGAAAATCCCTGCCAATCCAGCATTCCCCGCCGGGGAATACGGCCTCTTACCGTATCCGCAGCAGGGGGACCTTTTCTCCCTGGAGCCGCCGGGCAATGTTGCGGCAGGCGGCGGCCGCCCCCTGGCTGCTGCCCAGCAGCAGGGGAACGCCTTTGTTCAGGGAGAGGGGAAGGGCGTCGTCCTCGGGGATGACCCCGATCAAGGGCAGGCCCGCCCGGTCGATGGCGTCGTCAATGGTGGCGTGCATGCTGCGCAGCATCTTCCGGCGCACCCGGTTTACCGCCAGGTGCAGCCGCCCGGTGGGAAAGCGGTGCAGCTCCATCACCGTGTGCTGGGCGTCCCGCAGGGAGGAGGCGTCCGCCGTGGACACCACCACGCAGCGGTCCGCGGCGCAGGAGGCCAGAAGGAACCCGCCGTCCAGCCCCGCCGGGGCGTCCAAAAAGCAGTAGTCGAACCGTTCCCGGGCGGCGTCCAGCAAACGGGCCATCTGCTCCTGGGTCACCGGGCGGCCCCGGCTCCGGGCGGGGGCGGTCAGCAGAAAGAGGCCCGGAAGGTCCGGGTGCTCCACCGCCGCCATGTCCAGGGAGCAGCGCTCCTGGGCCACGTCGGTAAAGTCCATAATGGCCCGGTCCGTCAGGCCCAGGGCCAGGTCCAGGTTCCGCAGGGCAACGTCGCAGTCGACGCACAGCACCCTCCGTCCCAGCTGGGCAAGGGCGGAGCCCACTCCGGCGGTGAAGGAGGTCTTGCCCGTGCCCCCTTTGCCGGAGACCACGGCCACGCATTGGCCCGCCATGGAACGCGCCTCCCTTCCTAACGGTTGATTTCGCGCTTTCTATTATAGCGGATTCTTCTTGATCTTTGCAAACGTTCTGGGGTATTTTTTTTGCGTTTCGGTAATTTTTGTAATAATCACCAGCCGGCGGGGGATGTTTGTGCCGGGAATGACATAATCCAGGGGCTTTTCCAGCCGCCCCCCCAGAAGGCTTACGGCCCGTCCGGCGGCGTTCAGCTCCTCCGCGGTGTCCACGGACTTCATGGCGAGAAATTTACCCCCCACTCTTACCAGGGGAAGGCACAGCTCCGCCAGCACCGGCAGGGCCGCCACCGCCCGGCTCACCGCCAGGCCGAAGCTCTCCCGCCGCGACGCGGCGAATTCCTCCGCCCGGCCGTGGACGCACTCCACGTCCAAAAGCCCCAGCTCCCCGCAGACCTCCTGTAGGAAATCCACCCGCTTGCGCTGTGCGTCCAGCAGGGTCAGGCGGATGGAGGGCTCCAGAATCCGCAGGGGGAGGCCGGGGAAGCCCGCCCCGGTGCCCACGTCCACAACGGACTCCCCCCGGAAGTCCGCCAGGGCCAGCAGGGCGGCGCTGTCCAGAAAGTGGAGCCGGGCGACCTCCTCCGGGTCCGTAATGGCGGTGAGGTTCATCACCTTGTTTTTCTCCGCCAGCAGCTCCCCGTAGCGGAGCAGGGCCGGAATCCTTTCGCTGGGGAGGGAGAGGGCGGACAGCCCCTGCCGGAGGATGTCCTCCGTCATTTGTTTTTCAGAAGGTCCCGGATTTCCGTCAGCAGCTTCTCCTCCGCCGAGGGGCCGGGAGGCGGCGGGGGAGGGGCCTCCTCCTTTTTCCGGTGGAAGGCGTTGATGGCCTTTACCAGGCAGAACACCACAAAGGCCATAATCAGGAAGTTCAGCACCGCCTGAATGAAGTTGCCGTAGGCCACGACGGCGGGACCAATCTGCACGGACAAATCCGCGAAGGAAACGGAGCTTGTGAAGATGCCCAGAACGGGCATGACGATGTCGTTAATCAGGGAATTGGTGATGTTGGAGAACGCGCCGCCGATGATGACGCCCACCGCCATATCCATCACGTTGCCCCGGGCGATGAAGGTTTTGAATTCCGACATGAAGCCGGAGGCTTTTCCTGCCATAGTTCGCTTTCCTTTCATAAAGAAGTGGGGGCTGTTCGGACGATCCCGGAATCCCTTGCGCCGTAGCGCTTTCCGGTCCCAGACCGGAATGGGGCCGTTTTTCCGGCTGAAATCCATCCCCAGGCCGTCTCCGCCGCTTTTCTCGGCTGGAATCCGGTCGCTTTTGCAACTTTATTTGGCGGCGGGGATCAGCTTTTCCGTCCCGCCCATGTAGGGCCGCAGAACCTCGGGGATGACCACGGTGCCGTCGGCCTGCAGATTGTTCTCCAGGAAGGCGATGAGCATCCGGGGCGGGGCCACGCAGGTGTTGTTGAGGGTGTGGCAGAGCTGGGTCCTGCCGCTCTCGTCCTTGTAGCGGATGCGCAGCCGCCGGGCCTGGGCGTCCCCCAGGTTGGAGCAGGAGCAGACCTCGAAGTACTTCTGCTGCCGGGGGGACCAGGCCTCGATGTCGCAGCTTTTGACTTTCAGGTCCGCCAAATCGCCGGAGCAGCACTCCAGCTGCCGCACGGGGATATCCAGGGAGCGGAACAGCTCCACGGAGTAGCGCCACAGCTTCTCGTACCACTCCGGGGACTCCTCGGGCTTGCAGACTACGATCATCTCCTGCTTTTCAAACTGGTGGATGCGGTACACGCCCCGCTCCTCGATGCCGTGGGCCCCCTTCTCCTTGCGGAAGCACGGGGAGTAGGAGGTCAGGGTCTGGGGCAGGGTCTCGCTGGGGACAATCTGGTCGATGAAGCGGCCAATCATGGAGTGCTCGCTGGTGCCGATGAGGTACAGGTCCTCCCCCTCGATTTTGTACATCATGCCGTCCATGTCCGTCTGGGACATCACGCCCTCCACCACGTTGCCGTGGATCATGAAGGGGGGAATGCAGTAGGTGAAGCCCTTGCCGATCATGAAGTCCCGGC